>CALGTD010000116.1 GCA_937901895.1 uncultured Spartobacteria bacterium | reverse complement strand
CTCGCGCAGGAAGACGGGCACGTGGTCGACGACGAGGCGATTGGCGGCGGGCGTGAGGTGCACGCCATCCGGATTGATCACCGTCGCGGCGCCATCGGGGGCGATGCGGCCGCGCAGGATTGATCGAGATCGTTACAAGTCCCAACGCGTGGCCCGGGGCCGGCGCAGCACGATCTTTACGATGGCGTTAGGCTTCAGGTCGAATTCGACGACCAGGTGGGTTTCGTCGGCGGTATTGCGAACGAGCGTGAAAGGGAGGCCGCCGGTGTCGATGTCCGCCGGCGCGGATTCGTAGGCGACCGGCACGTTCCACAGAGCGAGTGCATAGCCGGGAAAGGTGGCTTCCGTCTTCATGGCCAGGGTGAGCGTGAGACCGACGACGGGGTCGTAATTCTGATGGCGCCGGACTTGGACGTCAGGGATGACGGTCGGGTTCAGCACGCTGCCTTTCGCGGTGGATTCGCGCCGGGTGTAGTCAAACCACCAGATCGGGTTGGGACTCTCGCGCTCGAAACGAACCTGGCGCTTCTGCTCCTCGATGAGGATGAACTCGGTTGAAAGCGCATCCTTGAACGGCAGTGCCTCGGCGATGTGAGGGGAGATCGGCGTCTGACGCATCTTCTGCACGGTCGAGAGGCGTGTGCTCCATGGAATACGATCGGGCGTATATAGAACGCCGTAGTGGTTGAGGGCGCCTTGAGTCCACCAGGCGTCGTAGAGCAAATGATTGCTCCGGCTCGAAAACACGGTGCGAGGCGTCTCCTTGTAGTGACGACGGAAATAATCGGTAAAGTCGATCGACCGGGTGAATGCCAACTTGTAACTTTTCGTCAGTTCGAACGCGACCAGGCGCTGATAGCGTCTGGCAAAGGCCAGCATCGGCGCTTCGTGATCGCCGGCATAGAACAGCGGATTGGGGTTGTCGCCCCAAGCTCGATCGGTGCCCCCATAGAGCGGGGTGACGATCGCCGGCCGCCCGTTCATCTCGGTGAGGTTGCGGAGTTCATCGAGGCCGTCCCGCAGGCAGGTGACCGTAGCATCGAAATTTCCTTCGCCGGCGGCATAGTGCCAGTCGGCCGGTCCGAGAAAATGAAACCCGCCGCAGAAATCCCATTGTTGAGCGACGATCTCTCCGCCGGGTCCCTGGTTTACCCGCCGACTGTCTTCCGGGGATGAATAGTAGGGGAACTCCGGCATGCCGAGCCACGGCATGCAGTTGGCCTCGACCAGACCGCAGTGGTTGTTGATGCCGAGCGCCGCAAATGCGCGCGGATATCCCGGGTCTTCATTGTGGCGCATTTCCACGCGGATGGCGCGATGGTCGAGCGGATCGGGCAGGAGTGCGCGAGCCTTCGCCAAGCCTTTTCCATAGGCGCTCACGAGCTCGTCGTGAGTGGCCCCGGGCATGTCGGGCAGCAGCGGCACCACGAGTTCGCCGAACCTGCGATTATAGTCCAGCAGCTTGGCCCCCATGGGGTCATCGGGAGTGAACTGTTCGATCGGAAGCCGATAATCCAGGGGGATGCCCGTGCCGTGAAAATCGGGATCGGGCGCCAGGTGGCCGAAGGTGGAAAATGCAAGAACGATATAGGAGTCGTCTATGACCGCAAAATAGCGGTAATAGACTTCGTTTCCGATCCGCCATTCCGCCATATAGTTTCCCGTTTGCTTCGGAACGAGTGTCACTGAAGCGCGACCCTTGGCGAAGGCGAGGGGGATCCGTTCCGACGGCAGTTGGGATAACCACTGGAGATCGCCGCCTGCTTCGAACTGATCGCCGGGGTTGGCCTGCTCGAGGTAGCGAGGATACAGCTTCAACTGGCCGGCTTCGGCTCCCGGAGGAGCCTCAAATTGGAATTCGATGGATTCGCCGAGCTTGATCAGCCGGCTCGACGTCGTCCATCGGGGCTGCTCGACGGGTGCGCCCGAAGTCGTTCCGGTGCCGATCGTGGTCGCCACGGACGTGGTGGCGACTGAGAACAACGCGAACAAACCGATGGCAAAAAAGCGATTGAGGATGGGAGGCGTTTCCCGCCCACGGATGGTGGCGATAGAGGGATTGGGGAGGCGTTTCATTTAATTACGGGAGCGGTCTTCGCATGGAGCGATCAATCGGAGTCCGGGCCGTCCACAAGCACGGCATCCTTGATTGTATATAACGCGCCTTGGGATCCGTAGAGTTTGAAGCATACCGGGTCGGTTAGTCGGGCGTGCTGCGGTGCTTTGCGGAGATTCGCCGTGCCGACTTCGATGCCGTCGACCCAGGCGCGGATGAGATCGCGACTCCGTTGAAGCTTGAGCTTGAAGGTTTGGTCGGCGGTCCATTTCGGCCCTTGGCGCGACGTGAGTGCTGTCGCCGTTTCGTCGTCGGCATAGGCCACGAGTTGGGCGCCCTCATCGGATAGTTCCAAACCGACCGCTCCCGCCCGTCCCGATTTGGCGGAAGGCGCGAGGAGCACGTAAGCGTGCGCTCGTTCTCCCTGGCTCGTGAATTCAAGCGTCAGGCTGCCGTATTCGCCGACGGCATACTCGATCGTCGGCGTGATTTCGCTGAACGCCGGCACGCGGATGCCGCCGTAGCGGAAGGTATCGCCCTGCCGTTGGTCCCACGGCACGTGACAGGCGAGAATGGAATTTTTCTGTTCGCTCACGCTCCACACCACGAGAGTCGACCAAAGTTCGTCACCGATCATCGACATCGACCATGAGTCCGCGGTGGCTCCGCCGTCCTCGATCCCATGCGTGCCGTCGTTGAAGCCCCATGAACCGGGCATGACGCGCCATTTTTCCGGATTCAAGGGGTCGGTGAGATCGAATTCGTAGAGTCGCTGGAGACTCGTGGGATCATTGACCGACGGAATCTGCCAGGTGGACAGATAACCCTTGTCGCCGCGCTGGAACCCGCCGCCGCCTTCCTCCTGATTGCGCACGAGAATCGGAGCTTGGTTGATCTGCTGGTGCGTGAGTTTCACGTCGAGACGGGGAATGACCGCGCCGCGCACGGCGATGTCTCTCTGGCCGTGTTGCCAGAGAAGAAGGTAGTCGTTTGTGGCGCGCCGGGGATAGATGCGGATGCCGATCATGCGACCGTCGCTGCCTTCGCGGCGGGGATAGTTGTCGTAGAGCGTGAGCGGCTCTTTCCGCCAGGGGCCCGCGAAGCTTTTCGTGGTGGAGCGGAGAATGCGTCCGTCGATGAGTGTCCAGTCGACGAAGCCACGGGTGCCGTTGGCGGTGGTGTAGGCCAGGCACGGCGTGCCGTCCAAATCGCGAAAAGCAAAGGGATCGCCGGCGTAGGTCAGTCCGGAGTCGACCGGATCGACGATCAGCCCGAGCGCTGGATCGACGTGCGCTGGGACATCGACGAGGACATGAAGGAGCGATTCCCGGCTCGGATCACGGTCACTGCCATCAATGAGCCGGGTTCTCTGGCGAACATTGCGCAGGTCATCGCCACCAACGATGCCAACATTCATAACCTGTCCATGGTGCGCACCGCGCCGGACTTTACCGAAATGGTGTTCGACCTCGAAGTGTGGGACCTGAAGCATCTGAGCCGGCTCATCTCGCAGCTGCGCGAGAATGCCAGCGTCAGCGAAGCGAAGCGGGTGAACGGATGATCGTCGGCATAGGCAGCGACCTGATCGACATCCGGCGGATCGAGCGATCGCTT
>CALGTD010000115.1 GCA_937901895.1 uncultured Spartobacteria bacterium | reverse complement strand
TCCGGTTGTGCGGCGGTTTCGAATACTCGTCCGCCATCTTGAGGAAGATGAGGTAGGTGAGTTGTTCAAGATAGTCGCCGTAGCCCACGCCGTCATCGCGCAGCGTGTGGCAGAAGGACCAGACTTTGGAGATGATGCTGTCGGTGGTCATTGATGAATAATTGAGAGCGTTTGTTCAGCGTAGGTCAGGAGCTCACGGACATCTGGCACGTCAGCCGTCGCGCCTGTGCTACGATGATGAAAGCGCTGACTATAATCGTTTACCTGGGAGAGTGCGGGGACCAGTCCTTGGCATGAAACAAGCACATCGGTGCCGGTAGCAGACCGAATCTTGGCAATCATTATCCCGAGCCAATCAACGCCAGTTTCCCAACGGCACGGAAACTTGAGTTGTAGGTATTCTTCTAATATCGTTCGAAGTGTTCCGGCGATTGCGTGCAGCTGCCCTGTATATGCCTCGGGATTACGAATAAACTCGGTCAATAGGATATACTTCTGCTCGTAAGCTCTACTAGGGGGCATAGGCAGTTCCTTGCATTCAAGCACTGTTTGATTGGCGAGAGGATCTAAACAAAAAGTGCGAACGACAAAGCCGTGGGCTGGCGCCACGGCCCGTGCGAAGTCGATGTCGTGTGAGAGCACGAAACACTGTTTGGACCGCATCGCTAGATTGGTGATCTGCTCAATGGTGCGACGTTGCCGCGAGCGGTCTTGACTGTGAAACGGGTCATCAAAGACGACGATAGAATCTGCCAGCTGGGGTTCTCGCTCTACCTTTGCCAGGAAGAAAGCTAACGCTAGCGCACTTCTGTCGCCTCCGCTAAGCGTGTTGGCCAGCGATGGCCGGGACGGATCCGCAGCGTCAGCCGGCGTCGTGGAAATTCTTCGCCCCAAAATCTCGACTGCGAGCTGTCCCGAGGGGGATCCTCCTGTGAAAGAAACGTAGCTTTCGTTTGTGCCACCAGCCACCAGTCGGAAATTCGCAGCAAAGAGGCGGAGCAGCTCATTGATTCGTGCACCATATTCCGCGAACATGGCATTCGTTTGTTCCCTTAGTCTCTCGTTGGCCCTTTGCTTATTTCGCTGCGCTTCAGTTTTAGCTGAAGCAGCGCGATCGTATGCAAGGTAGGCATCAACTACAGCTTGTTCATGGCGACGGCGTGCGGCTTCCAATTGGGTGAGTTCTTCCTGAAGCAGGCGTAGATCAAGGTTCTCTACCTCACCCTTCCTCCGTTCCAATGTCCTGTTTAATTCCGCGAGCTGTGCATTGTAGGCTGATAGGGATTCCGAAATTTGTGCCCAGTTTTCGAGGGCCGCACGTTCTCCTTCAGTAAATGCAACAACTATACTCGGAGAAGCGTTTTTGCGAGAAAGCGCATCGACGAGAACCCGATAAACTGCCTGGTGCGCGCTGAGCACAGTTTCAAGCGGCGGGCTTGGAGGGAGCTCGAATTCAAACCCTGCGGCCGCTTTCCACCAGTCGCGCTCTGTTTCGTGCGCGGTGAATATTTCGAGAATTTGAAACCGAACGGAGTCTCCCCAACGACGTTCAATGGAATCCGTCAATTCTGCCCGCGCTCGCTCTTGCCGCTGTAGTTCCCCTGAAAAGTAGGCGTTGTAGGCAGCAAGAATTTCCAACCCTTCCATGTTCTGACCGCAATGAGGACAAGCTTGGTGAGTTGCCGCACGATGGCCTTGAGCCACCCACTCGATCTGCAATCCTCGCGTGTGCGTGGCCAAGTGATTCCTGATTATCTGCTCCGCCGCAACAGCGGCATCAGTAAGGGTTGATGAAAGCGTTGCCTCCAAATTCGCTGGAATCGCGCTTACTGGAATGGGAGACATGGCTCTTCGCTGTCGGATTGCATCCGCGCGACGCTTCGCTTGTGTTGCAGCCTCAAGAGTGGAGCGGGCAGTGGCAATCCGCGCATCCACGTCTTCAATTTGCGTTATCGTCCGGAAACTATCGATGGTGAATCCCTGTGGAATGAGACTCTCAAGTCTCGCTTTCGCGGCACGTTCCGTTTCGGTGGCTTCGCTTAGCGCTCTTTCCGCATCGTTGACGGCCGCTTGGAGGGCTATGGCCTCATCACCAATTACGAGCCCATATAGATTGCGCCGTTGCTCGACGTTGATGTGATGCCCAACGAGAACATTGTCTGCAACAAACCGGTCATCAAAAATGTGAATTTTGGGTCTATCGGCACCAATCCAGTTGTTGTTCTGGAAACGGGCCGTTTTGACTTGACCGGCTTGCGTCAATGAGATGATTACCTCTGGCGCTCCTGTGCCATCCAGGCGAGCCCGGCCCAGGATGTAATCCGACTTTCCTGTCGTTAGCGACCTCAAGACATCGCAAAGGGTGCTCTTACCGGCGGCATTGCTCGCCAATATGACGTTGAATTGAGCAAACGCGTGTTCGCCACCGGCCGGGCTGTGGAGTTGGATGAACCGCCCCACGCTTCGTAGTGTATTGATCCGCGTAATCATACTGGTGTTTACTGTTCCGAATTAGCTACAAAGGTTTATTACGTAGACGATTGAGGAGTTCTGAGGCGGGTTCGTCGGCGGGGTCTTGGGGGACGAGTTGGCCGGTGAAGGCTTTTTTGAGGATAGCCTGCCGCAAGGCCTCGCTCCGCTTCAGCGCGGCGTCGATCTCCCGCTCGTTCCGCTCGATCGCCTCAAACTGCTCGTCCAGCAGGCGCACGATTTCCTGTTGTTCGGGGAGGGAGCAGATCGGGACGGGCATCGCTTTCACATCTCCGCCGGACACTCCCGACTGCCCGGCAGTGGTGCGAATTTTCGTCTCCAGCCACGCGCGCGAAAGACCGCAGTTCAACGCGAACTCCAGATAGCGTGGATCGAGCATCGGGAGGTCTGGCCGAGTGCGAATCAGTTTGTCGGGATAGAGGCGGGGCTCTTGGCCCTTGAACTGAGCGCAGACTCCAACAAAGCGCCGTGCACCGTTGTAGCGCGTGAAAACCAAGTCACCGACGGCAAGTGTGTAGTCGGCGGCAAGCGAGTCATCGCAGTCGATGAATCGATAGTCGTCGTAGTCGAACGCCATCGGGCGAACCGCGCTTATGCGAGCGATTTTATATCCCGAATCTCCGGACGGTTTTTGCGAGATACCGTTCCGAACTACGGAGCACAAATCGCCGTAAGACAGCACCACCCATTCGGAAGGCAGCGAAAAATTTCCTACCAGCTCGCTGGCTGGAAATGGAACGAGCGGAGGAACCTTTTTCGCTTTGGAGCCGGAACGAGCTTCACGGGCGGATTGGATGCGGGCGAGGAGTTGGGCGGGGGATTCGAGTTTGTCGGGGTTTTCGGCG
>CALGTD010000114.1 GCA_937901895.1 uncultured Spartobacteria bacterium | reverse complement strand
GGGGGAAGGCTGCGACGGCAACGACTTCGTGGCCGACGCATTCGCGCGCGGTGCCGCCGCCGCGATCGTCGATCGCGATCCCTCCACGGCAGCCCTCCCGGCGGGCGCCCCGATCATTCGCGTCGGCGATTCCCTTGCCGCATTGCAGACCCTCGCCTCCGCATGGCGCGACCGGCTCACCCTTCGCGTCGTCGCCATCACCGGCAGCAGCGGCAAGACGAGCACCAAGGAATTCACGGCCGCCGTCCTCGGCCGCCGTCTCCAGGTGACACGCACCGAAGGAAATCTGAACAACCACGTCGGATTGCCGCTCACGATTCTCAGCGCGTCACAGTCCGATCAGGCTGCCGTCTGGGAAATCGGAATGAATCATCCCGGCGAGATCGCCCCCCTCGCCCGAATCGCCCGTCCCGATGCCGCCATCCTCACGAACATCGGCGTCGCCCACATCGAGTTCTTCGGCCATCGGGATGGCATTGCAAACGAGAAGGCCGACCTCGCGCGTGCCGTGCATGCGGATGGCGCCATCATCCTGCCCGCAGAAGACGACTACGCCGGCTATCTGCGGGAAACCGCAAGCGACCGCCGCGTCCTCTCCTGCGGATTGCGCGACGGCGACATCCGCGCGGACGGAATTTCGCTGGATGCCTCCGGAGCCTCCTTCACCATTCACGCATTCGGGGAAACCGCCGCCGCCCGCATCCCGGTCACCGGCGAACACATGGTGCGCAACGCACTTCTCGCGGTCGCAGCGGGCCTGAACTTCGGACTTTCGCTCGACGAATGTGTCGAGGGCCTCGCCGCCGCGCGACTCACCGGCGGACGTCTCGAACAGAAATCGATCCGGGGCATTCGCTTCCTCGACGACACCTACAACGCCAATCCGGACTCCGTCGACGCCGCGCTCAAAACGCTCGCCGCGATCCCCGCCGGCGGTCGTCGCATCGCCGTTCTCGGCCGGATGGGGGAACTTGGCGCACATGCCGACGCCGGATACCGACGCGTCGGTTCCGCGGCTGCCACCACCGTCGATGCGCTTGTCGCTGTCGGGCCCGAAACCGCACCGCTCTGCGAGGCTGCGCGTGCGGCCGGCTTGTCCCACATTTTTGCCCCCGCCGACACCCGCGAGGCGGCAGCCATCCTCCACGACCTCGTGCGCGAAGGAGACCTCGTCCTTGTGAAGGGCAGCCGCGCCGCGCGGATGGAAAACGTGATCTCCGCATTCGCGGAAATGGAAGAGCACCTGGCCGGCGAGCCGGGGGCGAATACCGGAACCCCCTAGAATGCTGTATTACCTCTACGAACTCAGCAGCCACCTCGGCGGCGACATCGCCACCGCGCTGAACGTGTTTCAATACATTACGTTCCGCTCCATCAGCGCTGCGGTGACGTCGTTCCTGCTCTGCCTGATCTTCGGAAACTTCGTCATCCGAAAACTCATCTCGCTGAAGTTCGGCCAACCGATCCGCACGAAGGAGGAAGTGCACAAACTCTTCGAACTGCATGGCGCGAAGAAGGGCACTCCCACGATGGGTGGCATCCTGATTCTCGGCTCCGTCGTCATTTCTTCGATCCTCTGGGCAAGGCCGACCAGCTCCTACGTGTGGGTGGTCCTCATCGCTACGCTCTTCCTGGGCGGCATCGGCTTCTACGACGACTATCTCAAGGTCGCGAAGAAGAACTCCGCCGGCATCAGCAGCCGGCTGAAATTCGCGTTGCAATGCGTCCTCGCGGCCGGGTTCACCCTCTTCTTCTTCCGCGATGCGGATCTCTGGCAGCGTGCGCAGGAGCTTTACGTGCCGTTCTTCAAGGATCCGCTGAACCTCGGCATCTTCGTTTCGGTGCTCTATCTGTTCGTCATCGTCGGAACGTCGAACGCCGTGAATCTCACCGACGGTCTCGACGGACTGGCGGCAGGCTGCAGCACCACGGTCGCGGCCACGTATGGCGCGCTTTCCTACGTTGCCGCCACCGCGCCCGCGGCCCGCTATCTTCAGATCCCGAACGTTCCCGCCGCGGGGGAACTCACCGTCCTCTGCATGGCCCTCGCCGGCGCCTGCCTCGGCTTTTTGTGGTGGAACTGCCACCCCGCCCGCGTCTTCATGGGCGACACCGGCTCCCTCGCCATCGGCGGCATGCTCGGCGCCGTCGCGATCTGCACGAAACAGGAACTGCTCCTCATCATCGTCGGCGGCGTGTTCGTCATCGAAGCGATGTCCGTCATTCTCCAGGTGGCGAGTTTCAAGCTCACCGGAAAGCGGATCATCAAGATGTCGCCGATCCATCACCACTTCGAACTCAGCGGCTGGAAGGAGAGCACCGTGATCGTCCGATTCTGGATCATGTCGATCCTCTTCGCGCTGCTCGGCCTCGCCACCTTGAAACTCCGATGATTTACAGCGGCAAAACCTCCATCGTGCTCGGCCTCGGCACGAGCGGCGAAGCGGCGGCGCTCCTCCTCAAGGAGGAAGGGTCCACCGTCACGATCGCCGACAGCAACGACACGCCGGCCGTGCGCGAACGCGCGGCGCGTCTCCAGGCCGCCGGCATTCGCACGCTCATCGGCACCGTCGCCGACACCGACCCGACTCCCTACGACGTCTGCGTCCTCAGCCCCGGCATCGACCCGGTGGTCCCGCTGGTTCGCAATGTGCAGCAGAAGGGCATTCCCATCATCGGCGAAATCGAACTCGCCTTTCGCGAGTGCTCCTGCCCCTGCGTCGCAATCACCGGCACCAACGGAAAGACGACGACCACCGAGCTGACCACCGCCATGCTCAAGGGCTGCGGTGTTCGCGCGATGGCCAGTGGAAACATCGGTCTTCCGTTTGCAACTGCGGTCCGGCAAAGCCACGAGCTCGACGTGATGGTTCTCGAGACCAGCTCATTCCAGCTCGAGACGATCCGGCATTTCCGGCCCGCGGTCGCGGTGTGGCTCAATCTCAGCGCCAATCACCTCGACCGCTACCGGGACATGGACGAATACCGCACCGCCAAACTCCGCATCTTCGAGGCGCAGACCCCGGAAGACGTCGCGGTGGTGAACGCCCGCGAGGACCTGCCGCCGCTGAATGCCCGCAAGCTCACCTTCAGCGCGCACACCCCGGATGCCGACTTCACGCTCGATGGATCGATCATCCGCTTCCGCGGTGAAGCCATCCTCGACCAGGCCGCGACACGCCTCCAGGGCGTGCACAATGCCGAGAATCTCATGGCCGCCCTCGCGATCGGGCATGCGCTGAACGTGGAGTTCGACCGCATGGCCACCGCCGTGACCGAATACACGGCACCCGTTCATCGATGCGAATTCGTCCGCGAACTCGACGGCGTCCGGTGGATCAACGACTCGAAGGCAACCAACCTCGACGCGATGGAAAAGGCGATCCTCTCCCACGCCGAGCCGATCGTTCTCATCGCCGGCGGCAAGGACAAGGGATTCGAATTCGACGCGATCGCTCCTCTCGTCAACAAACGAGTGCGCCGCGCGATCCTCATCGGCGAAATGAAGGATCGCATCGCCGCCTCGTGGCCGGAGGTTCCCAGCGAGAAGGCCGCCACCCTCGAGGAGGCGGTTGCCCGCGCACGCGCCGCTGCGCAATCCGGCGACGTGGTGCTTTTCTCCCCGGGCACCTCGTCGTTCGACATGTTTCCGAACTACGGCGTCCGGGGAAACCAGTTCAAGGACCTCGTCAACGCCCTCACCTGAGAAAATCACCGATACCCAAACCAAGCCAGACACCATGAAAATCAAACTGCCATCGCTGAAGTCCGGTGCGCCCAGACGGCCGCCGAAACTGAAACTGAAGGCAAGCGTCGCCCGCTCACGGCGCGCGCCGATCATCGAGGAGGATGATGAATACTTCGACGAGCCGGAGCCGAACATGAAGCTCTCGCACGCGTTCGTCGTCGTGCTCGTGCTCCACGTGATCGCCGTCGCCGGCGTCTTCGCGTTCAACACCATCAAGACGAAGCAGGACGCCGTTCTTGCCGCCACCAAGCCCGACGCCATTCCGGCGCCGGAAGCCGGTGCGGCCGAGGAAGCAGCGGCCATCGCGTCGAATCCCGCTCCGGCACCCGCTGCCGCGCCGACGGCGCCCGCACAGACCGGACCTCGGAAGCACGTCATGATGGCCGGTGAAACGCTCACGAAGATCGCAGCCAAATACAACGTGACCGTTGCGGCGCTCCAGGCGGTCAACAACATCGAAGATCCGACAAAGCTCCGCATCGGCACCTCGTTGACGATTCCGGAACCGGGAACGGAGCCCGCTCCCGAGCCCGCCCCAGCGGTCGCGAGCGCGCCAAATCCCGCTCCGGCACCCGTGGCGCAGACGCAGCCCAAGGCCCCGGCGGCGTCCGCCGTCACGGCATCAGAGACGATCTACGAGGTCGTGAAGGGCGACAACCCGGTGACGATCGCCAAGAAATTCAACGTGAGCCAGGCCGCGCTCATGGAGCTCAACGGCATCGAGGATCCCCGCAAGCTACAGATCGGCCAGAAACTGAAGATCCCGACCTCGAACTGATCGCGGCTTGAAGACGTTCACCGCCATTCTGCAGCGCCACAGCATCCACATCCTGCTTCTCATGATGGCAGGACTCGTGGCGCTTGGAATCGTGGTGCTCTTCAGCACGAGCGCATTTGCGGAAGCCTCGATCGCGGAGATCCCGGATCACCTCAAGAAGCAGGCCCTCTGGCTTGGAGTCGGCCTTGTCGTGTGCACGGTCTCCGCGATGATCGACTACCACATGTGGCAGAAGCTGTGGTGGCTGGTCTTTGCCGTCGCGGTCATTTTGCTGGCGCTATGTTTCGTGCCCCATATCGGAGTGCGCACGAAGGGCGCCGCCCGCTGGGTTGCGCTCGGCGTTGGAAACTTCCAGCCGAGCGAGCTGGCGAAGGTCGCCTCCGTCATGTTCCTAGCATGGTGGTATGCAAGGTTTGCGCCCCGCAGCCGGGAGTTTCTGGTGGGCTTCGTGGCACCGATGGCCGTGGTAAGCATCCTGCTGGGGCTTATCATCATCGAGGTCGACCTGGGTGCCACCGCACTCATCGGCGCGGCGATGTTCGCTACGATGTTCGTCGCGGGGGCCGGCCTGCGATATCTCGTGCCTCTCGCGCTCTTCGGCGTCGCCGGCGTGGTCTACGTCGCCACCCACATCCAGGAGCGCATGGGGCGCCTGCTCGCCTTCCTCTATCCCGACAAGTATCCGGACGAATTCTACCAGCAGCTTCAGGGACTCATCGCAATCGGCTCGGGCGGCCTCGGCGGCCTCGGCCTTGGAAATGGCCGTCAGAAAATGAGCTACCTTCCCGAGGCCCACAACGACTTCATTTTCCCAATCATCGGCGAGGAACTCGGACTCCGCGTCACGCTTCCGGTGATGGCCGTTTACCTGATCTTCGGTCTCTGCGGCTACGTCGTCTCGCTGAATGCCCGGGACCGCTTCGGGACGCTGCTGGGCTTCGGATTCATCACGACCATTCTGCTGCAGGCGGCGGTGAACATCGGCGTCACCACCGCGCTGCTCCCCAACAAGGGCATGGGCCTGCCTTTCATCAGCTACGGCGGATCGAACCTCCTCGTCTGCATGTTCATGGTCGGCGTGCTCATCAATATCCACCGCCACGGACGGCCCGTTGCCATCCCGCTGCGACAGGTAAAACTGGCGGCGAGAGTGACACCGAGAATCTAGCGCGATAGAACGGACATGATGCGTGTTGTGATTGCTTGCGGGGGAACGGGAGGACATCTCTTCCCGGGGCTCGCCGTTGCCCAGACTCTGAAGGACCGCGGTCACGAAGTCCTTCTGCTTGTCTCGGAAAAGGCCATCGACGCGCAGGCGTTGAAGGCTCATCCCGAATTTCGCTCCGAGAAACTGCCGTCCGTCGGCCTGCCCGCAATCCTTTCCCCCGCGCTCATCCGCTTTGTCCTGCGCACCTGGGAAAGCATGGGCCAGTGCCGGGAGATCTACCGGAAATTCTCACCCGATGCCGTCCTCGGCATGGGCGGATTCACATCCACCGCCCCTCTTCTGGCGGGAAAACTCGCGAAGATCCCGACCTTCATTCACGAGTCGAACTCGATTCCCGGCAAGGCGAACAAAATGGCCGCCCGCTTCGTCGACCATGTGCTCGTCGGCTTCAAGGCCTGCGAAAAATACTTCCCCGGCAAGAAGTGCTCCACGGTCGGCACCCCGGTCCGCAAGGATCTCGGCGAACGGATTCCGCGCGACGAGGCATTGCGCGCCCTCCAGCTTGATCCCGACAAGCGCACGCTGCTCGTAATGGGCGGCAGCCAGGGCGCGACTGGAATCAATCAAATCCTCTTCAAGGCCGCTCCGATGCTCAAGACGGGCGGCATCCAGCTCATTCATCTCACCGGAGATCGCGACGATCGGCTCCC
>CALGTD010000113.1 GCA_937901895.1 uncultured Spartobacteria bacterium | reverse complement strand
GCACGGCGGAGGGCTACTTTACGTTTTTCCGCGACAACGTCACGACGGGTAATGCCGCCCGCTACAAGTCCGGCACCGTTCCCGTGGGGTCGAATCTTCAGGAAGGGGTTACACTTGGTGAGAACACCACCCAGTTCAACTTTCTTGCGGACACCACCTACACCGTGGTCTATGACATCACGCTCGTTTCTGCCACCGAGGTTGAGACGCTCCTGACCGTCGGCAGTGGAGATATCATTCACTTGAGTGTTGCGGGCACCACCAACGGAGCGGTTGGTGCTGATGTCGTCACCAGCTTCAACACGGTGGCCATTCGTCTCCAGGCGGGAACCACTTCGTTGATCGACAATGTCAAGGTGGAGGTCGTTCCGGAGCCTGCGCCCGCTGCGCTGTTGGCTGCTCTGGGCTGCTTCACGATGGTGTTCCGCCGCCGTCGCTCTTTGGTGTAAGGGCGAAGCCATCAATCACCGTTTCATCCTGTCGCCGCCTGTTCCGCCGGGATCAGCGGCCGCGCGGCGCGGGAGGTGCTGGTGAGCCGTCGGGGGGGGATTGGGACATTCGCTTTCGGTCGGCGGGCTTTGTCGAGGTGCCGCTGGAGGAGAATGAGGAATTGCGCGCCGCGCCGTTTCAACCGGCGTAGGCGCGCATTTCGTATAAGCGGGCCTCGGGCGCGCCATTGGTGGCGAGGATTTCCAGCCGAAGTGCCCCGGCTTCGACCGGTTCAAAACGCGCCACCCGTTTGCGCTGAAAGTTGTTCCGTTCTTCGTGGACGGTTTTCCATGAGCCGTCCACCCGCGCCAGAAGACGCCAATCGCGGGCGCATTCGGGGGCGCGAAAGAACCCCTCCGCACTCTGAATCGTGCGGGTGAGGTTGGTGTCGAAGGAGAGTTCGACGCGCCCGATGCGGCGGGGCGCGGGGAAGACGAGGTCGCAGTGCTGTGGCAGGGGCTGCGACGGATCGGAGATCCAGAGGTTTGGCATCGCTTCCACCCAGGCCCATCCGTTGTTGATGTTGGCCGCGCCGTAGGGACGCGGGACCGGGTTCATGCGCAGGGCGAGCGGACAGTTCGGCAACTGGCGCCAGTGGCGGTAGGCGGGAATGTCCACCTCGGAGGGCTGGAAGCCGGGCAGGGTGCGGTTTTTTTCCTCGGGGCCGCCGGGGCAGACATACAGATACTGCATCACCGAGCCAGGTTCGTTGCGGCCGGCCGCCGCCCAGAGAATTCCATGCGGTCCGGCGAGGGTGATGCGATACGGACGTCCCGGTTCGACGCGCGCATTCAGCGGCACATCGCACCATCCCTCGTGGTTTGCGGGAAATTCGACTTCGACGGACGCCACCGGCTGACGGTCGTCACGGTCCCAGATGCGATCCATCGGCTGCACGCCGACGACGAGGCGCACGGCTTCCCGGTTTTCATTTTGGAGAAAAAGCGACACCGTGTCGATGCGGTCGGCGGTCACCGGCACCACCATGCCGAGAGCTTCGGAGGACAGCGACGATCCGGGCCGCGGCGCACCAAGCCGGAACCAGCGGGTCGTGTCGGGTTCGCCGAGATCGAAGGCGGCTTCGCTGGAGACGGAGGCGACGGCTTCAAGGGCGAGATCGTCCGGGTCGGTATTGCGCACCCCGAGCAGGCGCACGTCGTCGCGGAGCATGCGTTGACGCAGCGGCTGGATGTGCGGGCCGTCAGGCGAGGCGACTTCGCGCGGAGAAAGGTTGTGCTCGAGGGCGTAGGCGGCGGCCATGCCCACCGCGTGGCCCATTTGTCCGAGCGTCTGCATGACCCGGGATGGACCGAGGGCGACGTGGGTGACGCTCAGGCAGCGCCCCGCCATCCAGAGATTGCGCACATTGCGGCTGTAGAAAGCGCGCAGCGGAAGACTGAAAAGCGGGACGCGGATCCAGTGCTTGTAGTTGCGGTCGGCGTTTTCCCGCTCTCCGGGATCGGTCTTGTTGAGAATGCCGCCGGGGATGTGCAGGTCGATCCACCAGCCGGCATAGGCGACGCCATCGGGCCAGCGGCGGTCGCGGTGCACGTCCTGTTCGCACACGACCATATCGCCGACCAGCCGGCGGCTTTCGCGCTTGCCCGGCACCATGCCGATCCATTCCAAGGCGTGATTGGCGAGGGCGTCGCGGTGTTCGCTGTGATTTTTGAGATAATCCCACACGCCCAACACATGGGCGTGAAGTTCTTCGCGGATGGCCTGGTTGTCGGTGATCTGGTGGAAGGGATTGCAGACCTCCAGCCACCAGTAGCCGCCGAAGACGGACTTTTCCAGATGGTAGATGCTGCGCTTGAGACCGAGATCGGCCAGGCTGCGGTATTGCCGGATGCCGGGCGGTGGGACAAAAGGCGCCGGACGACCGGTGTCGCGCGCCTGCATGGTGATGGTGGAGCCCATGGTCACGTCGTCTGCGACGAGCGGGGCCAGGTTTTCCCCGTATTCAGAACGGGCCTCGCGGCCGTAGAGAAAATCGGCTCCGGCGAGAAAACCGACCGTGCCGTCCCCGGTCGCATCGATGAACTGGCGGGCGCGGAAGAGGAATTCCTTCTCGCTGCCGAGCTGCGAGCCGCGCACCGCGTGAATGACGCGGTCATGGCCGCCGATGCGCCCCAGACCATTGGGCGTGGGGCGAGGTGGAGTGAGGTCGTCGGGATCGACCGGCGACGATTCCACGGCTCGCACGGTGGTGTTGAAAAACACCTGCAGCCGCGGCTCCGCGCGCGCGAACTCGATCAACGTGAGATCAAAGCGGCTGTTGATCAGGCCGTGATCGAAAAGGGTCGCATGGTTGAGTGTGCGTTCGTGCAGCAGGAGTTCGTAGGGCAGGCCGGTTTCCTGCGCCCAGGCATTGGAGTGGGTGGATCCGTGCGGCACAACGCGGATCTCGCTCGAGCAGTTGCCTCCCAGAACGGGACGGTCCTGCACAAGCGCGACCTCCGCCCCGTGCCGGGCGGCGGCGACGGCGGCGCAGAGGCCGGCCAGTCCGCCGCCAACAACGACCAGATCGAAGGTGAGGGTTTCCGGAGTTTGGGTGGTCATGGGGCTTGCGGTTTAGAGAGGGTGGGTGAGGAGGTGAGGGCGTTCATGATACAGCGTGACAATGAGCTCGCCGAAAAGGGTGTTGGCCCAGGCAAACCAGGAACGCGTGAAGCGCGCCGCATCGTCAGCGGTGAAGGTTTCATGCATGAACCCGGTGCCGGCATGGGTGGCGCGCAGCTGACGCAGACAGGCGAGGATTTCGTTGTCCTCGACGGCAGTAAGCGCGCGCATGAGGATGGCCAGCGGCCAGATGGTTCGCAGACCTGCATGGGGTCCGCCAATCCCCTCCCCGGCCGCCCCGCGAAAGAAATAGGGATTGGCTTCGCTGAGGCAGAAGGCGCGGGTGCGCAGGTAACGGGGATCGGTTTTGGCGCAAAAACCCAGATAGGGCAGGGCGAGGAGCGAAGGAATGTTGGCGTCGTCCATCAGGAAGGCCGAGCCGTATCCGTCCACTTCGTAGGCCCAGATTTCGCCGATCTCCGGACGCCGCACCACTGCGTGGGCTTCGAGCGCCGCGGCAATTTCCCGGGAAATCGTCCGGGCCTCGTCGGCGTCGGCCGTTTCGCCCTGCAGATCGAGCAGTTCGGCGACGTCGCGCAAAACGACGGAGGCCATGGCGTTGGAGGGAACGTGGTAAGGCAGCTTGCAGAGGTCGTCGGACGGACGGAAGGCCGAGCGCACAAGACCGCAGGGTCTGGCGGGATCACCGATGCCGCCATTGAGGAGGGAGTCGGTGCTTCCCGGCCGGGTGAAACCATATGTCGAGCGGCCGGGAACGCCGCCCTGTTCGACCCGAAGGAGTCGGAGCACGGCCCGCACGGCTTCGCGCCAGCGATTATCGAAGGGAAGAAGATCGCCGGTGGCGCGCCAGTAGCCGTGCGAAAGGCGCAGGAAATAACACGGGCTGTCGAGCTCCCACTTGCGCTCGTGCACGCCGGGCACCATGCGGGTGCCGTCGTTGCGCCATTCGCCAAGGCGCGGCTCGCGGTAAAAGGCATTGGCGTAGGGATCCAGAAGAATGCAGGCGGTCTGGCGGCGGACAACACCCGCGATCAGGTCGCGGATATCGGCATGTTCGTTGGCGAGAGGCAGGTAGGGCCAGACCTGCGCGGCGGAGTCGCGCAGCCACATGGCGTCGATGTCGCCGGTGATGACGTAGGTGTCCGGCAGACCGTCGGCGTCGCGGGAAAAAGAAATGGTGGTGTCGAGCGTGTTGGGCAGGCAGTTGGTGAAAAGCCAGCGGAGTTCGTCGTCGACGATCGCCGGCGCGACTTCCTCAATCAGATGTTCGCAGGCCGGACTGGAGAATGTGCGCCGGTCCGCCGGCGGACGGCGGGAGGGAAACGACGTGTTCATGAAAAAACGACGGATTGGTTGTCCCGGACCAGCGGAGCGGGAAGAAGGCCGCGCCGTGCGAGCAGGCGGGCGTAGCGGGCGATGGTGCGCGGGGTGACATTGACGCGATGGCCCTCGCGGAGTCTGGCGACGAGCGCGGTGAAACGCGCACCCTTCTCCCAGATGTAAGGCGCGAAGGAAATGACCGGCGCGTCCAGCGTGGCGAGGATCCAGCCCGCTCCGGCGGCTCCGCCGGCGGTGTCGAGATCCTCCGGCGTGGTGGCGCGTACGAAGGGGGAGGCGGCGTGAACGACTCGCGGGGATTGATTCAGGGCGATGCGCCGGCCGTCGGCCGAGCGCCAGAGCAGACGGTTGCGTCCGGGCAGGGCGGAAGAAACCACGTAGTCGAGCCCCGCGGCGGTAATCGCGGAAAAGAGATCGCCGCGCACGGAATCCAGACGGTCGAGGTTGGAATCCATGAACGCGTAATACCCGCGGGGTGTGCCGGCAGGACCGGCAATTTCCCGGATGCGCGCGAGGGCGCGTTCACAATGTTCGCGCAGGATTTCGGGCGGGCAGTGGCATTCGGCCAGCACGCCCAGACCGCCGCTGTGGAGGAGGGGCTCGACGAGACCCAGCGCGCCGCCGCGCTCGACCGGCACGCCGAGCAGTTCCCACATCTGCGGACAGGTTTCATAACGCGCGGCATGCACGCCGAGGCCAAACTTGAGATTTTGACTGACCGCGAAGTCCACCAGGGCAAGCATGGCTTCGTTGTGCGCGACCTCGCCGGAGTGGAAGATCAACGAGGTGAGCACGCGTCCCTCGTCCGCCCACCGCGCAAGTTGGTCGTCGGACGGTTCGTTGCCGGCCTTTTTCTCCGCCGGGGTTCCGGCCCACGGATGCCGCACGGTTTCCACCACGGGAAAGGCGGGACGGTTGGGATCGATGATCTGAATGCACACACCCTGACGGGACCACTCGAAAATGTCGCCGTCGCAGGTCTGGCGTCCGGTGATGACGCGGTTGCCCAGCTCGACCGCGAGGGCGGCGGCTTCGGTGGCGATCGACGAGCGTCCTTCGACATAGTCCGAAACCGCAACGCCCGCGCCCCGGGGAAACACTGCTGGGGCGAAAACGGCTACGCGGCGATGACGGCAGTGCGCCGCCATCTGGGAGAGAACGGCCGGCGGATCGCCGAAGACCAATCCGCGCGCCTCGGACTTCCACCGGCGGGCGGTGCGTAGGGTCAGCGTTCCCCAGGTGTCCTTCGCCCCGACACGATCGACCTGCTGCAGGCGCGGAAACCCCTTTCGGGCCGCACGGAGTTCCCGCCCGTCGAGAAAAACGGCATGAGCTTTGGAAATGGCGTGTTTCCTGGCAAGACGCGCCGCCGCTCCGGCCTGGGCCGCGCGATAACCCAGCGCCCGACGATACAAAATTTCCGGAAAGAGGAACGGGGCGAGGGGAAGACGCCCGGACCCGACGCGGACATCCCCGGACGGCAGCAGGACGACGGAACCCGGACGGGCCGCGCCGGGCAATTGGAGCAGGCGGAAGTAAAGACCCGCCGCCTCGTCCGCCTCGGCGATAACCGGCAGACCAAAGGTTTCGATCGAAGAATCAAAGACCGATGTCGGGCCGAGCCGGAGGATCCGGACGTCAAACGCGGCGCACAGATAGTTAAACTGCTGATGGTGATGACCGCCCAGCACCGTGCTGCCGGTCTCGGCAAAGAGGCGTCCATCGCGCCGGCACTCCAGATAAAGCTCAAACCAGGCGCCCATTTCGCCGGCCATCCAGGCAAGGGTCGGCGCGACGACGGGGACATCGGGATGACTCAAGTGGGAGAGCAACAGCCAGAGAACGGGACGGGATTTCATGGGCAGACAAATGCAAGCCTGACGTCCGGGCAAAGTTCGCCGCAGGAAAAACCTCCGCGCAACGCAAAGTTTGTGCACATCGTTGCGCATATGGGATCCGCGATAAGCTCCATATTTGCGGCCATGTCGCCA
>CALGTD010000112.1 GCA_937901895.1 uncultured Spartobacteria bacterium | reverse complement strand
AGGCCAAGCTCGGGGCGTTCTACGAGGTGGTCCTGCCAGACTCATTTCTTAGCGGGCTCGAAAAACTCGCGGTGCTCCCCGAATGGGAAAAGGTCCCGTATTTGTTTCAGATGCTAGTCGAAGTCTTCGGTGGTTTTTATCGCGATGATGAGATCGAGCTGCTCGCCGCAGCTACGGGCATAGCCCCCGCGAACATTCCCACTGCGCTCGCGCTCTATCAGGAATTTTTCCCGACCGGCAAAGGCTGGTTTTACACGGTGAAAGGACTTCATCGCTTGAAGTTGATCCCGGCGTTCCTGCGCGGCATCGGCTGTTTCTTTCGCCAATCCGTCCACAAGCTTGACCGCTACGAAGCGAAGTATCCTGACCACTCATGGCTCTATTGTAAGTGGCACAACGTCGCAATTGTCACCTGCGGTCGAGAGCTTGCCGTGCCCGAGAAGCAAGCGCTTCCAGTCGCTGCGCCAGCAAAACCGGCGTCACCGAAGGCGCTGCCGCCAGCTCCGCCGAAGGCGTGAGCACTAGCTTGCGCAAGCGACTGTCTGTGTGTGTGGGGGGTAGTCTTTTGGTAGCACGCCACCGCGGAGCGGATAGACTCCGAACACCTCGATCATGAATGTGCATCCGAGCGGTGTGGCGCCTGGCTTAATCCATCGGATACGAATGCCGGGGCCGTTTTGGTGTAATGCACCCTTGCTCGCAAGCAGTGCGTCGAACGTTGGGTGCGGCCGTGGAAACGCGTTGCAGAAGAGATCGAATTCGTCGCCCACCGTGAGCCCCATATGCAGATAAATCATGCCGCGCATGATTTTCTCGCCGAGCAATTCGAGGTCGCGGACTTTGACCGGAATCGCCACGCCTGAGGGCGCATTGCTCATTTGCACGATTGGCTTATCGCCAGTCGGCACGTGCTGTTGCCCAAGCAACTTGGCTGCTCGACGAACGCGAATTTCGGTGTCCCGTGAGTCACGGCCGCGCGATGGGTCAAGCGCTTTGACCAACCGCGTGCCAAGGCCGAGCGATTCGAGTGCCCGATTATCGACACAGAGCGAGAAGCGCTGGAGCAGGTCGTCTTCAAGTTTTCCATACTTTCGATTACAGTCTTCACACGAAGGCATCTGCCATTTTTCTAAATTCGGTGGCGTTGAATCAGGATACCAGCTCTTGGGGAAAATATGATCGGAGGTCGGTTTTTCGACATGCATGCGGCAGTGAACACATGGACCGGGAGGAAATTTATTAGCCATAGAACAGACTCATTGCTGCGATTCAGAACTCATCATCAGGATAACGCTCCTCTGGTTCTTCGTATTCAAAGACAATGGTGCCGTTGCGGTAGGTGAAACGCGTGCAGTCAAAATCAATGTCGCCACCCACGTCGTCCTTGCATCCTGAGCCGGCGAACCAGTTGTAACTGAAATTCATCGAGTAGACATCTCCCTCGATGTGGTCGACGGATTCTACCTCAAACGAATTATCGACATATTCGGCACGGTAGTGGTGCCGCTTCATTGACGGCATAAGCGGATGCAGTTTGTCGCACTCCTCGCGCAAAACGTGCAGAAGGCCTGGCGCTTTGAGTCCTCGCCGAACGGATAGCGAAATCGTTTGCGTCGCCATGATGAAAATGAGCCCGAATTTCAGGTATGATCGGTGATCGAAGCGAGCGATGAGTTCGATTACAAACTACCTGTGTGCTCCTCCACCATGCCTTGATCTCGTCGTTGCGGCAGTTGGTCCCATAAGCAAAAGCGGCGGGCGCGCCGATGCCCCCGCCGCCAGGGTCTCAGTTCAGACGCAGACCGTCAGGCGCGCATTCCCAGCCTCCGCGCTTCGGCCTTGGCGACGTTGACCTGGGCACGTTCGCGGTATTCCTCCGGGACGTGCCTGGTGCGCGCCAAAATCCGTTCGTGGACTTTGGGATTTTGCTCTGCCCACTCCAAAATCTCCTGATTGCGGCTGGCCCGATACTCTCTCGAATTCATGATCGAGAGCATCTTTTGCCGCACCAGGTATTCTTTGGAGTAACCGTTGATCCGCTCGTAGAGTTCTTTGTTCTCCGCGATGAATTTGTCGATTGCCGCGTCGGTCTCGGCGTTACGCGGCGGGTTTCCGTTGGTCTGCTTTTGCGCCTTCTTGTTGGCGACTTCTTCACTGAGTGGCATGGTGCCTCCTATCGTTATCCCGGCTATTGGGTGACAAGGCAGCCGGTCGCCAGAGTGGCAATGGACCTTGTTCGGGCGAGGATCGCCCAAAGACTTCAAATGCAGTCTTCATCGAACTCCGCATTTTCGGACGGATTGAGCGTCTTGCGGTGAATATCGAGGATGGCCCGCTCGAACTCCCGCCGAACCTCGCGCGAAGTGCCGCGCGCAATCCACAAACGCAACAAGGCAGTCACACCCGGACTTTCCCCGTAGGCTTCTACGAGTTCGCAATGCACCTTCTCATAAATTTGCGTCAGGTGCGGCGGAAGTATCTTCGCCAAGTCCACGTCTTCGACGAAGGCTCTTGTTGCAGAGTTCATTGCGTGATCGAGGCTCGGACGTTCCAGAGCGGACTGGTTCCGTTGCCCCGCTTCATTGACATGGTGGCTCATCGCTTTTCCTCCATTGGGCTGGCGGCCTGCTTTTGTCGCAGCTCCGCGATTTGCGCGCCGAGCTTCGCCAGTTCCTTCGTCAGCGCCTCGTTTTGCTCGATGAGCGAGGCGACCAACTGGTTTTGCTCCGCCATGCGTTGCTCAAGTTCCGCCGGCAGCGGAGCCGGCGTTTTCGCTGGGTCGGCCACGGCGAGCACCGGGCCGAGCGAAACGACGGTGGGCGCGTTCGGATTGAGATTCCATGAAGCTCCGGCCTCGCGCCGATAGACGACATGGGCTTCGTGCATCAGGTCGGGATCGTGCGGATCGACGTAGCGGCCCACCGGGTAAGCCTTCAACGACTCGCTGACGCGCACCTTTTCCGCATTCGTCTCATCGAGATCGGTGCCAGACACGGGAGCGACCGGCGCGGCCGGAGGCGGCGCAGCAGCCGTCGGCTTATTTTGCAGGTTCGCGCAGCCGGCACAAAGCGCCACGGCCACACCCAACAGGAGCGCGTTAATTCTCATGGTCTTTCCTCCAAATTTCCGCGTTGGCGACGTTCCCTCGCGTTCCCTTTGCCACGTCCATCGTCTCCGTGACATAGAGATAAAACTGTTTTCCAGCCCGCACGCGCACGAAGAAGCCATCCCGCTCAATCGCTTCCTGAATCTGCCGGGCGTAAGCGTTGAGCACGTCCGCCGTGCCTTGCAGGGCAGCGTTGCGCCCCGAGGCCATCGGCACCTGGGCCAAGTCCCCGAAAATCCCGCCCTGAGTCCGCAATTCCTGTAAGCCGCCTGCGAAGCCGGCCAGAAAGGTCGAGGCGAACAGTTTAATTTCCTGCCAGTTGTCCGACTTGATGAGGTCGCCGAGCAAACCCGCCGAACCATCACGCAAGCCAAACTCGCCGGTCACATCGTCTTTCGCCCGGTCGAGGGCGATGCCTGACAAGACGAGT
>CALGTD010000111.1 GCA_937901895.1 uncultured Spartobacteria bacterium | reverse complement strand
GTCGTTTTGCCCTGGCGTATTGACCATGATGCCTCCCACGGTCTTGCCGGTTGTTTCGTTGTCCGCAGTGAGCGAGAAGAGGTAGCCCCCATAGAGGGTGCTGGTGGAGGAAAGCGGTGTGCTGAAACTCTGGGTGATGGCCGCGGTGAGATTGGGCTGTCGGTAGAAGGAAACCCTTTCCCCGGAGGAATAGACGCCATTCATCAGAAGACTGTCCGGCATCACCTGGAAAGCTGTCGTCGAGTTGTTCGTGGGCCAACCCGAAGAGAGCATCCATTCGCCGGTGAATCCATAGCCGGTGCTGACCTGGCCAACGAGTGGTCCCCATTCGTATTGGAAGCTTTCGGCCGCGACGATCGCCGCCTGTGCGGTCGACGTCGAAGCAATGAGCAGGACGGAGGCGAGTTTTCGAAGGGGAGACCGGACCAGAAGCGCGGTCACAAGCGGGGATGTCTTCATGGAGTTATCAGGGGTTGTTGGGAGGAGAATGGCAGGTTCCCGGGGGGGTGTTCATGACCGACCGACAGGGCGGGCCGCATGGGCCCGACAGGCGAAGTTTTGAGGTTCGCCTGCCGGTGCGGGCTCACGCTTTCCGCCGACGACGAATCGATCGGCTGACAGCAAAGGCACCGAGGGCGAGGCCGAAAGCGATGGTGGAGGGTTCCGGAACGGCGACCGCCTCGAGAAGGCTCGTGTCCGAGAAGCGGATCTCGTCGATATCGAATCCGTAGGCGAGGCCCTGCGTCGAGGAGAGACCCAGCAGCGTCAGTTCCTCCATTGCTCCGAGCGTGCCGGTGGAGGTCACCGTAGCTCTCCAGACCACACCGTCTGCTGCTTCGGTATTCTGAGCCACCGAGTTCAACGTTGCCGCGTTCAGCGAGGCGTAGAAATTGGCCAGCTGGTTCTCGTTCAATACCCACGCGGAAGTCGTCTTCTCCATGGCATTGAACTCGAAAAGCATGACGTAAGTTGTGCCGATCGTGAGGGAAATCGCCGGAATCGGTGAGCCTGTCCCGGCGACCCGGATGTTCGGTCCTTCCACGTTGTTGCTCGAGTTGTTGTAGCCATTGGCTGCCCACACGAACGTTCCGCTGTTGTCGTTTTGCCCTGGCGTATTGACCATGATGCCTCCCACGGTCTTGCCGGTTGTTCCGTTGTCAGCGGTGAGCGAGAACAGATAACTTCCGTAAAGCGTGCCCGTCGCGGAGAGCGGAGAGCTGAACTTCTGCGCGATGGCAGCCGTGTAGTTTGGCTCGCGGGAGAAGGAAACCTTTCCTCCCGACGAATACACGCCGTTCATCGTGAGGCTTCCCGAATTTACGAAGAACGCCGTGGTCGAGTTGTTGGTCGGGAAGCCCGAGGCGAGTGTCCATTCACCGGTGAAGCCGAAACCGGTGGTGGTCTGTCCAACCAGCGCGCCATCGGTGTATCGGAAGCTTTCGTTGGCGATGATGGCCGCCTGCGCGGCAGCGGTGGTCGCGACCAAAAGGGCGGCCGTGAGCTTTCGTGAAGGAATCAGGGGGTGGATTTTCATGGGTTGGGGGAGTGGGAGATCCGCTTGAAAAGGATCTCTATGAGGAAATGCCCCGAGCCCTCCCGACTTTAACAAAGATTCTTCACGATTCCTGAAGGCAGTTTCCTCATTGTCGCGATCCGATGGATCCATGCGCCGCGGACTGTTCGCGGGTGGCGGCGGGATCCCGGCCCGAAAGATGCCCCTGGTTTTTGCGGAGCCGAAGCCGGATGGACTTATTTCGGGATGGCCGGCCCGACGCCGTGCGTGACGGGGAGATCGAGCTGTGCGTGAAGGAACTCCGGCATTTCCGCAAACTCGCGGATCTCCTCCGCGGAAAGTGCGCGCGTCACCAGCGCGAATTCGTCGATGCGGCCACCGAAATTTCGGATCCAGTGGCTGGATTTCGGTTGTTCGGCGGAGGGCATTGCAAGGTTTCCAAGGTCGGCCACACCGAGCTTGATTGGGACGATGCGCTTCCACGGGCCGGATGCGACCTCCTTCCCGTTCAGGTAGTGCTTGAGAACGCCATTTTCTCCGTCGAAGACGGTCGCCAGGCACAGCCAGTATCCGAAGTCCTTCTCGGTAATGACGGGGGGGCTGTCGAGAATGTCCCAGTTTTCGTCACCTCGCTTTCCTTCGACACGCACGCTGGTCTGCATCTGACCGTGCTGGTTCAGCTTCCAATGCACCTCGCCCGCCGCGTCGGGGGACATGGAGAACAGCTGATTGTGCTGGAGCGGCAGTCCGTCCACACGGACCCATGCGAGCAGGGTGAGTGAGGAGGTTTCCCCGTCCATTCGGAATCGGACGCGATCGCTGGTGCGCGCGAAACCGAGCGCTCCCTTTTTTGGCCAGCGGCCGACGGAGGGTTCGCAGCCGATGATCACACCGTCCCCCGCGCGTTCGGCGGCAAGCGAACGGTTCCCGAGGATCTGATGGTCGAAGTCGATGTCTTCGAAGTCGAAGTAGATGCCGAGCCCGGGCGTGTGCCGGAACTTCTCGGACTTTTCCTTCCAGAGGGCATATTTCGCGTCGAGTTTCCGGTAGGACATCGACCGGAGAAACTCCGGATCCACGAAGCGGTGGCGGTCTGGAGAGATCGTCGTCCATTTTCCGTCCCGCACCGAGACGCCGTCGCCTGCGAAGAGCAGCTTTTCGCCGTCCTTGATGATTCCGCCCTGCAGGGCGACCTCGCCCTTGAACACATGGACCTCGCAGCGGTCCGGCCCCGTGACGTTCATGCCGAACTCCGTCCCGCGATCCACGACGGTGAATTCCCGGTTGTGAACGGTGAATCCGATCGCCGGCGGTCGCACGTAGGCCGTCAGCTTGCCCTGGTCGAGACGTGCCTCGCCCTCGGAGAGGAGTTGCAGTTCCGCGGGGCCCTCGACGACGACGCGGACTCCGCTGTAGAAGTCGAGTCGAAGGATGCCGCGCTTGATCTTGAGCCAGCCCTTGGGAATGGCCTCCCCCATTGCCGGCGTGATGGAATCCTCCGCCCATTCCACGTCCACGGCCCCAGCAAGCAAGGCGACCTTGTTCCAAGGCGCTTCCGAATCCGCCACAGGCTCGGATTTCGAAAATACCGGTTTCTCTGCGGGCGGGCGGAGCTGGAGGACGAGAAGTGCGAGGGCCACGCAGGCGGCGAGGCCGATACCGACCCAAAGCGAAAGCCTTCGCGGAAACGGAAGGATTTTTGGATCATCCTCCATGGGTGGGAGGGGGCAGACGTTTGCGAGCCTCGAGCCCTGCTGACGCAGCGCCCACTCGCGAAGGAGGCCGTGGTGTTCGGCGTGTTCACGGAAGATTTCCCTTGCACGGGCCGAGCAGAGCAACATGCGCTCGAGCTCCGTTTTTTCCTCCGGAGTCAGTGCACAGTCGAAATACGCGTTCAGCAGGGTTTCGAGTCTCGGCTTGTCGAGCATGGTGAAATCAGGTCGCGGACATTTTGTGCTGGTGATCGACGCAGTTTCGCAGGAATGCCCTGGCGCGCGAGAGCGTCACGCTCGCGGATGGAATGGTGCAACCGAGCAGGCGCGCGATCTCCGGGAGTCCGTGGCCGCGGTTGTAGCGCAGTTCGATCGCCTTGCGTGCCTGGGGGGTGAGCTTCGAGACGCAGCTGTCCAGATGCTGAAGATACACCTCCGTGTCGGGGGGCGGGTTCCCGTTGTCGGCGGACAAGGCATCGAGCACCTCCTCGGAAAGCGCGAGGTTGCTGGAGTTACGGACATTCCGGCGCAGGGTTTCCAGTGCCTTGTAGCGGGCGATGGTTCGCACCCAGGCGAGGAAGCTGGTTCCGAGTTCGAAGGAATGCGCCTTTCGGGTCACGACGAGGAAGGTTTCCTGCACGAGGTCGTCCGCGAGCGACATGTCGGGAATCATCGAGAGGATGAACCCACGGACGGTCGGCTGATGCATGATGAAAAGCTCCTGCACCTTGGTTACGTGCGCGTCCGGTTCATAGTCGGGTTCCGAATTCATTATTCTGAGGGAGGCCTATTTAGAAATGCCGAAAACCGGCAGAACCTTAGCATCCCTCCGGGCCGGGGACTGGGTGTCCTACTCCGCAGGAGCCATGCGAAATTTCACGCCCGGCCGGCACTGAGCGAGCCACGGGAGTGAGTCGGGATCGACGATGCCGATCTTCGGATAGCCGCCGACGGTAGGGCCGTCGCGCATTGTGACGATCGGCTGTCCGTTCGGCGGAATCTGAATGGATCCCATCACCACCGGTTCGCTGCACATTCCGAGCGCGGGGGCGTTCATTCGCGCCCCTTCGAGCCGGTAACCGACGCGATCGCTCCGATTCGAGATCTCCCATTCCGCAGAAAAAAATCCCGCGCGCTCCATGTCGTCGAACTGCTCCCACTGCGGCCCCGGCCACACGCGAATCAGCGGCGGGTCGTCGTAGTTCCGACATTCGCAGGGATACAGCCACGAGGCACTCAGCCTGCCGGGGGAGATCGGATGCCCCGCTTCGAGTCGGTCTCCGGCGCGCAACTCCCGCCCGATCCCGCCGCGGGGATACGCACTTGCGCTGCCAAGGATCCGCTCCGCAACGAACCCGCCCTCGACCGCGACATACGTCCACAGGCCCTTCATGCATCGGGGAAATGCCAGCGTGGTCCCTCGCGACAGCAGGCGTGCCTGCCACGCAGGAATGATCGCCCCGGCCTCGGCTCCCGCCACCGCAAATCGCCGCGGCGCCAGCACGCGAAAGGCGGCGCCCTGCATCAGCAGTTCCAGCACCGGCGCGTCGTCCGGATTGCCAACGAGCCTGTTTGCGCGCGCCGCCGCGTGGGGGTCCATCGCTCCGCTGGGCGGAACGCCGAATCGCTTCCAGCCACCGCGCCCCATGTCCTGCACGGTCGCGCCAAGCCCCACGCTGCGAACCTCCAGCACCTTCATGGAACAGGGGTGAATTTCACCCGATCCCCGGGTCGCAGCAGAAACATGGCCGATTCGTCCGGCTCCCGTCGCTGCGGATCAAACAGGCGCGCGTTCGTCATGCCGATCAGGTTCCATCCGCCGGGTGTCGGCACGCTGTAGATGCCGGCGTGGCTTCCGCCGATGGCCACCGCGCCCGCCGGCACGGTCGGGCGGGGATTCGCCCTCCTCGGTGTGTGCAGCCGCGAATCCAGTCCGGACAAGTAAGGAAAACCCGGAGCGAACCCGAGCAATGCCACCTCGTAGACCGGCGTGCTGTGGAGTTCGATCAACTCCTCGCGAGTCAGTCCGTGCCGCTCCGCGACTTCGATAAGGTCCGGACCGTCGTAGACGACGGGAATCTCATGCGTTGTCGGTTCGATGTTCGCCGAAATCGGCAACGCTTCGAGCCGGCGCAGCCAGTGCGCGGCGTCCACCGGTGTGCCCGGGACGAACTCGATCAACAGCTTGTCGAACGCGATCGCGAAATCCGCGACGGTCGGATCGACCACCAGCATTTCCTCGATCGCGCGCGCACGCGCACCGATGTGTTCCGGAAACTCGATCAAAACGGCGCACGGCCCGCACGGCGTCCACCTCATGGTTGTCAGCAAACCAGAAACCCCTTGCCGGACCAACCCTTCCGTTCTTATCTCGCGGAAAAACCAATCCCGATATGGCACTCGCACCTGGAAACCTGGCTCCCGATTTCACGCTCAAGACCATGACTGCCGACGGTCTCGCCGACCTCACCCTTTCGGATTTTCGCGGCAAGTCGAACGTCGTGCTCCTTTTCTTCCCCGCCGCATTCACCGGCGTTTGCACGCAGGAATTCTGCGACCTCTCCGGCGGACTTCAGAAATATGCCGGCCTCAATGCAGAGGTGATCGGGATCAGCGTGGACACGCCGTTTGCGCAGGACGCATGGGCGAAGAAGGAAGGCATTACGATCCCGCTCGCCAGCGACCTGAACAAGGAAGTGATCCGCAAATACGATGTCGTGTTTCCGAATCTTGCCGGAGTCGGCGACACGGCCGCGCGAGCCGCATTCGTCATCGACAAGGCGGGATTGATTGTCCACAGCGAGCAGACTCCGACCCCGAAGGAGCTTCCCGACTTCGCAAAGATCGAGGAAGTGCTGAAAGGGCTCTAAGCGGAACGGCGATCGAAGCTATTCGATCGCGTGCAGATGCTCGAAGCTTCCCGGTGCCGGTGAGAATGCGGACAGCGACGAACCGGCGTCAGCGTCAATCTCGCGCATGATGTCCGCGGCCAGCGGCGCGGCGACCTGACCGCCCGACTCGCCTCCCTGGACGAGGATGGTGAAGGCGTATTTTGGCGCGTCGTAGGGCGCGAAGCCGACGAAGAGGACGTTGTTGTCCTTCATGCGGGGTCCGTCCGATGTGATGCGCCAATTTTGCGCCGTGCCCGTTTTTCCGGAAATCGAGCCATCCGGAAGCCGGGCCTTTCGCGCGGTGCCGCCATCTTCGTTCACTACGCGCCACATCGCGCGGCGCACGTGTTCGATGCCTTTCGCGTCGATGCCCTGATCCGTGAGGACGGCTCGCACCTTGACTGGTGCCTCGTGGTCCGAGGCGCCGCCATCCTTCACCACTTGACGAACGAGACGAGGAATGTGCGAGGTTCCGCCGTTCGCAATGGTCGCTGCGACGGATGCGAGTTGCAGCGGAGTGGCGAGCACCCGGCCCTGGCCGATTGAAACGTTTGCGGTCAACGCCGGGCGCCACGTTTCCTGCGGATCGGTTTTCGCAAGGTTGGCCGGGCCATCGACGACTCCGGAGTGCTCTCCGGCGAGTGGAATCCCGCTTGGCTGGCCGAGGCCCAGCATGCCTCCAACGGCCTCGATTTGATCGATCCCGGAGGCGTTTGCGTATTGGAAGAAAAACGGACCGCACGAGACTTTCATCGCCTCCTCGAGGTCGAGCGTTCCGTGGGTTCCCTTTCCGACGATCCAGCACTTCACAAAGCGGTCGCCGAGGTTTACGCCGCCGTTGCAATCGAAGCGCTGATCGCCGATTCCCGCGCGCAGACCCGCAAGGGCGGTCACCATCTTGTAGGTCGAGCCGGGGACGTATGCGTTGATCGCCCGGTTTCGCAGCGGCTCCGTTCTGTCGGCCTCCAGCGCTGCGGGATCCATGGCATTCGGGTCGAATGACGGCACCGACGCCATCGCGAGGATGTCGCCGTTGTCCGGATCGATCACGACCGCTGCGCCGCGTCCGACCTTCCGTAGCGCACGCTCCGCCGCGGCCTGAACCCGCGCGTCGAGCGTGAGATAAACGACCTCGCCCGGTTTCGGCAGCGCTCTTGGATCCAGTCCGTGAAGCACCTGCGCCGCGAAGGCGCCCAGCGGGTAGTTCCCCTTCAATGTCCCGTTGGCATCGCTCCGAAACTCCGCGAGCGGCACGCCATTTCGATCGACGAGTTTTCCGACAGCGGGGTCGATCGCCACGGGCATCTCCCGGGCAATGCCCATTCCGGCACACAGGAGCATCCAAACCGTCGCTGCAAAAAATCTGCGCTGTCCTCTTGCTGCGGAATGGAACCGGTTGCTCACGTCTTTGTCATTTGTGGAGGCGAGCATAGCCGTTCCTGGGAAAAGCCTCGAACGGAAAACTGCATCCGGGGGGATCCGGACAGGACAGCCTAAAAACTCAGATGTAGCTCGCGCGAAGCAGCTCGGCGGCGCGCTCGTCGAGGAGTTCGCGGCGCCGGATCTCGTGGAAGCGGTCGACGAGGTCCTCGGGGCGGAGGCGGGATTTCTCCGGGCCGGAGAAGTCATGAGCGACTTTCCCGCGGTTGAGCATGATGATCCGATCGCCGAGACTCACGGCCTGCTGCATGGAGTGAGTGACCATGAGCACGGTAAGTCTGTCGCGCTTCACGACCTCATCGGTAAGCTGGATGACCTGATCCGCGCTTTTTGGATCGAGCGCGGCGGTGTGTTCGTCGAGCAGGAGCAGCTTCGGCTTGAGCCATGTGGCCATGAGGAGCGTGAGCGCCTGACGCTGGCCGCCGGAGAGGGAGCCAATCGCGTTGTCGAGACGGTCCTCGAGTCCCATGCGCAGCGTGGCGATCCTCGCGCGAAGCTCCGTCATCAGGCGCCGGTTCAACGCCCAGCCCAGTCCGCGAAACTGTCCGCGCCGCGCGGCGAGTGCGAAGTTTTCGGCGATGGAGAGGCTCGGTGCGGTGCCGCTGAAGGGATTTTGAAAAACGCGCCCGATCAGCTTCGCCCGGCGGTGTTCGGACCATCGGGTGATGTCGGTCCCCGCGAGCCGGATCGAGCCGTGATCGAGGAAGAACGATCCCGCCACGGCGTTGAGCAGCGTGGATTTGCCCGAGCCGTTCATGCCGAGGAGCTGGACGAACGACCCCTCGGCGACCTCAAGGTCGATCCCCTGCAAGGCACGCACTTCATTCACCGTGCCGGCGTTGAACGTCTTGCGGATGTTCGTGAGAGCGAGCATTTCAGTTTTCGCGCGAGGGCTGCAGTTGGCGGATTCCGGCGGACCGCAGTTTTCCGATCAGTCCCGGCAGCACGAGGGCGGCGAAGACGAAGACGGCGGTGATGAGCTTGAGGTCGTTCGGATTCAATCCCCAGCGCAATGCGATGGCGACGAGCAGACGGAAGAGGACCGAACCCATGATCGCGCCGCACAACGTCAGTCCCAGACTGCGCGTGCCGCCGGTGAGCGCCTCGCCGATGATGACGCTCGCCAGTCCCCACACGACCATGCCGATGCCCATCTGCGCATCGGCGAAGCCCTGATATTGCGCGAAGAGCGCTCCGGAGAGCGCGATGAGTCCGTTTGCCGTGGCGAGGCCGAAGATGCGGTAGAGTTCCACGTTTGCACCGAGAGCGCGCACCATCTGCGCGTTGTCGCCGGTCGCGCGCATGGCGGTGCCGATCTCGGTGCGGAAGAACAGGAGGACGATCACTGCGACAAGGGACGCGACGACGAATGCCGCGAGCAGAAGCGCGAGGTCGGACGGCGAGACGAGCCAGCCGAAGACGTTCAAGCGCTCGGAGCCGGCAATCCGCGTCGCGAGCCCGCTGACCTGGCTGGCGAGCGTGTCGCTGCCCAGCAGGGGGATGTTGCTGCGTCCCATCACGCGGAGGTTCACCGAGTATAGGGCGGTCATTACGAGGATGCCCGAGAGGAGCGCGTCGATCTTGAACTGCGTATGAAGCACGCCGGTGGTTGCACCGGCGACGAAACCGGCCGCCGTTGCAACGAGCGTCGCGGTGAGCGGGTCGACGCCGCTGACGATCGACGCGGCGGCCACCGCCGCGCCGAGTGTGATCGAACCATCGGTCGTGATGTCCGGGGTCGAGAAAATGCGAAACGAAATCATCACTCCCATCGCCAGCAGCGAGAGGATGAGGCCGATCGTGAGAGCGCCGAGGAGCAGGGTCATCCGATTCTGGATTCGGGGTTGTTGATTCCGGGCTCGAGCGAGCTCACCCAGCACGCGCCGCGGAAGAATTCGCTCTCGCCCGTGCCGTCGGGTTCGCGGGTGTCGTTGAGCAGGTGAAGCACACTTTGCAGGCCGCCGAGGTCGAACAGTCCGCGCACCGTCTCCGCGAGATCGATGCGGCCCTTGCGAACCGGTCGATACGGAAACACGGCCGCGTGAGCGTGGAGATCGGGCCCTCCGCCGGACGGACGCAGCGACGCAGACCACGGCGACCCGGGTGGAGCGGCCACGCCGACAACCAGTGCGACGGAATCCCGGAATGCGCGTTCCGTGGTGAAATCGATGCGCTCGCGCACGGACGGAAAGCTGAACAGGTCGTCATTCACGGGTGGTTGCCGCAGGGATGCGCCGACAAGGCCGGAACATTCTGCAACCATGACGAATGCGCAGGGCCCGCCCGCCGCTTCGACCGTGGCAGATGCGATCTCGGCGAGCCCGATCCGGTTTGCGGATTCATAGCGCAGAAGGAGTGCGGGTGATGCATCGACGGCGAGACCGCTGAAGAGCCACGCCGACGGGGTCCAGTTGCCTTCGCTCACCGAGAAGTCCGCGCGGTTTCCACCCGGGGGAAGATGCGCGAGACATCCGGCGGCAAACACGCATTCCCCGAGACGGGACGCCGCCTCGTTGGCATCGGCCGAGGGGGCGCCAATTCCGAGGCCGAACCGCGTCGATGAGATTTGAACCCCTCCGTTGCGCACCTCCTGCAGCGACGTCTGCGAAGCCGTGCCGTGCATTTCCCATCGCGCATTGGCCGTGGAAAACTCCCGCACGGTTTCCGGCGCAGCGGGCGTCAGTGACGCACCGGCGACGAGCATCGCGCCGAGGCCGGACAACTCGATGACCTTCAGCACGCCCGGCTGGGCGTTGCGAATCCAGAACGCGCCCTGGATCGCCTTCGACTGCTTGAAGTGGGAGATCAGAACGCGCAATCCGGCGGAGCTGATGTAGTCGACGTTTGTCAGGTCGAGGCAGATGTGGTGCCGGCCTTCGCGAATCGCCGTGCCGACGGCGTCGTCCACGGAGCCGGACCACGTCGCGTCGAATTTTCCCGCGAGCGCGAGAACGAGGGTTTGATCTTCAATCTGGCGGACAATCTCCATGGCTATTCGCGAATCACGGTCTCCATTTCCTCGAGGAACGCGGACGGCAGATCCATGCCGACGGCCTTCGCGTTGGGCAGACTTGCGGACTTGAGCACCTTCGGCGATCTCCGGATTGGAATGGTGGCCGGATTCTCGCCGTTCATCACCTGCTCGAGCATCTTCGCGGTTTCCTCGCCGGCATTGTGATAGTCGCGACCGAATGCGACGGGAGCGCCGAGCGTGATCGTGGTGCTGTTGAGCGAGAACATGGGTTTGCGCGCCTGCCGCGCCGCCTGGGTCACCGCGGTGAAGCCTCCGCTCGTGAGGTTGTCGGAGATCTGCACGATCGCGTCGATCGGTCGACTGGCGAGCGTCATTGCGGCATCCACCAGCTCGGAAGGCGAGTTTGCGGCAACGGTGACGACCTCGAATCCCCGCTCGCGACCGTGCTCGACGAGGTAATCCTTGAGATCGACGGAGTTTGCCTCGGCCTGACAAAAGAGCGTTCCAATGCGGCGGATGTGCGGGAAGTGGCGGCGGATCAGGTCGAGCAACTCGTCCGCTGGCGCGAAGACGGTGACTCCGGTGACGTTGGGGAGATGGTCCTCGTAGGAGTTTCCCGCTCCGGCGGACATCGGATTGGCAACCATCGAGAACACGACCGGCCGGTCCTTGACCCGCTGCGCCGTCGCCTGCAGCGAGGGAGTCGAAATGGGAATGACGATATCGGCCTGGGCTGTGAGCACCGCGTCGATGATTCCGCTCAGCGCGGCCATGTCCCCCTGGGCGTTGTGGACCTTGAGCGTGTAATCGCGGCCTTCGACGAGTGGCCAGGTTTTCATTCCGTCGCGCAGACCGGCGAGGGTTTCCTCAGCGGGGAGCGATTCGGAATAGGCAATCACGTGCAGATTCCACGGCTTGTCTCGGCGGGGCTTCGCGGCGGGTTTTTCCTTCGCGGCCGGGCCGGGAGTCTCGACGCCGTTCGGATCGATCACCATTTGTGCGCGGGCGCGGACGGAGTCCGGAATCGACCAGTTGTCCTTGAGATTGTGCAGCGCCTGCTCGTTGAGCATGAGCGTCTGCGGGAGGAAGTTGACGATCTCGACCGTGGCCGGATCACGGCCCGCGAGGATTTCGCCCGCCAGCTGGCCGGCATGGCGTCCCACTTCGTAGTAGTCCGCGCCGAGGTCGAAGAGCGCCCCCTTTTTCACGTTCGGTGGAATCACCGAGAACACGGGGATGTTGCCTTTGTGTGCCGCGGCAATCAGGGAATCGGCGGCGACCATGACCATCACGTCACCGGGAATGAAGAGCGCCTGCGCGCCGCGCGCGACGAGCGCTCCCGCCGCCTCGCCAACCCCGGCGGAGGCGTCGACCGTGGATTCCATCAGCTCGATGCCGAGTTCGCTGCAGATCCCCCGGGCGACCACGATCTGCGCCTCGGAGTTTGCTTCCGCGGCGTTCCACACGACGCCGACCTTCGCGAGCGACGGATTCATTTCCTTCGCGAGCCGGAATGCGTCTTCGATCGGCTGCATCGTGCCGTAGCCGGCCATCCACGCCGGGTGGCCAAGCGGATCGCTCGAGGAAACTCCGACGCCGGTCGCGGAGGGATCCGTCACCAGTGCAAAGACATGAGGTTTCCGCGTCGAGGCGTTGGCATTGGCGACCGATTGGAGCGAGACGGTGCTGATCGTAAACAGCAGGTCCGAATTCCCGCTCGCCATGTCGTTCGCGATCGCATTCGACACCGTCACATCGCCTTGGGCGTTGAACTTCCGCAGTTCCAGGGTGCGCCCCTCCTCGAATCCGGATTCCGCGAGGCCGTCGATCACTCCGCGCACGCCGTCGTCAAGCACGGCCTGCGAGGCGTGCTGCAGCAGCGCGACGCGCTTCATCGAGGCCGCAGGACGCTCGCGGGCCCCGACGCGGGACCCCCGATCGGAAAAGAGCAACAGCGCGGCGGTCGCGACAATCAAGGCGACTCCGAGGGCTAAACTGCGCAGCGTGGCGATCACAGGTTAGGAAGCGTATGTAGCCGCCCAACAAAGGCAATTCCGACTCGCACGAAATTCTCTCCCGCCCGTGCGTTGACCCATCCCTGGCGTTCTGGTTCATTCCTTGCGAAGCGTTCCTCCTCCCGGCGCCTCGCGACGATCGCCGAACCGACGCGTCCCCCTGCCATCATGAATCTGTTCGTCCTGCGCGCCGCCGCGCTTGGGCTTTGCGCCTTCACTCCGGGCGTGGCCTTCTGCGACTGGAAGCCGGTTGCCGGAAAAATGCTCACCCCCTGGGGCGAGAAACTCGATCCCTCACAGGTCTGGACTTCCTATCCCCGTCCGCTTTTGGAGCGGCCGAAGTCCACCTGGATGAACTTGAACGGGCTCTGGAAATACAAGGTGACCGCAAGGAATGCTCCGCGGCCGACGGACTGGAGCGGCGAGATCCTCGTGCCCTTCTGCCTCGAGGCGCCGCTGTCCGGCGTTGGCCGCGAACTCGAGCCGCGGGAGGCGCTTTGGTATTCACGCACGCTTCCGGAAGCTCAGCTGGAGAAACGCATGCTGCTCCATTTCGAAGCGGTGGACTACGAGACCACCGTCTGGGTGAACGGCGTCGAGGTCGGCACGCACGTTGGAGGGAATACGCCATTTTCGTTCGACATCACCGATGCGTTGAAACCGGGCGCGAACGAGCTCGTGGTCCGGGTTTTCGACGCGACGGAAGAATACCAGCTCAATGGCAAGCAGCGGTTGAAGCCCGAGGGCATCTGGTATACGCGCGTTTCCGGCATCTGGCAGACGGTGTGGCTCGAGGCGGTGCCGCCGCGTTCGTTCGAAGAGATCGACTATGCCACCGACATCGCGAAAGGCACGATCGAGGTGAAGCCGAAGCTTCGCGGGGAGCCGCTTGACGGCGAGCAGGTCAAGGTGACGGCGTATTTTCGCAACCAGCCCGTCGCCTCCGCCACCGGGACGGACACGGTCACGTTGAAGATTCCCGGCGCGAAGCTGTGGTCGCCCGACGAGCCGAACATCTACGATCTCATGGTCGAGCTGCAGGACGGCGGTGGACAAACGGTCGATGTCGCGAAGTCCTACACCGCGCTGCGCGAGGTCGGGAAGATGCGCGATGCGAATGGAAACTGGCGGTTCACGCTCAATGGCAGGCCGATCTTCCACTGGGGACCGCTCGATCAGGGCTGGTGGCCGGACGGATTGCTCACGCCGCCCTCGGAGGAGGCGATGGTTTCCGACATGAAGTTCCTCAAGGAGGCCGGGTTCAACATGATCCGGAAACACATCAAGATCGAGCCGCGCATTTACTACACCTATTGCGACCGGATGGGATTCCTCGTCTGGCAGGACCAGGTCAGCACCGGGCACGGACCGCGTTGGACGAGATTCGATCAAAATCCGCAGGACGCTTCATGGCCGCCCGAGGCGAAGGAGCAGTGGACGCTCGAATACAAGCGCATGGTCGATCATCTGGGTGATCATCCATCGATCGTCGTGTGGACGGTGTTCAACGAAGCGTGGGGCCAGCACGACACGCTCGAAATGGGCGAGATGGCGGTGAACTACGACCGGACGCGCCACATCAACATCGCAAGCGGAGGAAACTTCTGGGAGATCGGCGACATTGCCGACCACCACAGCTACCCGGATCCAGGCTTCCCGCTCAATCAGACCCGGCTCAACGACTACATCAAGGTCGTTGGCGAGTTCGGCGGGCACGGCTGGCCGGTGCGTGGGCATCTCTGGAGCCGGCAGGCGCGGAACTGGGGTTACGGCGGTTTGCCGCGAACGCTGCGCGAGTGGAAGGAGCGTTATGAGAAATCGATGGACGTGTTGTGCCGTCTTCGCACGCAGGGAATCGCCGCGGGTGTCTACACGCAGACCACCGACGTCGAGGGCGAGATCAACGGCCTGCTGACCTACGACCGTCTTCCGAAGGTCGAAACGTCGTGGCTGAAGGCCCTTGCCGACAAGCTCTACAAAACTCCGGACGTGCCCGGCTCGACCGCTTCGAAGTGAAAATTCATCCCTCGCCGAACAAGCTGGCAAGCCGTCCGGCGAGTTTTCGACGCGCGACGGAGTAGGAGAAGAATTTCAGCCCGAGTTCGTAGTTTCGCGTCGCCCACTCCTCGCGGAGCGCGGGGTTCGTGAGAATGCGTTCGGTTTCGGAAACGACCTCGTTCGTGACGAGCTGGGACATCTCGATGCACTTGAATCCGAGCGGGTCGATGTCGCGGGCATAGACGGCGTAGTTGTTCACGACGACCGGCTTTCCGAAATAGACCGCCTCGAGGAAGGCGTTTCCGAACCCCTCGTAATAGCTCGGGTAGGTGACGAGATCCGCGTGCGGATAGACGTCGTAAAGAGTGTAGATCTTTTGCCCTGCGGCGTTCACGCCGCGCGTTTCCGCCACGCGATCCCAGATGTAGATGGCGTCGATGCCGGCGTCGGCGATGCGGTCGCGCAGGAGGTTGAAATAGGCGTCGCCCTCGTCGCCGGGAGGATGGGAGAAGACGAGTTTGAGTTTGGGATTCTTCATCCGTCGCAGCAGCTCGATGGCGTGCTCGATCCCCTTGCGTGCGACAAGGCGGGTCGGCTGCAGCACGAGGATGTCGTCGTCCGCCACACCGATCTCGCGCCGGAAGTCACGCGTGTAGTCGTCGATGCCCGGCGGCGGAGTCTCAAAGTCGATGACGTTTGGAATGACCGTCGACGCCTGACCGTAGCGGCGCGCGAGTTCCTTTTGCTGCATCGAGTTGATGACGACGTGCTCCATCATCGGCAGCGTGGGCGGAAAGGCGGCGGCGAGATAGTCCGCGGCGGACGTGATCGTGAATCGCTCGCGTTCCCACGCGAAATCATGATGGTGCGCGATCGTGGGAATCTGTTTCTCTGCGATGACCTCCGTCATTGCCAGACCCAGCGGAATGTTCATCGGAATCGCGAGGATGTTCTGCGGAATGACGACCTCCAGTTCGAAGCGCTCGATGAATGCGTAGATGGCCGACTTCAGCCGCTCCTTGAGGGAATGAATGCGATCCGTCACCTCGCGATCACGCCATGTTTTCCCGAAGAGGTGCTGCTGGACGTCGAGAATGTAGGGGTGATTGAAAAACGCGACCGGCTCGAGATGGCTGCGGTCGGCGGGTTTGTCGAGCAGGCCCGCCATCCAGTAACACTCGGCGCCCTCGGCTTCGAGGATCTGCGCCCATTTCGCAGCCTCGAGAGTCACTCCGTCGGTTCCGTGAAAGCGTGTGGAGATGAACCCGATTCGCCTGGGGACGTTGGTGAAGGAAACGGTAAGACTCACGGGATGGATCGATTTGTGTTTAGGCTTCCCGCGTGAACGAGAGCATCCGAAATCACCTAGCATTTCTTTACGGAGAACGAAATGCCGGCGATCTCACCTCCGCAGTGGAGCAACTTGTCGGCCAGTTTCGCGTGCGAGTCCGGAATGCCCCGCCCGCGGATGCCCGTCCCACCGAGCGGGACGCCATGCTCATTACCTACGGAGACCAGGTTCGTCAGAGCGGTGAGGCTCCACTGCGCACGCTCGGGTCGTTTCTTTCGCGGCATGTTCGCGGGACGATCAGCGCCGTGCACATCCTGCCGTTCTATCCGAGTTCCTCGGACGACGGCTTTTCCGTGATGGACTATTTCGCCGTGGATCCGGCGCTTGGAGACTGGGATGATGTGGCGGCGCTGGGCGCGGAGTTCGATCTCATGTTCGACGCCGTGTTCAATCACGCGTCGGCGCAGGGCGTGTGGTTCCGGAATTTTCTCGCTCAGAAGCCCGGATGGGAAACGGCGTTCGTCACGGTCGAAGGGGAGCCGGACCTCAGTGCGGTTGTGCGGCCGCGTGCATTGCCACTGCTTACGGAGTTCGAGGTCGCCGGCGTCAGGCGGAAGGTGTGGACGACGTTCAGCGCGGATCAGGTCGACGTGAACTTTGCGGACCCGCGCATGCTGCTTCGCGTGCTGGAAGCCCTCCTGTTTTATGTGGAGAAGGGCGCGCGCTACATCCGTCTCGACGCGATCGGATTTCTGTGGAAGCGGACCGGGACCACCTGCATTCATCTGCCGGAGACACACGTGGCGATCCAGCTTATGCGCGCGGTGCTCGACGAGATCGCGCCGGCGGTGCAACTCATCACCGAGACGAACGTCCCGCATCAGGACAACATTTCCTATTTCGGCGATGGCACGAACGAGGCGCAGATGGTCTACAACTTCGCGTTGCCTCCGCTCGTTTTTCACACGATGCGCACCGGTGATGCCACGGCGCTTCAGAATTGGGCCCGCACCCTCGAACTGCCTTCCCGCGAAGTGACGTTCTTCAACTTCCTCGCGTCCCACGACGGCATCGGTCTGAACCCCGCCCGCGGCCTGCTTACGCCGGAGGAAATCGACGCGCTGGTCGACACCGCGCTCGCGCACAATGGCTGCGTTTCCTACAAGAGCCTGCCCGACGGCTCGAAAGCTCCCTACGAGCTGAACGTGAACTATTTTGACGCGCTGTCGAATCCGCTCGGGGCCGAACCCGACGACGTGCAGATCGCGAGGTTCCTTGCGGCACACGCGATCATGTTCGCGCTTCGTGGCGTGCCGGGCATCTATTTCCACTCGCTCTTTGGCTCGCGCGGCGACCGCGCCGGTGCGGAGTCGAGTGGAATTCCGCGTCGCATCAACCGCGAGAAACTCGTGGCCGCTACGCTGGAGGCGGATTTGCAGGATGCGGGATCCCGGAGGCGGCGTGTCTTCGATGGCATGGCCGCCATGCTGGCTGCGCGGGCGTCGCACCCCGCGTTCAATCCGTTTCAGCCACAGGATATCCTCGAAATCCGCCCGGAGCTCTTCGTGGTGCGTCGCGGCTCCGCCGGACACGAGGCGCTCGCAGTCGTCAATGTCACCAGCGAGCCGCAGGATCCCGAACTTCCACCGGAGTGTGCGACATGGAAACCGCTTCTCGGGCAGCTGGGGACACTGCCGCCCTACGGCGTGCTATGGCTGGCCGAATAGTTTTTCGGTCAGGTTCCGCCAGTCGGATTCGTCGTGGATCCGCGCGGTCTGCCACCCGAAGGCGCGTGCCGGTTCGATGTCATTGTCGAGCCGGTCGCCGACCATGAGAATCTCCTCCGGCTCGATGCCACGATGAGCGAGCCGTGCCGTCAGCGCCTGGAAGATGTGAGGGTTTGGTTTGCTGAACCCGAGTCGCCAGGACCACATCGTGAGTTCGGAGTCGAAAATTCCAACATCCAGGCCGCCGTCAGCGAGCGCCGCTGCCAGCTCGCGCAGCGTGTATTCCTGGGCGTTCGAGGCGATGCCAAGCGTCATTCCGTGGGCGACGCATTCGCGCAGGAATTCCGCGGCGCCGGGCATCAGTCGCAGTCCGCGCAGGATTTGCATGTGGTCGAAGAGAAAATTCTCCCGGGCGGATTCATCGAGCTTGGCGAACTCGGGCAACGCACGGGCAACGACCGCCGGCCAGACGACCTCAGAGAACTGGACGCCGCGCGCGGACGCCTGCGCGTGATCGGTGGTCACGATTTCCCGGCAGCGATTCGACAGCTCTTCGGTGGAGCAGGGGACGGCGCCGAACAGGCCGGTGGTGAGCCGGGTCCAATGAAGTTCTGCGTCGACGGGCGCAGGCAGCACCTCGAGGATGGTGCGATAAATGTCGCAGATGACGGCTCGGATCATTCGATCAGAATGGGGAAAACAAAGTCCCTGCCAAGTCGCTGCTCGATAAATGCGCGTTGAATTGCCTCCGCGCCGTCCTTCGGCTTGCCCGCGGCTTTGGAAAGCGCCTGCCGGAATGCCCCGGCGTAATGTGCCACATCGAGCATTTCGCCGGCCTGCGCGGGCCATGGCGTGAGTTCCAGCGAACCGGGTCGCCCGTGGATCTTCCGCAGGGCGGGATTCCATGGCGCGCAGCGCTCCCATGAGCGTTCGGGCGGCGCGTCGAGCACCTCGAGTTGCGCGTCGAGAGTCAGTCGACTGAATGCGATCGGTCCGTCGGCATCGAGAATGGGTGGACGTCCGGCGAACGGGCGCACGCTCGATGGCAGACTGTGGCGCCACGTTTTCCAGATGGTCCGCTGTCTGGTGGATTCCGCGCGGATGTCGATCATATCGCGGTCGATCCAGACTTCGTCGTAGGCGTGGGGAAAACGAAAGCCGAGCTTTCGCAGGTCCGGCATGACATTCGGAAGGCTTCGCGCGATCAGCGGGCGTTCCGCCGCGACGGCCTCGATGAACGGGAGTCCGAAGCCCTCCTGGACCGATGTCAGAACCACCGCCTCCGAGGCCGCGATCAACGCCGCCACGTCCGGCGCGTCGTTTTCCGCGTCGGCGAGAATTGCAAAGCGGGCACGCCATTTGTTGGACTTCGCGGCTGCGCGGAGTTTGCGCGCGTAGGCCGCCTCCTCCGGGGAGCTCACCGCGGCGGTGGTCACCAGCCATGCGTCGGGGCGAAGCCACCTCGCGAGCAGCACCGCCTCCGCGAGGTTTTTGCGGCGGAGAAACCGCGTGGGAAAAATCCAGACGGGATCGTCGTCGCCAAGGCGGTTTCGCAGCCACGCGCGCGCGCGTCGGACTTCCGTCGCGGCCGGGCCTTTGCTTTGTGTGGCGGGATTGGGAAGCCAGCCGACGCGATGCTTCGAATGCTTCCGGATCGTATCGTGATCGAGACGATTGATGGTGGCATGGAAGACATGCCCCGGGAACACGGCGCGCGCGACGGCGTCGAGCGTGCGGTAGCCGAGCGTTTGCAACTCCGGCCAGCGCAACCAGCGGTTGTCCACCCAGAGGTCATGGTGATGATAGATTGCGGGAACCCCTCGTCGCAGGGTTTCCACGCTGATCGCCTCGACCAGCGGAACGTTACGCGCAAGGGACGGGTTGTGAAGCCACACCGCATCGACGTGTGCCAGCAGACGGGCGACGGAATCGCTGGCCTGCGGCCGACGCTTCTGCTCGGAGGTGTAGCGAAATGCCGGGTCCACCCATTGCTGCAGATTCACGCCCGGCAGCGATGCGACCAGCGATTGGAACCACGGTTCCGGTGCGGCTTCACCGGTCACCAGCGTCACCGATTGCAGATTCAATTCCCGGGCGATTGCCGGCAGCGCGATCTCGATCACGCGCCGCACCCCCCCTGGCCGGAGGTGGTAGTGGATGACGGCGAGATGCTGGACCAAGGCGTGCTCGTGGTGGGTCGGGTTTTCTTAGGTTGCCCAATCCGTCATCGCAAAGAACAATCGCCCCTCAATGGCAGACTTTTTCCAGACTGGATCGATTGCCACGCTGCACAAGCTGGGCAGGCCCGACATCGAGCGACTCGAAAAAGAGCTGCAGGAGTTTTCGCAGGAATCGCCAATCGCGCTGGTCCTCCCCTGCCATGTGAAGGAACTCGGCACGCCGGCGCTGCGGGGCATCATCCGCGAGCTCAAGAACGTCAGATACATCAGCCAGATCGTCGTCGGCATCGACGGGGCGACGAATGTGAAGCTTTGGGAGAAGGCCCGACGGATTTTCAGCCAGCTCCCTCAGGAGACGATCCTGCTCTGGAACGACGGACCGCGGATGAAGCGGCTGATCGAGCGGCTGGACGAGTCCGATCTGGATCCCGGTTCGCCCGGAAAGGGCCGGAACATGTGGTGGTGCTTTGGATATGTCCTCGCGAGCGATCGCGCGAAAATGGTCGCCGTTCACGACTGCGACATCGTCACCTACACGCGGGAAATGCTCGCGCGCCTTTGTTACCCCGTGGCGCACCCCACGCTGGGCTACGATTTTGCGAAGGGCTACAGCGCGCGGTTTTCCACGCGCTTGAACGGCCGCGTGATGCGTCTGCTCGTTTCGCCGCTCCTGCGTTCGCTCGAGAGCATCATCGGCGTGCATCCGTTCGTCGTCTATCTCGACACCTTCCGCTATCCGCTGGCGGGCGAGGTGAGCATGGATCTCGATGTGCTGCGGCGCATTCGGATGCCGTCCGATTGGGGCGTCGAGGTCGGCATGCTGGCGGAGGTGTTTCGCGTCACGTCGCCGAAGAGCATCTGCCAGGTGGACATTGCCGATCGCTACGACCACAAGCACCAGGAACTCTCCAGCCGCGATCCGGGCAAGGGACTGAACAAGATGGCAATCGACATCGTGCAGTGCGTCTTTCGAAATCTGGCGGGGCAGGGCATCAAGCTCGACCGCGGATTGTTCGATACGCTGCTCAGCGCCTACTCCCGGAAGGCCGAGGATACGATGCGGTTTTACGCGGCGGACGCCGAAATCAACGGCCTCAAATACGACCGCCATGAGGAGGAACTCGCCGTTTCCACCTTCGTCCGCGCCATTCGCAATGCTGCGAAGGATTACGTGGACGATCCGCTCGGGGAGCCGTTGATCCCCAACTGGAACCGCGTCGAATCCGCGCTGCCGGACTTCTTTGCCTCGTTCCGGCGCGCGGTGGAACTGGATAACAAATAGGCGGGCACCCGGCGCGCCCGCCTGAGCGTTGCCCGGTTATTTTTTCGAAGCGGCCGGGGTCAATCGCGCCGAAGGCACGACCTCCCGATCCTGGCTCGCGCTCGACCACTCGAGGCGGGTGCTGGCGCCGCCTCTGTCCTCGAAATACTCGTAGACGATCGGGTATTTCTTCCCGGCCTCGAGTTCGATCGTTCCGGTCGGCGTCTGATCGTATTCATCGGTCCATTCGTCGATCACGACCTTGTCCCCGATCTTCAGTCGACGACCGTTGTCGGACTTCGCGTAGAACGTGTAGGTCTCGGAATACAACGGCTCGATGAATCCCTCCCAACGCACGGAAAACGTGTCGGGCTCGATCAGCGGGTCGGGAGAGCCCTCGCCCCAGTTGAATGCGATCTCGGGGTCGAGCCGGGTGAGCTTCGGATTCGTGAGGTCGCGATTGTCGAAATACGTGCCGGTCAGTCCGCGCAGCTCCATCTCCGCAGGACGCACGGCGGCGTAGTCGAACGCGACTTCGCCGTTGTCGCCCTCGTCGGAGCGGAAGGCGATCTGATTCCTTCCGGCGTTCAGAGCAACGTTTTCTCCGTGCAGCATCCACACGTCCCAGCTCGTCGTGCGATGAAACTGCGAGCGCTTGATCTTCTCCCCATTCACATAAAGCGTGAGAGTGCCCTTGCCCGGCGGATAGGCGGTCGGATGGGACTTTTGTTCGTCATGAATCTCCACGCCGTTCGCATAGCGGAAGACGATGCGGTAAACGCCGGCCTCCGGCACGGTCACGTCGAAGGCCGCACGCGCGCCGCGCTTTTCGAATCCATCGACGTATCCGGTTCCGGAGTAGTTCTTGTTCTTCGACGCCCTCGCAGCGCCGCCGGCGAGCTGCCATTTCTCCGCGGGGTAAAGTTCCCCGAGCCCGGGATCGCCCGAGGGATTGTCCAGAAACACCGACGGTCCGGGTGGTGTGCCGAAGTCGGGAGTGCCATCCGGCTTGAACGTGAACGGCTTGATATTCGCGGCGCGGATGCCGTTGTCGTCCGCAGGGAAGATCTTCGAGTGATACATCACCCAGTGTTGCTTGCCGTCCGGTGACGTGGTGAAGCTGGCGCGGGCGGGCCCCCAGACGTCATCGCTCGTCTTCAACAGCGTGCCGAGGTATTTCCAGGCCTCGCGCTCTTCGATGGGACCGAGCGTGGGATCGTAGATCATCGCGGTGAGGCGGTAGTCCTTTGACGCAAACGCGCCCTCCGAGCCCGTCATGATAAGCTTGCCGTCATTCACGAGCGCGCGGGGCCCCTCGGCGTGAAAGATCGTTTCCTTGCGATGGGCGGTGATCTTTGTGGGGCTGTCCATCGGGGCCATCACGGCGTTGCGGATGATTGGATCGGCGAGCGAGCCCCAGAACGCGTAGAGCTTGCCGTCCCATTTCACGGTCGTGAAATCGTTTGCCTGGGCGTTGCCGCGTTCGTCACCGGTGAACAGCACCCCTTTGAAGACGAAGCCGTCGAGCGGGTCGGTCGTGTTCGACTCCAGCACGACCGCCATGTGCTTCCAGTCATGCTCCCGGGAGTCGCCGCAGAAGTAGACATACCACTTGCCGTCGATGAAAAAGAGCTCCGGCGCAAAGACGCGGTTGAAGTCGCCTTCGCCGTCCCAGACCTTCACCTTCTCGCCGCGCTCGACGAGGGTTTTCGATTTCGAAACGTAGACCGCCTTCGGGTCGAGCGGCCCGGACGTGCAGACGTAGTAGTAGCCGTCGTGGAAGACCACCCAGGGATCCTCCGCCTGGTAAAGCGGGTTGGTGAATTTCGTCTGCCGTTCCGCATGACCGGGAGCGATCAGCGAACACGTCAGCAGCAGGAGGTAGAGGCTTTTTTTCATGTCAGGGGATGGTGCTTCGGTGCAGGGCGTGGGGAGGGCGCCGTCGATTGAAGGAGCGTTTCTATCCTGCAAGAAACAGGCGGAGAAGCGGGAAATCACCGCCCGCACGGATCGTGGCGACCTAATCGAGGTGCCGCCCTTGTGTCGTAACTTGTGGATGTCCGCCCGTTGAATTCACGGCGCGCAACCGGCCACATTTCCTCGTTCCCAATATTCGGCAGCCAAACTTGCGGATGCGCGGAACGCAAACCCCACAAAAATATTCCCCACCAAATCGCCATGAATCCTCTCGTTCGAACCAGCAAACATCTTGGAGCCATTGCAGTGGCGGCCGCGCTCTTCACAGGCTCGGCCTCCGCGCTGTCCATCAACGTCGTCAATTACAGCTTTGAGCTGGATAACGCTGGAGGGGCCGGCGGTGTCGTTCAGTCTGTGCCAACCGGATGGACCCAATACAATCGCGTGGGAGGCTCGGACATCGGATCGCAGAATCCCAACAACAGTCAGTTCCCGATCAACAACCCGCTCGCGTCGCCTGCGCAAGGAAACCAGTTCGCCTACATCAACACGTTCGACAACAATCCCGGCGGCATCAGCGGCATTTATCAGTCCGTCGGAGCTTTGCAGCCGAACACGATCTACACGCTCACCGTGGCGATCGGATCGCGCGCTGATCGCATCAATACCGCTGGAACCATCTCGCTGATCAACGGCCTCAACCCCATCACCGGAACCATTCTCGCAACGGGCGGTGGGCTGCCTGCCACGCAGGGCACATGGGAGGATTACACGATCAGTTTCCAGACCGGCGCGTCCGTGGATGGCATGCTGACGATCGCCCTTTCCTCGGTGGCGGCGGGAACGATTCAAGCCGACTTCGACAATGTCCGGCTGGATGCCGTGGCGGTGCCGGAGCCCGAGCTTTACGGACTGGCGCTCGCGGGCTTGATCGGCGTCATCGTCTGGCGTCGGCGTGCCCGCCGGCCGGCGATGCAGTAGGCCGCGGAGCGCGCGTCCCCCCGAAACCGTGGGATGCGTGAATTTCCAGGGGAGGAGGAGCGTTTCCCAACGGAGCGCTCCTCTTTCATTTCAAGCGGTTTTCGCGCTGACCGTCCCTCCGAACAGGCCGCGGTGATGACTTCGGTAGCTCCCGGGCGACATCCCGGTTTTCGCGAGGAAGATCTGCCGCATGTTCTCGAGGCTGCCGAATCCGGAAAGCGATACAATGAGCTTGAGCGGCAGGTTTGTGGATCGCACGAGTCTTTCCGCACGGACGAACCGGCAGTTGACGATCTCGTCGAGAACGCCATGGCCAAGCGTCATCAGCATGTGTCGCTCGAGCGTCCGGCGATTCACCCCGATGGCGTCCGCGACCTCCGGGACGTTGAGCACGTGGCGACCGCGCGTCCAGATGTAGTTCACCGCCGCAGCCACCACGGCATCGTTCGCCTTCTTCTCCTCCTCGAGGACCGATTGGGCGGAGGGAGCCGCGAGCACTGATTCCAGCACCGCCAGGGCCCGCATCGAGAGAAGGGCGGAGTTGAAGTTCGGGGTTCGTTGAACCGCATCCTCGAGCCGGCAGAGGAGTTGTTCCGTCGTTTCCGGATCCTGCAACGTGACGATCGAAGCACGGGAGGTTTCCACTTCCCGGGCGAAAAGCCGGAACGCGATCGCTCCGTCAAACTGCACCCATTTTTCCGTCCATCCGGTTTCGGGCGCGGGCCGGTAGCGATGCCACAGGTTCGGAGGCAGGATCAGCGCCTGCCCCGCGGAAAGCGACACGACGGGGCTGTTCCTCGATTGAAAGGTTCCGCGCCCCTGCGTGATCAGCAGCAGCTGAAATTCCGGCAGCACCCGCCCCTCCTCCCACGAGAAATGGTAGAGCTTGGGGTGCATTTGCTTGGGATAGGGTTCCCCCGGCAGAGCCTGGGAGTGTCCGACACTGGTCAGATAAAAGTAGCCGCGCACGGCGGCATCCGGGGGTGGGAGGTAGTGATACCAATCGATTTCTCCGGGCATATTCAGGGGGGTGGGTGGCGCAGACGTGTGCTTCCAAAAGGAAGAAAAGCAAAACGTCTCAAACACTCGTTATGTTGGAGACAGTTTGAGTTTTTATGTTTACTTTGCGTAAATCATACAAACCAACATTTCCATTAAAAAAGGCAGATCATGAATTTTGTTTTTCCCTCCAGATGGAGGTGCCTTCTGGCAGGGATGCTGACTGCGGCGCTGTTCCTTTCCCAATCGCAGGCCGCCCTTCTGCCCCCCGCGAATCTTTTTTGTGATTTGCGCGAAAATCCGCGGGGAATCGAAACCGCCCACCCCCGACTTTCGTGGACGGGCGCCTCATCGGAGCGTGGCGATTTTCAGACCGCTTTCCAGGTCATTGCCGCATCGTCCACGGAACTGCTGGCGTCGAACACCGGCGACCTTTGGGATAGCGGGAAGGTCGAGTCTTCCGAGCAGCGTGCGCTTTACGCGGGGGCGCCGTTGCACTCGTCGCAGCAGGTTTACTGGAAGGTCCGTCAGTGGGGGAAAGGCGGTGACGTTTCGGAATGGAGCCCCATTGCCACGTGGACGATGGGAATTCTCGATCCCGCGGAATGGAGTGCGCAGTGGATCATGGGATTGCCGCGCAAGAGCATTGGTTACCATTCGCAGACCAGTTCCACCGCGAACACGGCGAAATGGGTGCAGGTGGATCTTGGCAGTTCGCGATCGATTGACTCCATCGTTCTGCATCCGAAATGGCACGAGGGGCAGCCGGGATACGGGTTTCCCGTTCGTTACCGGGTGGAGGTTTCGAATGATCCCACCTTCGCATCGGCGACCACCGTGGACGATCGCACGGCGGCGGATGTCCCGAATCCCGGCGCGTTTCCAGTCGCGATCGCGGTGGATGGCGTTTCGGGGCGTTACGTGCGGGTGACCGCGACGAGGCTCTATCGCAACGCAGCCGGCAACAACTTCGCGTTCGCACTCAGCCAGCTCGAGGTCGTGAGCGACGGCACGAATGTCGCGCAGAATGCCGGCGTGGCCGCGCTCGACACGATCCAGCAGTTCGGGTGGGGGACAGCAGGACTCACGGACGGTGCGGGATTTGTCGGTTGCGACTATGGGAGGCGGCTTCGCCGGGAGTTCACGGTGAAGCCGGGATTGAAGCGCGCCACCGCCCACGTCTGCGGACTCGGGCAATACGAGATGTTCGTCAACGGCTCGAAAAACGGCGCAGACTATCTTTCGCCCGGATGGTCCGCCTACCGGAAGACGTGTCTCTACGACACACGGGATCTCACGGGCCAGTTGCAGGAGGGGCCAAATGCCATTGGCCTGATCCTTGGCAACAGCATGTATCAAATTGGACCCGGCTACGGGCGCTATGTGAAATTCCAGCAGTCCTTCGGGCCATTGAAGGCGATCGTCCAGATCGAGCTCGAATACGAGGACGGCTCGACCGAGACCGTCGTCAGCGACAGTTCGTGGCAGACGGGGTCCGGCGCGATCACGTTCGAGAACCTTTACGCGGGGGAGGACTACGACGCGCGGCTCGAGACCCCGGGCTGGAGCGAACCGGGATTTTCCGATCCACGCTGGACACCGGCGGTGACGACCACCGGCCCGGGCGGAGTGCTTCGGGGGACCAACTACGCGGCGTCACCGTTGGGACGGTTCGATGTCTTCGACCCGATCAAGGTGACCCCGATTTCGGCGAACACGAAGGTTTACGACATGGGGCAGAACGCCTCGTTGATGCCGAAACTCAAGGTCCGCGGACCGGCAGGGTCCTATGTTCGCATCATCCCCGCGGAAAGCGTTGGACCTGACGGACGCGTGGACCGCTCGAGCGTCACGCAGGACAGCAATCCACCGCTGCCCGCGTGGTGGCAATACACGCTCGCGGGAGACGGAACCGAGAGCTGGACGCCGCAATTTTACTACCACAGCAGCCGGTATTTTCAGGTCGAGGTGTTCCCGGCGCCCGGCGACTCCGAGTTGCCGACGGTCGAGTCCATTCAAAGCGAGGTCGTCCACTCCACCGCCCGTGCGGTCGGGACGTTCCAGTGCTCGAACCCGCTCTTCAACCAGATCTACGACCTCATCCGATGGGCCCAGCGCAGCAACATGATGAGCCTTTTCACGGACTGTCCGGGTCGTGAGCGGCTTGGCTGGCTCGAGCAGGTGCACCTCAACGGCCCTTCGTTGCGCTACAACTTCGACATCGCGGCGATGTTCTCGAAGGTCCAGAACGACATGGCTGACAGCCAGCTGGACAACGGCTTCGTGCCGAACATCGCGCCGGAATATTTCATGGCGAGCAGCGACATCAACGCTCCCATCCGCAACTCCCCGCCGTGGGGCAGCACGAGCATCCTAGGCGCGTGGCAGCAGTATCAGTTTCACGGCGATCGCCAGTTGCTCGAGCGCTACTACCCGATGATGAAGGCCTATCTCGGCTTTCTGACGAACACGTCGGACAACTTCATCACACCGGTCGATCTCGGCGACTGGGCCGATCTCGGCCAGAGCGAAAGCGAGCAGCAGCTCACGTCGCGAGGCCTGGTGGGCACGGCGGTCTTTTACGAGGACGCCCTTGCGATGGCGAAGATCGCAGACCTGCTTGGGCAGCCCGCGGATGCGGCGAACTTCACGCAACTCGCGGCGAACATCCGGACCTCGTTCAACAACCGGTTTTTCAAGCCAGCGACCGGCACCTACGACACCAACAGTCAGGCCGCCAATGCCATGCCGCTTGCACTCGGCATCGTGAATCCTGCGAACGTCGGCAGCGTTACCGCGTCGCTGATTGCCGACATCCGGTCGAACAACAACGGCCTCACGACCGGCGAAGTGGCGCATGTTTACATGCTTCGCGCGCTTCAGGCTGCCGGACGCGCGGACCTGATCTACGCGATGACTAATCAGACGGAGACTCCGGGCTATGGATTTCAGATCGCGCAGGGGGCGACGAGTCTCGCGGAGCGATGGGACGGACAATCGGTGATTCTCTGGGGTTCGCTGAACCACTTCATGCAGGGCCACATCATGGAGTGGTTTTACCGGCATCTCGCAGGCATTCAGCTCGATCCGGATGACGTCGCGTTTCGAAAGATCATCATTCAACCGTCGATCGTCGGAGATCTCGCGTCCGCATCGGCGCGCTACGAATCGACGCAGGGGCTGATTCGGAGCGAATGGAAGGTGGAGGGGAATCAACTGACGATGAACGTCTCCATTCCCTTCGGAGCGACGGCGAAGATTTACGTCCCGACCCGTTCCGTCGACTCGGTCCTCGAAGGTGGAGTGCCGGCGGAGAACGCGGCGGGAGTGACGTTCGTCGGCACGGAAGGGGAATATGCGGTCTGGGCCGTCGGCTCGGGAGACTATGTCTTCACGAGCAGTCTTGGACTGGCAGCTCCCACGATTACCGACGGAGAAACTACCAAAACCACCGCGACCGTGGAATGGACGCCGGTGAGCGGCGCAACGGCCTACGTGGTGAAACGCGCAGCAAATCCGGGCGGACCGTTCGTGACGATCGCGGACGACGTGACCGCCGCGAGCTTCACCGATAGGAACCTCGCCACCGAAACGACCTACCATTACGTCGTCGCCGCGAAGGACGGTTCGCGGGTGAGCAATGATTCCGACGAGATTGCGCTCACGACGTCGTTTCTTTCGGACGCGGGCTTCGAGTCCCCGATCATTGCGACGTTTGTTTACGACGCACCGAACAGCGAATGGGATTTCTCGCCGAAGCAGGGAAACAGCGGATCCGGCCTGTCGCGAAATGGCAGTGCGTTCAATAATCCGGCGGCGCCCGACGGGCGGCAGGTCGCATTCGTGCAGGGGACCGGTTCCATGGCGCAGACGCTCACGGAATTGATTCCCGGCGTGACCTACGATGTGACATTTTCCGCCGCACAGCGGGCGGGAGTCATCAATGGCGGGCAGACATGGAAGGTGGTGCTCGATGGCGCGACCCTTGGCAACTTCGCGCCCGGAGCGGCGGCGACGGTATTTGCCGATTACACGGTTTCGTTCACCGCGACTGCACCAAGCCAGATCCTGGGCTTCATCGGCACCAATGCAAACGGCGGAGACAACACGGTTTTCATCGATCGAATCCGCGTTGTGTCACGACCGGTCGAGACGACGGTCACTTATGCTGGAAATCGGAAGGTGTATCTTCTTTGGAAACCCGTTTCCGGAGCGACTGGATATGTGATCCGGCGCGCGCTTTCCAACGACGGTCCGTGGACGGTCGTCGCCAATGTTCCGACGCCTGCATTCACCGACACCGACGTCGTCAATGGTGTGGATTATTTCTACACGATCGCGGGGAGGATCGGAGAAACGGAAACGCCACCCTCCGCCGTCGCAACCGCGAGTCCCAACGCCGTCAGCATTCCAATTCCGAACCGCGGCTTCGAGAATCCACCATTCGGCGCCGGTGGGTTTGGCTATGGCATTCGCGGGGCGGGGTGGAAGTTCCGCCCGAATTCGGCGAGCAGCGGTTCGGGCGTTGCCAGCAATGGCAGCGGATTCACGTCGTCCAATCCGAATGCCCCCGAAGGCACGCAGGTCGCATTCCTCCAGCGCGCCGGCGTCCTCTCCCAGCGAGTTCGCGGATTTGCGCCCGGTGGCGTCTATACACTGACGTTTTCCTCGGCGAATCGCGCCACGGCGGGTTTTGCCACGAAGCAATCGTGGGACGTGACCCTGGATGGGACGGTGATTGCCAGTTACACGAACACGCCGACGACCTACTCGGAGGACTCCTCCACGTTCACGGCCTCCGCCGCGCAACATGAACTGGCCTTCGTCGGCAAGGGCACGGTGGATACGACGGCTTTCCTCGACGACCTCCGATTGGAGGGTGCGTTGCCGTCGGAGTCGACTTCGGTGACAGCGACCGGCGCCGGATCGGATCGCATCGGGATCTCGTGGTCCCAGATTTCCGGCGCGACGGGATATGTCGTGAAGCGGGGCGAGTCCGAAGGTGGGTCCTACCGGCAGATCGCCGTCGTGGACGATACGCGTTACGTGGATTCCGACGGACTCGTTTCGGCAACGACTTATTTTTACAAGGTCAGCGTCCTCAATGCGGTGGGGCGCGGAATGGAATCTCCCGTCGCATCGGCAACGACATGGATGTCCCTCGATGCGTGGAGGGTCCTCCATTTTGGCACCAGCGAGAATGCCGGGGATGCGGCGGATGACGCGGATCCGGACGGCGATGGCTCACCGAATCGCGGAGAGTGGGTTGCCGGGACGGATCCCAACGCGCGCTCGAGCGTTCTCGATATCCGCGAGGTTGTCGCCACCGCTGACGACATCACCGTGAGATTTCCCACGGTCAATGGACGTGCCTATCGGGTGGAGCGTTCCGGGACGTTGCTGGGCGGCTCCTGGACGACCGTGCGGCGGGACGTGGCTGGAACCGGCGGGATCGTGGAGATCGGGGACCTCGTCGTTGCGCCGGAGGGCCGGTGCTTCTACCGGGTGGTGGTGGAACAATAGTCCGCGCGCCCGCTCAATGGGCTGATCCGGCGACGGTCATCGTCGATGCCGAATGCCGAACTCGCCACGGCCCTGTCTTCCCCCAAAGACAGGGCTCGTGGTGATTACCGACAGTAATCGTGTGAGTGCGGGAGATGCTCAGACGGAGCGCTTCCGTCGATGGAACACCAGGAATGCGACACAGCCGGCCGCGAGGAGCGCGACTGTGGTCGGCTCCGGAACGGCGACGGCTTCCAGCCGGACATTGTCAAACGCGGCTTGAATCGTGCCGGCTGCCGGCGTGGAGAGAACAATCGTCAGGAATCCGTCCACGGAATCGCCGGTCGTGAAACTGATCGAATAATCCTCCCACGTGCCCGGCGTGTCAGGGATGCCGCCGCCGGTGGCGAGGATCGTGCCGGAGGGATCAAAGCCTTCCACCAGGGAGATCGTGCCCGCCGTATTGACGCGGTCCAGACGGGAGCCGATCGCCACGGTGAGCGTGTAGGTTGTGTTGGGCTGCAGATCCGTGATTGGTTGAAAGATGCCGCTGATCCCATCCGGATTTTCCGGGAACGTGTTGATGTAGACGAATTGGTTTCCCTCCGCCGGCGCAGCGAGCGGGTTGATGCTCGAGAACATGGCGCCCGAGGGGTTTTGCGATCCAATATCGGCGCCGCCCGTCTGATTGCAGCTCAGCCAGCCGTTGGGGACGGATTGGACCACTCCCGGAGACGGAGCGACATCCATCTCGAAGCTGTAGTTCTCGACAACGAGTAACGCTGCAGGACTCGTTGCCACCGAGGCGACGAGCAGCGCACAGGTCAGCGCGGGGAAAGAGGAGAAGCGAATGTGCATGGTTCGTCAGGGGATGATTTGAGGTCGCACGAAACGGCGACGCCGTGAAAACTATGGCCCCGACACAGACGCCTCAACGACCGGGGCTCCACAACTTACGACACCGGTGTTCGGTGCGGATCCACCTTCGGAGAGAACCCGGAAGCTGAGGCGGGACGCGCTTGTGGAGTGGTAATCCCCTTGCGAGGCGGGTCAGCCGCGGATTTCGGGTCGCATTGCGAGTTCCCGGAGGGCGGATGCCAGCAGCGTCCTTCCCGGCTCCACGCGATGCCAGGTGGAGGCGCCGGAGGGGTGGGGCAGCGGGAGGACTTCGCAACGCCGTCCTGCAAACTCGATCGGCCAGATGCGCCCGACGACATCGGCCAGCAGCGCGAACGGGAGAAACCGGGAGATTGCAAGTTTGCCGACTGCGAGGATGAGCGATGGCTTGAGAATCTCAAACTCACGCTGCATCCACTGCGAGCAGTTCGCGATCTCGGTGTCGTCAGGGACGCGGTCTCCGCCTTTCGGGTTCTTTCCGGGGAAGCATCTGCACACGGCGGCGAAGTAGATCCGGCTGCGTGCCTCGTCCTCGTTCCACCCCGTCGCGGATTCCAGCCATTTGAAAAGGGTTTTGCCCGCGGTCCATGCGAACGGCCTCCCGAGGACGGGCTCCTTCACGCCCGGCGCCTGGCCGACGAGGAGGATGCGGCTGTCGACCGGACGGCCGACGACGACCGGCTTGTGCATGGCCGGGCAGAGCGTGCAGGTCGAGAGTGCCAGGAGGTGTTCGGTGAGGCGATCGGTCGTCATGCGGACCGCGGAGATTCCCCGGAGGACGGGGCGGGGCGCAAGCTTCGAAGCGAGGTCGTGCAAACGCGGGGATGCAGGCGGCGCGGGGCGTTGCGGCGCTTCGCAAAACAGCCGCGTGCGCGGACGTGTGCCGCGGCGGGCGAACGCTCCATTCCGCTTCGCGATGACTCACGCGAAGCGGATGGGCGGGATGGCGTCAGGCGGCCTTCCGGAAATGCTCCAGCACTTCCGGCGCGGGAATGTTCACCAGATCCTTCTTCAGGTTTCGCGAAAGCCGGCTCTGGAGATCGGCGGGAACTTCTTCGAGGATTGCGTGGTTGATCTCCGGAGGAGCGGCAAACGACCAGCGGCGCGGCTGGTTGGCGCGAAGGATCTCGGTGATCTTTCGCGCCGCTTCGCGAAAGCTCCGGTGATTGTGCTCCATTTCGATTCCCTTGCGCTCAGCGATCGACGTGCCGGGAGCGTTTGCCCCGCGGGAGGGAAAGGCGCCGGCCTGGTCGGTGTATTCCTCGGAATACCGTTTTCGGGCTCCATTGATCGAGATGGTCTCGGCGAGCCGGAGTTTTGGGGTGGAAGTCGTGGAGAGCAGATAGACTTTGAGCGCTCCGCGATCGGCAATGAAGAAGAATTCAGTTGCGATCATACGGCCAAATCGTGGACCCGTTCCCTGCCGGAGGCAAGCAGCGTTCGTTCGGAAATTATCCGGTCGCCAAAGCGGGAATTCCTCCCGTGGGTGGAGGGGCCGATCAGGGCTCGACGGCCTGTCCGTCGTCATCCGCCGGCAACGGTGCGGTCTCGTCGTCCTGCAACGCGGCCTGGGCATTCATGGCTGCGATGCCCGGCATCGCAACGGCGGCGACGGCTGCTGCGGGAAGGATGGCAGCGGCGGCGACCATCTGGCGGGAGCCGTTGGGCGAATACATCACGGAGGTGGCGGCGTCCTTCTCGTTGCGGGTGATGGTGAAGACGAACCGCTGGGAGGCGAATCCGTAAAGCTTCTCGAAGGGCTGGCGGAACTCCGGAGGAAAGTCGCCATCCGCATTCAACGAGTTCATCTGAATCCGGCGGAGAATCGAGGAACCGGTTTCGCTCAAATACGCGAAACCGTTGCCCTCCATTTTTTCGAGAGAGGCAAAGCGGCGGAAGGCCGTGGAGTCTTTCAGCAGCGGGGGAGGTGAAACCTTGCGGGCCAGCGCGGTGACGATTTCCGGAGAGGTCGCGATGACGGTGTAGTTTCCGAAACGTGCGATCGTCGGTGCGACCGGCAGCCCCTGGACAGGGAGGGGAACGGTCGTGGAGCGGACGCCGTTTTCATCGGACTTGGTCAGCTTCAACATGCGTCCGACCGATTCGTCGAGCTTTGCGGACAGCAGGTTGTAGAGCTTGTCGTCGTTGACGCGGAAGAGAATTGCAGCGGCCATTTTCGGCAGCTCCATGGGCGTGCCTCCGGCCGGGATGGTCATTGTGGCCGACTCGTCGGCGGTGATGACAAACCCGATTTCCGAGCCGAGCGAGGCGAAGAACTCCGAGGGCGGCATCCCGAGCGCCATTTCGGCCATTGCGGGGAGTTGCTGCACCTGCGCGCGGGCGGCGGGATCGGGGAGCGATTCGGCGATCTCCAGCAGCCAGCTGTAGAAAGCCTGCATATCGACGTCGGTGAAGGCGGTATACACCGTCGAGTCGGGCAGAATGTCGAGTGCATCAAGCGGATGAGGAGGACGGTTGCCGGTGAGTTTCCAGAGCGATCCGGATTTCGCCGCTTCATCCAGAAGCAGGACGGAGCGCGTGCGCGACAGGTCGGGTTCGAGCTGGATGCAGCTCATACCGAATGAGCGGATTTGCAGGAGCCCTGTATCCAGCAGGGCCTTCCTGCCCACGGCATACCATGCTTCGATCGGGTCGGCGGAACCGCCTTCCCGGGTGGTGAGGGCGACCGCTGCGTTTTTCCATTCGTCGAGATAGGCTGGAACCCGGTTCAGAATTTCCTCGGTGCGGATGTAAACGTAGAAGTCGCCGCCGGCGTCGAGATACGCCGCAGTGGCGTCGAAGGTTTTCGCAGACTCGGGATTCAGTGCCGTCGCCTTCGAAGAGTCCGGCTTCTTTTCGCAGGCGAAAAAAATGGCGATGGCGAGCAGGGAGGCGAGGACCGACAGGTGTTTCACGGGAGTGGATGGGTGGATGCGAGTGGAAAATCTATATCTGGACGCAGACGATTCGGCAATTTGCGAATCGACCTTGCCTCGAATTCCCGCTTGCCGCGTGGGGTTGATGTTCCGTTGACAGGCCACTTGGTTTCATTGCCCGAGAAATCCGAATTCCCCCGCAGCCGCTGCGGGCATTCGTCATTCGCCATGCAACCGCCCTGTGGTCCGCGCGCGAACTTCCGGTGACATGAATCCGGAAACCGCAGAGTCTCTCGAAGATTTGAAACAGAAGGGTCGGGAGTTGGGCCTTTCCGCCCGACTGCGCGCGGAGGACGCGCTGGCCGAGACCGAATATTACGTCCGCCGTAATCCATGGATTGCACTCGGAAGCGCAGCGCTTTTCGGCGCGGTCATCATGGCTCTTATTCCGCGGCGAAGTGCGGTCCCACCACCGGGACGGCTTCAAGTCGTAAAGGATTGGCTCGATGAGATGGGTTCCACGATCGCGGCGCAGATGCCGGATCGTGGAGATGTCCGTTCCGCCGTCCGCAAGAGCGGACTGCCGGCCTTTCTCGAGCGTTGTGGCAAACGGCTGCGTCACATTTGAGATTCCATGAAATCCCACAAAAACGATTCCGCTGAGCTCCGGCTTGCCGGTCCGATCGGAGCCGCTCTCGGCGCTCTGCTTCTGCTCCGAATGCCGCTGTTTCGCGCCCTGCCCCGCTTCGTGCTCGGGCTCGCGTTCATGCTGCTGCGTCCCGCTCTTCTGGTCCTCGGGATTGCAAAGATCGTCGAGTGTGTCCGCGGCCGCGACGAAGTCTCTCCTTCCTGACAAAACCAACATCACCCCCGATCCCATGCTCCACTACGCACTTGTCTTCCTGATCGTTGCCATCATCGCCGCCGTTCTCGGCTTCGGTGGAATCGCCGGCACGGCGGCCTGGATTGCCCAGGTTCTCTTTGTTGTTTTTCTGATCCTCGCGATCGTTTCGTTTCTCCGCCGCAAGAGCTGACCGGTCAGCGGGCCGAGATCCGGTGATTTCTCCGTGCCGTTCGCGGACGTCGCGGTTAAATCCGCGGCATGAATCGCATCGACCGGCTGACTGCGATGATCCTGCTGCTGCAAAGCCGCCGGGTGATCACGGCGGAGGAGATCGCCGCTCATTTCGAGATCAGCGTGCGCACGGTCTACCGTGATCTCGCCGCGCTGGGTGAGGCGGGAGTGCCGGTGGTGGCGGAGGCCGGCGTGGGATACAGCCTTGCGCGCGGCTACCATGTGCCGCCGGTGATGTTTACGGAGGAGGAGGCGGCGGCTCTTGTCATGGGAGCGGAGGTCACCCAGCAGGTCGCGGATGAATCCCTGAAGCGGTCCATCGGAGGTGCGCTGCTGAAAATCCGCTCCGTCCTGCCGGCCGACCGGCGGGATTACGTCACCCGGCTGGAACGCTCCGTCGGCGTGCATCTCGGACGACGCGACATCCCGCGTGGCGGTTGCGACCTGATGCCCATGCAGGAGGCGGTGGTGCGGCGAAAATGCGTGGTGTTGCGTTACAACACCGGCGGACGGGGCGAGTTCTCCGAACGGACGGTCGAGCCTCTCGGCATGGTCTTCTATTCCCGGCAATGGCATCTCATCGCGTGGTGCCGCCTGAGACGGGCGATACGGGATTTCCGGCTCGACCGGATCGAGAGCTGGCGCGTGCTCCGCGAGACGTTCTCCGGACACGAGGATTTTTCGCTGAGAGAATTCGTGCGCCGGGAAACCGAGGGATGCGAGGAGATGGAGACGGTGACGGTGCGGGTCGCGGCGGAAGCCTTCGAGCGATTCCACGCGGAGGCTCCATCCACTTCCGTGTCCGAGGCGGTGCTCCCTGGCGGGGACCATCGCGTGGAAATTCTCGCATGGTCGCCGGAGTGGCTGACGGGCTGGCTGCTTAGCTTTGGTGCGGCGGTCGAGGTGGAGGAGCCGGAAAATCTTCGCCGGATTCTTCACGATTCCGCGGCAAAAATCGCAGCCCGTTACGCCGGGCGAATTTCCTCCTGACATAGGGTTGTCAGTGCGGGGTGGTGGAATGCCGGACGTGACTGCGAAACGGGTTCGCGGTCCGCAAATCCGAAACTCCACACATCATGAAAGACAACGCACTGAACTGGTTTGAAATTTTTGTCACCGACTTCGCGAAGGCGAAGGCCTTCTACGAAGAAATCCTTGGCCGGACCCTTGCTCCAGCGACCTGCGGCGAGTGTCAGATGGGATTGTTCTCGGAAGGCGGGGAAAACGGCGTTGGCGGCGCCATTACGAAAATGGAAGGCTTCAATCCCGGTCCGGGAGGCACGCTCGTCTATCTCAACGTCGAGGGAGATCTCGATGCCGTGCTCGCGCGGATTTCCAAGGCGGGCGGGAAAGTGCTTCGCGATCGACTGGCGATTCCGCCGCACGGATTTATCGGCATTTTCGAGGATCCCGAAGGCAATGTCGTGGGATTGCACAGCATGAGCTGACATTCGTCGCTGCGGGTGCGGATCATCGCCGCGCCCGCAGAAGCGCCGCCTCCAGACTTGGGGGATGGATTGGCTTCGTGAGATAGTCGTCCATCCCCGCGCTGGTGCAGCGCTCCTGATCGCCGGCCATGGCAAGGCCCGTCAGTGCAATGATCCGCGCCCGCGGACGGCGGGAATCCGCAGCTTCGATATCGCGCATCCTCCGCGACGTCTCGAGTCCGTCCATTCCTGGCATCTGCACGTCCATCAGAACGGCGTCGAATACGGAATTTTTCCACATCTCGAGCGCCTGCTCCCCGCCTTCCGCAAGGGCGGCATGGATTTTCCAGCGCTGCAGAATCACGGAAACGAGCCTGCGGTTTGCGGCATTGTCCTCGACAACGAGCACGCGCAGATCCGAGAGGTCCGGAGGAGGAGGCGGCGTTTCATTCGAAGGAGGCGTGGCCTCCGCTTCGACAGGCTCGACCTGGATGATTGCGCTGAAACAGGAGCCTTTCCCGGGTTCGGTCTCGACGGCGATTCTCCCTCCCATCAGCTCACACAGGCGCTGACTGATGACGAGTCCCAGTCCGGTGCCGCTGAACCGGCGGGCAATCGAGGTGTCGGCCTGGCTGAATGGACGGAAGAGCCGTTGGAGCTGATCGGGGGCGATGCCAATGCCGGTGTCCACAATGTCGAACCGGATCACGCCCGGAGCCTCGCTATTCGCACGCAGGATCACGCTGCCGCGCTCGGTGAACTTCACCGCGTTCGACAGGAGGTTCACCAGGATCTGCTCGATTCGCACCGCGTCGGCGCAGCATTGAACCGGCACCGATGCGTCGATTTCCTGCCGGAGTTCGAGTCCTTTCGCTGCGGCCTCCGGCTCGAACATGCGAACGGACCGGTCGAGCAGTGGCCGGAGGGAAAACGTGGTCGGGGTGAGCGTGAGTTGCCCCGCATCGATCTTCGAGAAATCGAGGATATCGTTGATGACGCCCAGAAGGATGCGGCCGCTGCCGAGGATGGATTCGACGTATTCGCGTTGCGTTTCGTCGAGCGGCAGGTCGTGGAGGAGCTGGGCGTAACCGAGCACGCTGTTCATTGGCGTGCGGATCTCGTGACTCATCGCCGCGAGAAACTCCGATTTTGCGCGGTTTGCGGCGAGGAGTTGATCCTCCATCCGGCGGCGCTCGGTCACATCGCGGGCAATACCCGAGGTGCCGATGCATTTGCCGTGTTCGTCGACAACCGGACTTTTGAAGACCTCGAACCAGACGGTTTCGCCGTTTTCCAGCTCCGCGCTTTGCTCGAGGTGGATGCGCTCGCGGGATTGCATGATCGCGAGGTCCTCGCTCCGATACAGCGAGGCGCGGGACTCCGGATAGATGTCCTCCAGGGTCTTTCCGACGATGGATTCGAGAGGCAGCCCGTGCGCCTCTGCGAAGGAGCGGTTCACTGCGACGAACCGCGAGTCCACGTCCTTCAACCACGCCTGGAACGGGATGTTTTCGAGAATCGCGCGCATGTTCGATTCCGCCCGGCCCAGTTCCGTCGCCTGATCTGCCAGTTTCCGTTCCTTTTCGAAGTTTGTCCGCCGCGCGGAGTAAAGGAACCAGGAGGCAAGGGCGCCGACGAGCACCGCGAGTGAGCCCGTCATCACCGATCCAAAAATGGCTTCGACCGGCCGGTCCACATTCACCGAGGGAATGCCCACCTGGATTCCGACGAAGACCGCGAAGCACGGCAGCAACAGGGAAAGCATCCAGCGCGGCGGGAGCAGGATCAGGATCGACGGCGTGACGATTCCCACTGCGAAGGCCATGTTCTCGCCGTAACGCGGGAGCGTCTGAAAATAATAACCGGTCATGAGGGCCAGCCAGAATGCGAAGTAGGCGGGGCTCAGGGGCCAGCGCATCCACGTCGGAAGGCGGTGCCGCATTCCCAGCAGAAACAGCACCACGAAAATGGCGGAGCCGGCAATGTCGAAGGTCTGCAAGGCGAACACGTCCCAGGCGCGCTCCGTCATCAGGTTCGCCACGGTAAACGTGATCGTAAGCGTCGTGCTGGTGACGGCGAGCCACGTCATGCGCACGAAATTCGTGCGTGCGATCTCTTCGCGAAATCGCGCTTCGTGGTCGATTGCAGGGGGAGGATTAATGGCGAAGAGGGAGTTGGTGACGCCCTTTTTTGGCCCAGCCGCGACCGATAGTCTACCGCCTTTCTGCAGCTGGTCTGCAGGAACGCGGTGTCCCAACGGGAGATCTGCGGGCTTGAAGAAAATGTCGCAACGATCAGGAAGCGTGCTCGACCGAAGAACGAGGCTTGAGAAGGACTCTGCGCGCTCGAAACGGCTGTAAGCCTTTTTCCATCTTCACTTTAAGTAGAAAACTTGGTAGCGAGCGCCTGCGCAAAACCATATGTGATCGGCTCGATGACCATCGTGTCGCCTGCGGGGGCCGTTTCCGCGCGCGGTTCGAATTGGGCCGCGCCTTCGAGATTTCCCTATGAAGAGAGATGTTTGTCGTTCCCGTCGGAAAGGCGGGTGTGCCGTGTGGAATTCGCGAAGCTTCGCGATTGCAGCCTGCGTGCTGACCGCCCTTTCCGCGCGGGCGGTGGAGATCGACACCGAGTGGATCGCGGAAGGCAACGGGAACTGGATGGACGCGCCGAATTGGTCCGCCGGCGTGCCCAACAACGTTGGTGAAGATTCCTTCAATGCGCGCATCGATGCTTGGAGTTCGGACGTGCTTCGCACGGTCACGCTCGAGGGCGCGGAGGTCACGATCGGGAATCTCGCGTTTGAGCGCGGACGCCTGATCGTGACGGATGCCGCGCTCACGGTGACCGGCGGGACGACGCTGGGCGGCAATGTTCCGTGGAGTCCGGGCAGGCTCGTTTTGTCCGTCACCGACTCGCAGGTGGATCTCGGCTCGGTGGCTGCGTTTGCCACCGATGTCTTTGACCAGTTCAAGCTCGAGGTCGCGGGCGGCGCTGGAGACTACGTGCAATGGAAGGATGCGGCCATTCACACGATTGGCGCGGATGGCTCGCTCACGGTGACCGGCGGCGCCGGCCGGCTGCGCGACAGCGTGAGCGGCGACAGTGCGCTTGCCGGACTCCAGGAGGTGCGGGGGGAGCTGAAGTTGCAGGAGGGCGACTACGACTTCGCCGGCAACCTTGCGACGACGAAGAATTCCACGGTCGAGCTGAAGAACGCGACGGTGAATGTCGATGGGCGCTTCGAGCAGGGCGGAAACCTCCGCATCCGGGAGGAGGGCTCCATCACGGTCGCGGAGAATTTCGTGCATTCCGGGAAGTCTTCTTTCGGGGTCGCTTTCGAGGATGAGATCACCTTTTCGCTCACCGTCGGCGGCGATTTCGAGCAGACCGGCGACATGCAGTTCCATGGCAGTGGATCCATCGATGTCACAGGCCATCTCGTGAACTCGGGCATGATGAACTTCGGCACCTATTCCGAGAGCGAAGTGGCGCTGAAGATCGGCGGTGATCTCCGGCAGGAGGGGGAACTCACCGTCAATGCCAAAGGCTCGGTGGAGATTGGCGGCGATCTCGTCAATACGAGCTACGTGACCTTTGCAAATTTCTATGCCGGGTCGCTCACCGCGATGGTGGCGGGCGACCTGGATAACACGGGCCGCCTGACTGTGTTTTCTTCGGAGGATTCCGGCAAGGAGACCGTGACGACTGTTTCCATTCAGGGAGGGCTCGGGCAACTGCAGAACGGCGTGCTCACGGCGGGCGATTACTCCGTTTACACGAATGGAAATGCGACGGCGATCCTGGAATGGAAGGGCGCGGACATCGAGGTGATCAGCACCGGGGTGGCCGTGTTTGTTGGAAGGGGAGGGGGCATTCGCGATCGCGAGACGGGTGAGAATGCGCTGCGCAATCTGCGCGAGGTGAATGGACTCCTGGGCGTCGCCGACCACACGGTCTTTAATGCCCTGAAGATCGGCGAAACCGGGGACGTGACCCTGAACTCCGGCGAGGTGAACGGGGATCTCGAGCAGGCTGGCCGGTTCGAGGTGGACGGAGAACTCGAGGTGACGGGGCGGTTTGTGAACACCGGGTTCGCGCTCGTGGATGCTCCCGGCGGTGGCACGTATGCGGTCACCTTTGGCGGCGACGTGGAGCAGGGGAACAGGCTCTCGTTCAGGGGTTCCGGCTCGATTGAGGTGGGAGGGGATTTCCTCAACTCCGGGGAAACGAGCATCATCACGCGTTTTTCCGGAGGCGTGAGCCTCGTCGAGATGACCGTCGGTGGCAACTTCGAGCAGAGCGGGACGTTCGAGGTGGAAGGGCAGGGCACGATCGACGTCGCGGGCGACTTTGTGAACACGGGCGAGACCCGGTTCTACAACGGACGTGGCCAGGGTTCCCCGGCGGGTGTGGAAAGCCTTGCCATCACGGTGGGGGGCGTTCTCGACAACACGGGCGATCTGTTGATCTCGACCTATGGTCGCTCGCCCGATCCGTCCGAGGTGTCCTTTACGGTGGAGGGTGGTCTCGCGCAGCTGCAGGATGGCGTGCTCACTGCGGGGACCTACCGGGTGGTCGCGCAGCGGGACTCGTTTGCCGCGTTCAAATGGACCGGCGCGGACATCCACGTGATCGGGGAGGAAGCCTCCATCGTTCTCGATGGCGCCTCCGCGAGCATGAGTGACCGGGTCACGGGTGACAACGCGCTGCGGAACCTGCGCGAGGTGAATGGCAGCCTGCGACTCATCGGGCAGCAGACCGATCTCTCGGGAGACCTGAAGATTGGCACGAGCGGCTCGTTTTATTCGGACAACGGAAGCGTCGCGGTGGCCGGCAATCTCGAACAGGCCGGCAAGCTGGAGGTGGATGGGGAGAACGCACTCGACGTGAAGGGCGACTTCACAAACACGGGCACCACCGGGGTCGGTCTCTACTGGGGCAGCGACGTTCTCGTGACGGTGGATGGCCGATTCGAGCAGGCCGGGGAGTTCACGATGGATGGCGCCGGCGCGCTCACCGTGGAGGGCGACATCGTGAACACGGGAAGCCTCAAGGTCGGCGACAAAGGCTGGGACAAGATCGACGTCACCACGTGGAGCAACTTCACGCAGTCGGGCTCGTTCGTCATGAACGGCGAGACGACGCTGCATGTTTCCGGGAACTTTGTGAACGAGGGAGAGACCATTCTTCGCGACGGAGAGGCCGGCTCGTTCTCGGCATGGATTGGCGGCGACCTCACCCAGAGGGCGCCTCTGGACCTCGTGGGTAATGGCTCGCTCGAAGTCATGGGCGGATTCGCGAACACCGGGACGACGCGAATCATCGGCCTCGACAGGGATCTCACGGTGACCGTCTCCGGCGTCCTCGACAACGAGAGGAGCCTGTCCGTCGAGGACGGGGCCCTCTTCACCGTCAGGAACGAGCTGGTGCAGCTGCAGGATGGCGTGCTCACGGCGGGAAGTTACCGCGTGAGCAGCTCGAGCGGATCGTCAACGGTGCTTGAATGGAACGGCGCGGACATCGAGGTCATCGGCGAAAACGCCGCCGTGATTCTCGATGGCGCCGGCTCCGTCCTTCGCGATCGGCTGACGCACGAAAACGCGCTGCGGAATTTGCGCGAGGTGCAGGGCGAGCTGCGGTTGACCAACCAGGACCTCGCCTTTTCGGGGAATCTTGCGGTCGGCGACATTGGTTCCATCAACCTGCAGGCCGCGAACGTCACGGTGGCCGGCGACTTCACCAACGAAGGCTGGCTCGAGGCCTGGGAAGGTTCGAAACTCGTCGTCACCGGTCGCATGGGCAACCTCACGCCCGAGGGCGAACTCACCGGCGGCACCTACTGGCTGACCGGCGAGCTGAGCGCGACCGACTTTGACATTCGTCGCATCGGGGAGAACGCGGCCATCAACCTGTTCCTCGACGGCAAACTCACCAACTCGACCACGGGCGAATCCGCGCTCGCGAATCTGGAGGCCATCGACGGACAGCTCGCTGTGACGAGCAGCTTCACGACGAAGGGCGACCTTTCGGTGTCGGGCAACCTTCAGCTTCAAGGCCCGGGGTTTGGCGATCCGCTCCGCTTCGAGATCAATGGCGCGCTTGCCCAGCAGGTGGGCACGACATTGACCGGCGGCACGATCGACATCGTTTCCTCCGATCCGAATCCCGTCGTGCTCGCGTGGAAGGGCGCACACATTGAAACCATCGGAGCCGGAGCCTCGCTCACGCTGGCCGGGAAGGCGATTTCGATCCAGGACTCCAACAACGGATCGAATGCGCTCCGCGGCCTCAGCCGCAACGAAGGCAGACTTCGCCTGCTCGGTCATCATCTGGAACTCAAAGGCGGGCTCGTGAACACCGGTTCGCTCGAGATGCAGGAAGCCGAGCTGGTGCTGGGCGGCAAGGGCGTGCTTCGCAACGAAGGCGTCCTCGACATCCGCAGCTGGGTGGAGGTCACCGGCGCGGTCGAGCTGGCGGCCGACGGCGTTACGACGATCCATGGCGGACTCCTCGGCATGAACCTCTACGGCTTCGGCACGCTCGTCGCGGAGACGATCACCCTCGACGGCGAGATCCGGCTCGTGGTGAGCCCGAACTGGATGCCGTTGCCGGATGTGATTTACGAGATCCTCGATGGTGAGTCGCTCGTCGGCACGTTTGCCGGTCTGCCCGATGGCGCGCGCGTCCTCGCATGGAAAGGCGACTCGGAGGTCGTCGGCTCGTTCACGATCACCTACGACTACGCGAACGGCGACGTGCTGCTGAGCAACTTCGCCGCCATCCCCGAGCCGGCCACCGTCCTGCTTCTCGGTTTCGGCCTTACCGCCACCGCATGGAGCATGAAGCGGCGGAGATAAGCCTCACACGAAGGCACGCGAAACGTTGGGGTTTGCGGGGCTGCTGATGCGCTGATTCGCCGGGCGGACGCCGGTGCGGTTGCCCGCGCCGGGAAGTTCAGGGAGTCCGCGCGCGCCGGCTGCGGAGAGCCATCACCGTCGTGAGCGCGAGAGCGAGGAGGGCGATTGTGCCGGGTTCCGGAATCGCGGAGGTGGCAAACGTGCCGTCGTCGAACTGGAGAAATTCCACGTCGTAAAGGGTCTTCACATATCCGCCGCCCGAGAGAACAAGCCAGGCGCCGTCGTCGGCGTAGTCGAGAAGAGTGTAATCGGAAAAGTCGCCCGTGAAGACGACGGTGTCGATGCCGGTGTCGCCGTAAACGATGTCGTTCCAGCCGAGCAGGTGAATCGTGTCGTCGCCCTCCGCGCCGTGGATGAGGTTGTCGTCGCCGGGGCGGCCGAGGATGATGTCGCTCGTCGCGCCGCCCCAGATCGGCATGTCCTTGATCTGGTTGGCGATCGTGTTGCCCGACGTGCTCCACGTGATCTGGAAGAAGGTGTTGTCGCTGCTCTCGCGGAAGAGGTTGTAGTGCGCCTGGTTGCCGGCGCCGTAGGCGGGGAAGAGATGGATCGTCTCGTCGAGGTATCCGGTGCTCTTCGTCCAGCCGGCGGGCAGCACGGAAGCCTCGAACGACGCGGGAATGTCGGCGTCGTTGGCGACGCCGGCCGCTCCGAGGATGTAGGTGTTGCCCCATTCATCGGTGATGAAGAAGCGCTGGATCGGCGCGCCGGAGGGGTCGTTGTTCTCGCGCGCCCAGAACGTCATGATCTGGTTCTTCTCGTTCGAACTGTATTTCACGGTGCCGGCGGCCGGCGTGGTCGTGAAGGCGGCGGCCTGGTAGGGGTTCGTCTCCGGCGCGTAGGGCCACATTGCGCTCTGCGTCTGGGCGATGAATTTCCACGTGTAGCCCGAGGGGTCGGTGTAGATGGTGACTTCGGGTGCGGGCTGGCCGGGGCTGCTGAGAGTGGTTTCCTCGTTGAACTCGCCGTTGCGCGGCGTGTTTTTCATGAAGCCGGGCGGCGGAGTGTAGGCGTCCCATTGCTCCGGCGTGGTGATCGGGTTGTCGCCGTAGTCGATGTAGACCTTGGTGTAGCCCGTGTAATCCGCGCCGACGCCGGAGACATCCGCGATCTCGTAGGCTGCGTTCGCTGCGGAACAGAGGGCAAGGGCGGCCGCGACGCGGCAGGGGAGGGGGATCTGAATCATGCAGGAGCGGTGCATGATAGGCCGGGGAGCGGCCCGTGGCAATGCACGAGCCGGAGGTGCATTCGTAGATTGCCGTGGGAGCGGTGGCGGGTGAGGCACCGGAATGTGTGTGGGTTCTTCGGAATCTGCGCGTCTGCCGTGCCCGGTGGGTTGTTTTTTTCACGGGTGTTTTCTACCATCCAGAGATGTTCGCCCGTTCCGCGGCCCTCCGGGCTGCCATCCTCATTGTCTGTTTCTGCGCGTCCGCATTTGCCGCTCCCAAGGCGCAGCATGTTTTCATCATCAGCATTGACCAGGGAGGCGACGATGCCATCGAGAAGGCTGACATGCCCTTCCTCAAAAAACTGGCGGCAGAGGGCGCGCATACCTGGGAGGCTTACACGATCGTCCCGAGTCTGACGCTGCCGTCACATACTTCGATGCTCACCGGAGTCGGCATCCAGAAGCACCAGGTCGATTGGAACGATTTCGTAGTCGAGAAGGGCCTGGTGAAAGTGCCCACCATTTTCAGCCTCGCGAAGAAGGCCGGCCTGTCGACGGCGATGGTCGTCGGAAAGTCGAAGTTCAAGACCCTCCAGCTGCCCGGAAGCCTCGACCGCTTTGAGAAGACCGGCAAAACGGCCGCCGAGGTCGCGACCGCGGTGGATGAAATGTTGAAGACCTTTCGCCCTGGGCTCTGCTTCATCCACTTCGCCGACCCGGATGTCCAGGGCCACAAATACGGTGCGCATTCGGCCGAGAAGATGAAGGCGCTCGCCGAAACCGACGAAGCGCTCCGGAAGATCGTGGACGCCATCCAGAAATCCGGAATCGCCGATTCCAGCGTCCTCATCATCACCGCCGATCACGGGAGCCACGACATCCCGAATCCCAAGGCGGACGAACCTGGCGAGCCGAAGGTGCTGGGCACGCATGGTTCGCCCCACACTCGCGACGTGCTCATTCCCTGGATCGCCTACGGATCGCACGTGAAGCCGCGGTTTACGATCACGGCGCCATTGGTCCAATACGACACGGCTGCCACCGCGTTATGGCTGCTCGGCGTGCCGATTCCGGAGAGTTTCTGGGGCCGGCCGGTGACGAGCGCCTTTGATTGACCGATGCGGGATGGCTCCGGTCGGTCGATTGGCGAAAATCGCCGATGAGTGGCATTTGAGCGCACTCGATTGAAAGGTAACCCCGGGCCGCGTTCTTAACAACGGGCGGGCGTCTCCGCGTCCCATACGACATCCGCGTCGCGGGCGATTTCTTCGCAGATCCGGTGCCCGAATGCTCGGGCCTCCGCGTCTGATTTTCACCGGCCCGCGCGGCGGATGACCCGACCACGCGGAGCAGGATGGCCCTCAGACCTTGCGGAAGACGAGATGATCGCCGTCCACGTCGGCGGTAATGCGATCGCCGGGCGCGAATTTGCCGTCGAGGATTTCGAGGCTGAGCGGGTCGAGGATCTCGCGCTGGATCACGCGCTTGAGCGGGCGCGCGCCGTATGCGGGATCGTAGCCCTCCTTCGCGAGGAGTTTCTTCGCGGCGTCGGTGAGCTCGAGCGTGAGGTTCTGCTTGTGCAGGCGCTCATAGAGGCGCGCGAGCTGGATGTCGACGATGTGCGTGAGCTGCCGGTCGTCGAGGCGGTCGAAGATGATCGTCTCGTCGATGCGGTTCAGGAACTCGGGGCGGAAGTGTGCGCGCAACGCCTCGAGCACGCGTTTGTTCCGTTCCTCCTTCGGCAGATCCTCCATGATGTATTGGCTGCCGATGTTCGACGTGAGGATGATGACCGTGTTCTTGAAATCGACGGTGCGACCCTGACCGTCGGTGATGCGGCCGTCGTCGAGCACCTGCAGCAGGACGTTGAACACGTCGTGGTGCGCCTTTTCGACTTCGTCGAAAAGGACAACGCTGTAGGGCTTGCGGCGCACGGCTTCGCTGAGCTGGCCGCCCTCCTCGTAGCCGACGTAGCCGGGAGGCGCGCCGATGAGACGCGCGACGGTGTGCTTCTCCATGTATTCCGACATGTCGAGGCGCACGATGGCGTTCTCGTCGTCGAAGAGAAACTCGGCGAGTGCCTTGCTGAGCTCGGTCTTGCCGACGCCGGTGGGTCCGAGGAAGAGGAAGCTGCCGATGGGGCGGTTCTCATCCTGCAAACCGACGCGGGCGCGGCGGACGGCGTTCGACACGGCCTTGATCGCGTTTTCCTGGCCGACGACGCGCTCGGCGAGACGCTCCTCCATTTTGACGAGCTTGGCGCGCTCGCCTTCCTGCAGGCGGGAAACCGGGATGCTGGTCCACGAGGCGACGACCTTGGCGATGTCCTCCTCGGTGACCTCCTCGGTGAGGAGCGCGGTGCTGCCGCCCTGCTTTTGCACGGCTTCGTCGAGCTGGCGCTGGAGCTCGGGAAGACGGCCGTATTGGATCTCGCTCGCGCGGGCGAGGTCGCCCTGACGCTGCGCCTGCTCGAGCTCGGTTTTCAACTGGTCGATCTGCTCGGCGAGTTTCTGCGTCCTGCCGATCTCCTCCTTTTCCTTGAGCCATTGGGCCTTGAGGCCGCCCGCCTTTTCCTTCACGTCAGCCAGTTCCTTCTCGAGCTTCGCGAGGCGCTCCTTGCTGGCGGCGTCCTTTTCCTTCTTCAACGCCTGCCGCTCCATCTCGAGCTGCATGACCTGGCGCTCGAGCTGGTCGATCTCGGTGGGCATGGAGTCGAGCTCGATCTTCAAACGCGACGCGGCTTCGTCGACGAGGTCAACGGCCTTGTCGGGCAAAAAGCGGTCGCTGATGTAGCGGTCGCTGAGCACCGCGGCGGCGACGAGCGCGGCGTCCTTGATGCGCACGCCGTGGTGGACCTCGTAGCGCTCCTTGATGCCGCGCAGGATGGCGATGGTGTCCTCGACACTGGGCTCATCGACCATCACGGGCTGGAAGCGGCGTTCGAGCGCGGCGTCCTTTTCGATGTATTTGCGGTATTCGTCGAGCGTGGTCGCGCCGATGGTGCGGAGCTCGCCGCGGGCAAGCTGGGGCTTGAGAAGATTGCTCGCGTCCATGCTGCCTTCCGCCGCGCCGGCGCCGACGATCGTGTGCAGCTCGTCGATGAAGAGAATGATCTCGCCCTCGCTCGCAGTGACCTCCTTGAGGAAGGCCTTGAGGCGGTCTTCGAATTCCCCGCGGAACTTCGCACCCGCGACCATCGCGCCGATGTCCATGGCGACAACGCGCTTGTTCTTGATGGAATCCGGCACGTCGCCGCTCACGATGCGGCGGGCGAGACCCTCGACAATGGCGGTCTTGCCGGTGCCGGGTTCGCCGATGAGGACGGGGTTGTTCTTCGTGCGGCGTGAGAGCACCTGCATGACGCGGCGGATCTCGTCGTCGCGGCCGATGACGGGGTCGATCTTGCCCTTGCGAGCAAGCTCCGTGAGGTCGCGGCCGTATTTCTCGAGCGTCTGGTATTTGCCCTCGGGATTCTGGTCGGTGACCCGTTGTGCGCCGCGCACCTCGACGAGCGCCTTCATCAGCGAGTCGCGAGTGATGCCGGCCTGCTTGAGGATGTTCGCCGCGTCGTCCTTCGCATCGCTCAACGCGAGGAGATAATGCTCGGCGCTGAGGTATTCGTCCTTCAGCTTCGCCATCTCGTTCTCCGCGGCATCGAGCGTCTTGCGAAGATCGTTGCCAAGGTGCGGCGAGGAGCCGCCGTGAACCTTCGCGCGGCGCGAGAGCACGGATTCCAGCTGTGCGCGAATCGCCGCGGGACTCGCGCCGAGCTTCTGGAGAAGCGGAATCGTGATGCCCTCCGATTGATCGAGGAGCGCGAGCAGAAAGTGCTCGTTCGTGATTTCGGGTTGGTCGTTCTTCGACGCGATGTCGATGGCGGCGTTGAACGCCTCCTGCATTTTCTGGGTGAATTTTTCAGGTCGCATATCAGGTCAGTCGGGGGTCGAATGGGAAGGGCCGCATGGGCCCGATCGTGATTTTGGAAAAGTCCGGGTGTTTGGGGTTCAAAAGGTAGGTGCGCTGTGAGGGGATGAGGATGCTCGGAATCGAGAGAATCGCGGTTCGCAGTTCCGTTGCCCACAGGTCGCCGATGTGCTGGGTGAGCGGAGAGGCTGGGCGGCGATCCCATCCGTCGGGCACGCTCTCAACAGTCTCCACGAGGCGGGAGTCAAAGGTGATTTCGAAACAGACATGGTCGATGGAAATCCGGGGGAAAATGGAGGTGAGGGTTTCCAGCGCGGCGAGGGCAAGGCTGTCGCTCGCGTAGACAATCGCCGTCCCGGGCGAGTTCCAGCGGCCTCCGTAGAGTCGCGCTCCCTCGCCGGTGTAGGCGTCGTCGACCCGCGCGCGGCGGACGATTCGCCATGCATGGATTTTCACGGGTAGACACCGTAATCAATGCGTCCGATCAACTGCTCCACCTCCCTTGCTCCAATTTCAGTTTCTGCGAGATCGAGGGGGATTTCCCCACCAAGGGCGGCCTGCGGGGCGGACAGCCATTGGCGCGCGGCCTCGTGGTTGCCGAACACGGAAATGGCGTGACCGAGAATGCGAGCGAGGCGGATCGCCTTGTCGGATTCGTCGGGCGACAGCACCCCGGTTTTCCGACGGCGGTGAAAGGTCGCCCGCGACATCCCGATCTTTGCCGCAACCCGCTCCATCGGCAGGTCCAGTGCCTCGCGAAGTTCCGCCAGTTCGCGCATCGGCAGTCCTGCGCGCACTGCGGAAACGAGAAGAATCGAGTCCTCCACGCCAAATTCGCGGCGCACCTGACGGAAGATGATTCCCCTCACGATGGAACCGGGTGAGGTCGGACGACGCATGTATCAGTTGATACAAAACGTTATCTCGAATGGAACAAAGTCAACGGACTTTTTTTGGATTTATTTGTGCGACGTGGTTCCGGAGCGATTCGAGAAATGCCTGTGCGGCGCGGGGGAGTCCGCGTTTGCGCCGCCAGAAGGCGATTACGCTGCGGTGGGGGCGTGTCCCCGCGAGCGAGCGGTAGAGAGGCTGGCCCGGAGCTTTCTCGAGAATGGCCATTCTCGGCACGAGTGAGAGCCCGAGTCCGGCGTTCACGAGGCGGCGGATCGTTTCGATCTGGGCGCTTCGCGAAACGATGCGGGGGGTGATGCCTCCGCGCTGGCAGAAGCTCAGAGCCTGGTCTCCGAGGCAATGGCCCTCCTTCATGAGCACGAACTGGGCGGTCTCAAGATCGCGCACGCGGATCGATTCCTTCTTTTCCAGGGGGTGTCCCCGCGGGATGGCCAGCAGCAACTCCTCGTCGAACAAATGCTCGACCTCGAACTGTCCGCCCAGCACGGGCAGGCTCGCGATCGCGAAGTCGATCTCATGTGCCGCAGCCAGTTGCGCGAGGGAGTCGGTCGTCTCCTCGTGAATCACGAGCTGAACGCCGGGAAAACGCGTCGCGAAATCCCGGACGACATCAGGCAGCAGATACGGGGCGATGGTGGGGAGCGCACCGACGGTCACCGTGCCACGCGCGACATCGCAGGTTTCGCGGGCTTCCCGCTCCGCCTCGGCCAGTTCGTCGAGGATGCGCGCCGCCCGGACGACGAAGCGCTCACCGCTGGGTGTCAGGCGCGTGCGGCGCCGGTCCCGCTCGAACAGAGGCTCACCGAGTTCGCTCTCGAGTTTGCGGATCTGCTGGCTGAGCGAAGGTTGAGAGACATGGCAGTCCCTCGCGGCGCGACTGAAGCTCCCCGCACGGGCCACGGCGACCACATAGCGGAGTTGATGCACTTCCATGGGAGTGACCTCATTTTCGATTTCCGGGAGGGGATTGCAACGCCGCCGGAGCGGTTGCTCAAGAAACGTCCGCGGCCGACGTCTCGACGGAACGCCGGTTCATCTCCAGACGCTCGCTGGCCCGCGCCTCGATCTGCTCGCGAATTCCCGGAAAGCGCCTGAGAAACTGCCGGAAGTCGCGGCGGCTCAGCGTCGCGAACCGGCTGTAGTCGAGTGCGGTGACATCGGCGGACCTCGGCTGGTCGTTCAGCAGCGCCATCTCGCCAAAATAGTCGCCGGGTTCGAGCGGGATGCGCCTGCCGGCGACATTCACCTCCGCACGGCCTTCCGAAATGAAATAGATTTTGTCGGCTTCGTCGCCCTTCCGGATGATTTTCGTTCCCGGACCTGCGGACTCCGGCTCGAAGTGCAGCACCAGCACTTCGCGCTGCTCCGGGGAAAGGTCCGCGAACAAGGGGAATCGCTCCACCAGCTCCTCCGGTGTGAACGTTTTGTGAGCGGCGGCCTTTTCTTCCGCATGCTTTCTTGCGGCTTCAAGATCGGCCTGCAGCGCGTCGAAACGGGCGTGACGATTGTCCTCGAGCCGGCGTTTCCATTGCGGCCGCGCGCCGATCCAGCGGCACATGCGATCGGTTGCGGCGAAGACAAGGGGATTCAGGGTGATTGAGAGCAGCGCACCGGCGAGGATGAGGTTGAGTCCCTCCGGCTCCATCAACTTGTAGCTGATTCCAAGTCCGCCGAGGATGAACGAGAATTCTCCGATCTGCGCGAGTGAGGCCGAGACGAGAAGGGCCGTGCTCATGGGAAAGCCGAGAAGCCACACGATGCCCATCGCGACGAGGGATTTGCCGACCAGGATCACGAGCATCACGGCCGCAACCATCACGGGTTCGCGAATGAGAATCGACGGATCGAACAGCATGCCGACCGAAACGAAGAACAGCACCGCGAAGGCATCCTGCAGGGGCAGGGAATTCACCGCAGCCTTGTGGCTGAGCGTCGATTCGTGGAGCACCATTCCCGCGAAGAACGCGCCGAGCGCAAAGGAGACGCCGAAAAGTTTTGCGGCGCCGAATGCGATGCTGAGGGCGATGGCGAGCACCGACAGGGTGAAGAGTTCGCGCGATCCGGTGCGGGCGACCTGCCGGAGGATCCACGGCATCAGCCGGGGCCCGACGACGAGCGCCAGAGCCACGAAGGCGCCGACCTTTCCGAAGGTCATGGCGAGTGTCCAGGCGACATTTCCTCCCGCGGCCTCGTCGCCATGGGCATGGTCCGCCGCCCCGCCGCCGAGCGCCTCTGCAAATGCGGGCACGAGCACGAGTGCGAGGACCATCGCGAGATCCTCGACAATGAGCCAGCCGACCGCGATGCGGCCATTGGGGGTGGAAACGGCGTTTCGTTCCTCCAGGGCCTTGAGCAGGACGACGGTGCTTGCCACCGAGAGGCTGAGTCCGAGGACGATGGCTGCGCCGGGTTTCCAGCCGAACGCGATCATCATTCCGGCCCCGAGGGCGGTTGCCAGCAGGATCTGACCGATGGCACCGGGAACGGCGATTCGCCGGACGGCGATCAGATCGCCTACGGAGAAGTGGAGGCCGACGCCGAACATCAGCAGCATGACGCCGATCTCCGCCAGCTGCCCGGCGAGTTCGCTGTCGGCGACATATCCCGGCGTGTAGGGGCCGATGCAGATGCCGGCCACGAGATATCCCACCAGCGGGGGAAGACGCAGCCGGTTCGCGATGAAACCGAACACGAACGCCAGACCAAATCCGACGGCGATCGTGGAGATCAGCGTGATGTCATGCGGCATGGGGAAGGCAGTTCATTGCCTGATGGCCCGGGTGTCCATCGAAAACCGACGATGTCCGGCTTCAGCGCAGCTTGATCTTCCGACGCAGGAACGTGGGCACGTCGAGGTCCTCTCCGCCGATGATGGTCGGTTCGCTCTTTTCGAAGCGCCCACGCGCGACAGGGTCGAGGCTGAGCGTCTTCTGCTCGGTCTTCGGCTTTTTCGCGGGGAGGCCTTTTTTCGCGACCCGATACGGCTCGGTGTCGAACAGCTCGCTCGCCGCGGCGGGAGGTGCGGGCGCGGCGGGTGGCGTTTGTTCTGCAGCCGGTTCTTCGACCGCTTCCGGATGTTCCGTTTCGGCGGCGACGGGCGCCGGGGCGGGTGCCTGTTGCGGCTCCGCCCGCCTGGTGCGAACCGGCCGGGGAGGAGGAGCGCCAATGGGTGCGAGGATTGCGACGCCGATGGAATCCCCCATGTCGGGATCGGATCCAATGCCCAGATGCACCTGGCCGTCGGTGAGGCGGCCGATGGTGTCCATGATCACGCGGACCTCCGCGAGCTGGAGATTTTCGGGACCGCAAATATGGACAAGCGTTCCGCGGGCGTCTGCGAGGGGTCTGCCGCGACCCATGAGCGGGCATCGGAGCGCGCGCTCCACCGCCTCGTGGGCACGGTTCCCGCCGGAGGCGTGGGCAAAGCCAAATGCGCAGTCGGTGCCGCCCGCCCGGCAGACCGCGAGAAGGTCGGCGGGAGTCACCCGGATCGGGCCCGAGGAAAGTGCCAGCCGGGCAATAAAGCCGATGCCCTCCGTCAGCACCTGGTCGGAGGCGGCAAACGTCTCGTGGATGCCGGCGAGCGGTTCGGCGATCTCGGCCATCCGGTCGTTCTCGAATACGAGCAGGGCGTCGCAATGCTTCGCCATTTCCGCCCGGGCCTCCTCGGCCTGCTGACATCTTCGGCGCCCCTCGAACGGGAACGGCATTGTCACGATGCCGAGAACGAGTGCGTTCCTGCGGCGTGCGATTTCCGCGACCACGGGCGCTGCGCCGCTGCCGGTGCCTCCGCCGAATCCCGCGCAGACGACCACGAGTCCCGCCGATTCGAGGGCAGCGGCGATTTGTGCCTCCGCCTCCTCCGCGGCATCGGCTCCGATCTCCGGATCTCCGCCGGCACCGAGCCCTCGCGACGTCTTTGCGCCGATCAGGATCTTTTCCCCGGCGACAGATCCGCCCAGCGAGGTGGAGTCGGTGTTGATTGCGATGAGGTCGAGCGCCTTTCCGAAGCCGGCGACTGCGAGGCGGTCCACGAGCGAGACGCCGGCGTTGCCGACGCCCGTCACGGCGATGACAAATGGATCGGGCTTTGAATCGGAAAGGACCTGTCGGGGAATCTCGATCATGGAATCAGGCGCTTGCACGGAAGCGGAACAGGCTTCCGAGTTTCTTGCCGAAACTGCTGAAGAGCGAATCGGG
>CALGTD010000110.1 GCA_937901895.1 uncultured Spartobacteria bacterium | reverse complement strand
GTCGGCGCGGGGGTGGGGTGCGGCGTCGGCTCGGGGGTGGGGTGCGGCGTCGGCTCGGGAGTAGGTTCAGGCGTCGGAGGTGGGGTGGGTTCGGGTGTTGGCTCAGGAGTGGGCTCCGGCGTAGGTTCGGGTGTGGGTTGCGGAGTCGGCTCCGGTGTGGGTTCGGGTGTTGGCTGGGGAGTGGGCTGCGGGGTCGGCTCCGGTGTCGGAGGCGGCGTGGTCGTCACAAAACGGAAGGCATCGACCACGACGAAACCATTGGTCCCGGCATTGCGAACGATCACCCGAGGCGCGGTCCCGGCGCTGAAGCTGTAGGAACCGAGGGAAATCCACTGACCGCCCTGCACGGTCTGATCCACGGTGACGGTGGTCGTGCCGCCGGTGTGGACGATGTCGACCGGCACATTCGAGGCGCGGTTGGAGGTTGAGGTCCATCGACCGAAGACCTCGTAGGTTCCGGCATGGAGGGTCGGGCGGTAAATGACCGTTTTCGCGCCCTTCGCGGTGTTGTTGTCGTGCTGGAAATTCACCCCGAAGTAGCCGGTGATGGCCGTGGAGTTCACCCATTCCCCGGAGGCAACGGTCGACGCGTCGGAGTTGTCGGAGATCGTCTCGTAGGATGTTTGAGGCACCCCGTAAAACTCGACCTCCGACACGTTGCAGTGGCCGCCGTTCGGCGAGAGATAACGCACATAGCGGAATGGCGTCGGGTTCTCGACGAGGACGGTCTGGTATTCGCGGTAGGCCGGGGTGGAGTCGACCGTGAAAAGAGTGACCGCATTCTGGAAATCGGGGGTGTTGGCTCCCTGGAACCGTCCCCCAACCATGCGGCTCTGCCACGAGGTGCTGCTGTTGCGCGGGCTGAAGCGGATGGCGGTGATGCGTTTGGCGTTGTTCGGACCAAAGTCGAGGCCGGCCCAGTCGCCGTTGCTGTTGGGCGAGTCGAAGTAGGTATCGATGTTGCCGTCAAAGACCTTGTCGCGGGTGTTCACGGTGCCGCCGGACCATGCGCCCGTGGTGCCGATCACGCGCCCGGAAAGCTTGTTCGACAGATCCGGACGAGCCGCAAGCGTGATCGGAATCGAAATCCGGGGCGACACCCCGTAGGTGGGACTGACGGCTTCGATCTGAATGAATCCTTCGGTCTCGGAGCCGATTGGACGGATGTCCTGCGCGAAGAAGCGGTCGTTCGCCGTGGCACCCAGCCAGACCACCTCGTTGTCCCCGGCAGGCGCAAGGTTGCGGCGGTAGTAAACGTTGTAATAGCGCACGGCTCCGGGGGATTCGTTCCAACGCAGACGGGCCTGGGTGGAAAATGCGTTCTCCGGATTCCGGGCGGAAGCATCCACAACGAGCCCGGTCGGAGCTGCCGGCGCGATGGACGGTCCGTCGGAAATCTGGATGCGACCGATGCGCGCGGAGTAGCCCGCGATGGTCGACGAGGATAGGAATCGCAGCGAAAGGGCAACAATCCTGCGGCCGGCATGCGCACCGAGCGGGAAGTCGAGCGTCAGCCACTGCGAGGGCGAACTCGCAAGCGCGGACGGAGAATAGACAACGGTCGTCGGCGCGTCCTCGAACACCAGCCCGACCTGGATTTGCGCCGCATTCACGGCACCGGGCTTGTAGATCATCCGGAGATTCGTGGCCTCCGTGACGGGGAGGTGCATCTGGTAGAGCTTCACGTTCTGCGGATTCCCCGGCGTGAGGGTTCCGCTGACGCGCAGGCTGGTCGGTCCGTAGTAGGAATCGTCGAAGTCGAGGCTCGGGGTGATCGTCTTGGCACCGGAGCTCTCGACGATCCAACGCCAGGTGGGGAGAATGTCCTGCACGCTGGCGTTCGTCCACGCACCGGTCATGCGCTGAATGCCATCGATGCGATAACGCTCACCCTGACCGACGTTGAAATTCGTCACGAAGGGGAGCGAGGTGATCGCAGTGTGCGTCGGGATGTAATGCGCGATGCCGTTCCAGTTCGGCGTGGAGGAGCCGGCCGGAATGGCCGTATTCGCGGGATTCTGATTCGGACCGGACCAGTAGATCTGCTCCTGCGTGAGGACGGCCGATGGGGAGTTGCCTTTCACGAACGGCGTCTCACCGCCGAAAAGTGCCAGCGAGGTATGGTGCGGCTGTCCTTCGGGAAAGAGGTAATTCCACGTAATGTCGAGCCCGCCGCTGCTGTTCTCATCGAGCGTGCGACCGTAGGGGCTGTAGTTCTCGGTCCAGATGCCGGCGTAGATGTCGTAGGGGTCGATGCCGATCGACTGCGCATGCGAGCGCGAAGATGAGAGGTAGGTCGAATTCCGATACCACCAGAAATTGAGAAACATCTCGTGCGCGACGAGGGGACTGGCGGCGGTCGTTGTAGTGATCTCGGGACCGGACTTCATGTAGCCGTCGTTCGACGTGTTGAAGCGATTTTGGAACGAGCGCGTCCCGTTCTCGATCATCGCGTCATACCAGACGATGCGCAGGTGCGGTGCGCCGAGGGAGGCCGCCTTCTGCCGGAAATAAACGATGAAATCGCGCATGTTCTGCGCATCGGCGCGGGTCGCGGCGGAATTGTTCTGATGGTTCTCCTGATTGATGAAATAGCCGTCGAATCCGAAATAGATCGCCGCTTCGATCATCTTGTCAGCGACGGGAAACGTGTTGCCGTTCTTTTGAAGCAATTCGCGGAGGCGCTGACGCGTGTCGGAGGAGTTGTTCCACGGGAAGAAGACCTTGCCGTAGATGCGCACGCCGTTGCGGTGCGCGGCCTCGATCATGTGCGCCGTGGGCGTGAGAATGATCTGGGTATTCCGGTCGGACGTGCCCCAGGACACCATGTTGTCGGTGTATTGCCACATGGTCGGCGCATAGAGCCGCGTGGTGCGCCAGCCATGCGTCGCGGCTGCCGGGATCGTGTTGAATGTCGTGACCGCCTGCACGCGGGCCTCGCCGGGCCGTGCGTGGGGATTCACGTTCCAGAGCGCATTCAATACCGCGTTCTCCGCCGCCTTGGGCGTCTGGACTCGCGGAGCAAGCGGCACCCGGCTGCGGTTGTAGGGCGCATCGGGATCCGTCGCCGGGCTCCAGTTCAGGATTTCGTTCGGGTTCCAGGCCGGAGCAACGGGAACGAGCGAGCTTTGCGCAATCGCATGCGTGGTGAGTGTCGCGACGAATGCGAGGAGGGAACGACGAAAAAAAGGCATTGGAACCGAGGGGATGAGGGCGGCAGACAGCGGAGGGTTACGTGGCTGCGGAACCCAATCGTATCACACCTCAAACAACGCGCAACCCGAACACCGTCCGCCACTTAACCGAACCTGCAACACCGTGACGTCGCAGGTTTCCCCAGCAGGCCCATCGAACACCAACCCAGAGGCGCCACAGGAGTCGCCGCCACATCAGATCGAAATATCGGCCGATGGCTCAGCGCAACATCGGCGCAGCCTCCCAATAAGCCCGCGCCGCGCTGGCCTCGTCGAGGAGGGCGGACTTCTCGAGCGGACCGGATTGCTTGCGGCCCCAGTGGTCCGCGTAATGGCCATTCGGGTCCCGAACATTTTCGTGCACGTAGCGCAGGACGCGCTCCACGGTCTGTCGCCAGCGCGGGTCCTTGTCGACCTTCGCAAGCGCGAGGAAGGATCCCATCAGCAGGTGCGCGAACCGCCCGCCGTCATTCACACCTCCCTCGGGCGTGATCCATTTTTTCAGTGCGGACTCTCCGATTCGGCGCGCCTCGTCGAGATATTTGCGATTCTTCGTGATCTCGTAGATCAGGCAGTTCGCGCGAATCATCAGCGCAGAGTTGTAGGAGAATTTCCGCCTGTCGATTTTCCCATCCATGTTGATGTGATCCCAGTAGAGACCGTCCTCGGGATCCTGGAGATTCTCATTCGTCCAGACGTAGATGCGGTGGGCCTTGCGCAAATAATCCTGCCGTCCCGTGAGCTGGTGGAGCTTGAGAAGGCCCACGATGGTCGGGGCGTTGGTGCAGGTATTCTTCGACGTAAGCTCCCGCTCCCGCCAGTAGAGTCCGCCGCCCAGCTTGTCGTCCTCCCCGCTCAGGACGAACTCCATCGTCTTCTTCGCACGGTCGAGCTGCTTCTGCTCCCGCGAAATTTCGTAGGCCTCTGCGAAGGCAAGCACCATCCACGCGTTGTCGTCGTAGTAGCGGTCGGCTTCGCGCGGATTCGGCAGAACATCATATCCACCGATGCTTTTGTGATTCGTCCAATAGGCATCGAGCGCGTCCGCATATGCGCGCATCTTTGGCTCGTAGGTCTTCCGGTCGATCTTCGCCGCGGCAACGAGCGCGGAAAGCTGCACGCCGCATCCCCACATGAACGCCGGCTGCCGGCCCGGCCCGGGATTCCCATCCGCCAGCCGGCTCTCCTCGGAATACAATCCCCGCCGCTCGATCCAGAACGCCTCGTCGATCTTCTCCAGCGTCTCCCTCCCCCACTCCGCGCAGGGCGGCGGAAGCTGGGCATGAAGATTTCCACCGGTCAGCGCGGCGGCCAGCATCAGCGTGACAAACGGAAGCGAGCAACGGGTGCGCCTGGGAAAGGCGCGGACGGGGACAAAATCAGGGAATTCCATGGATCGCGGAGCGAACACATCCGCCGGGGGACGGGCAGCGGAGTGTTCCTTCAATCAACCCTCCGGACAAGCGCCGGTTTCCCGGAAATTTCTCACTCGCAGCGCAGGGCTTCGACCGGATCCATCCGCGCGGCCCGGATGGCGGGATACATCCCCGCGACCAGCCCCATAAAGACGCTGAATCCGAATCCGATCGTTGCGACACCGGGGCTGAACAGCGGCGGAGCATCCATGGAAACATGGGTCGCGAGAAAGTCGATCACCGCCCATGCGAGCAGAAGCCCCGCCACGCCTCCAAGGCCGCTTAGCGTGATCGCCTCGACCACGAACTGTGTGAAGATATCCCGCGGCCAGGCGCCGATCGCCTTGCGCAATCCCACCTCCCGGATGCGCTCGTTCACCGCGGCCATCATCAGGTTCATGATTCCAATTCCTCCCACGAGCAGCGACACCGCGCCGACCGCCGCCCCCGCCGCAAGGAACGAGAGCTGAATCCCCTGCCATTGCTCGAAAAACTCTAGATTCGACTGAGTCGTGACGTCCCTCAACCCCCCGCGCGCCTGCACGACGGCATTCAACGCCACCTGGGCCAGAAGCGGAACCTCCGTCACATCGGCAGCGTCCACGACGATCGACTCCACCGCATCCGAGGCTCGAAGAACCATCTGCGCCGTCGTGCGGGGAACGCACACGACCTCATTCTTTTCCTGCAGAAAATTCGTGTCGCCATACATCCGCTCGTAGTGCCGCAGGACGCCCACCACACGAAACGGCTCCTCCTTGATCCGGATCCACGATCCGATGGCTTCCGGCCCCCGGGGGAAACAGCGTCCCGCCACGGCCGTGCCAATCACGGCCACACGCAAACGATCCCTCACATCGAGGTCGCCGATGGCCCTGCCGTTTTCGACCTCGTAGGATTCCTGCTGGAAAAATCCCGGCGTCACTCCGAACACCACCGCCTGGATCGAGTCCCTGCCTCGACTGACCTCGAACCGATCCTCGGTCCACAAGCCGACCAGCGCATCGTCCCCCGTTTGATCGGCAATCACCGTCGCATCCAGAGCGAGCATGGGACGCTGCCGCGACTGCAAGTGCTGCTGCGATTCCGGCAGCTCCGTGGGAAAAACGCGGAGCCGCGTCATGCCTCCAAAATCCGAAATGCTCGCATTCGACTCCTCGATAATCCCGTAGAGCATGCCCATCACCACCACCAGCGCCACGACACCGAGCATCACGCTCAGGATCGTAAGCGCGGACCGCAGCTTGTGGGCGCGGATCTCCGCGAGGCCATTGAAGATGCCGGCGAGGAAGTTCATCCGATCACTCCTGTCGCAACGCCTCGATGGGATCCATTCGCGCCGCTTCGAGCGCGGGATAGATCCCGGCGAACAACCCGGTCGCCACGCTGAAAATCAATCCGGTCACCGCGCTCGTGAAGGAGAACACCGGCGGCGACAGTTTCGCCATCAGCACGCCAAGGACGGTAATGACACCCTGTCCTGCGAGAATTCCGAGCGCACCGCCCACGAGCGTTAGCGAGATCGCCTCCGCAACAAAGAGCGCGAAAATGTCGCGATTCCACGCGCCGATCGCCTTGCGCAAGCCAATCTCGCGCATCCGCTCCTGAATCGAAGCCAGCATGAGGTTCATGATTCCGATCCCGCCCACGATCAACGAGACCACGGCAACCGCCGCACCCGCGACAAGCCAGTTTCGTCGCGTCGCTTCAAACTGTGCAAACTGGTCCTCGTTTGTTTCCACGTCGAAGTCCGCGAGCCCGCGGTGTGTCTGGCGGAGAATGTTTCGCGCCTCGTCCACCGCCTGCGGCAGCATCCCGGCCTCGTTCGCCCACAGCGTAAGCTTCGAAAGCGACGGCGCACGGGAGAGCCGCTGTCTTGCGGTGGAAAGCGGCACAAACGCGACCCGGTTTTTCTGCTCGAGCACATTGTAGCCAAACTGGAGCTTTTCGTAGTGCTCGATGAGTCCGACCACCGTGAAATTCTGGCCCTGAACCCGGACCTGCCGCCCAAGCGGATCTTCGTTTTTGTCGAACAGGATTCGCGCAGGCTCACTGCCCAGCACGATCACGGGCAGCCTGTTCCATTCGTCGACGTCGGTGATGAACCGTCCGTCGCTCACCGAGAGGTTGTTTGCCTCGAGGGCCACCGGCAGCACGCCACGCACACCGCCATGGTAGACTTTTTTCCCGCGGGAAATCGGCTGGCGGATCTCGACTTCCGGCGAGACGAGGCCGGAAAAGGATGCCAGTTCCCGCAACGCATCCGCGTCCTCCAGCGTTCTTCCGCGGCTCGCGCCCGCAAGATGCCGTTGCTTCGCCGGCAGAGGGCGGTTTTCCACGGTCAGCTTTTCCAGCCCGCCGATCTGGGTGATGGCCATCTGCCAGCCGGAGAACATTCCCTCGACCAATCCCGACACGACGATGAACGACATCACTCCCAGCGCAACGCAGGAAATGCTCAGCAGCGACCGGACCTTGTGCGTCCAGAGCTGCGCGATCCCTTCCCCGAGGCCCTGAAGAAAGATCACCGGACCTCCTTCACGATTCGCCCGTCCAGCACGTGAAGCTGTCTGCGCGAGCAGGCGGCAATCCCCGGATCGTGCGTCACAAGCACGACCGTCCGCCCCTCGCGATTCAATGCCGAAAACAACCCGATGATGCTGCGCGCCGTCTGGCTGTCGAGATTCCCGGTCGGCTCGTCCGCGAGCAGGATGCGCGGATTGTTCATCAATGCACGTGCGATCGCGACACGCTGCCGCTGACCGCCGGAAAGCTCGTTCGGACGGTGATGCGCACGATCGCGCATTCCCACCTGCTCGAGCAACTCCCACACCCGCTTGCTGGCCCCCTGAACCGGAGAGCGGCTGTAGGAGAGGGGCAGCAGCGTGTTCTGCAGCACGGTGAGGCGCGGCAGGAGATTGAACGACTGGAAAATGAACCCGATCTTCTCGCCACGAATCGTTGCGCGACGGTTCACACCGATCCGGGCCAGCTCCATTCCATCGAAGAGAATGGTTCCCGAGGTGGGCGAATCCAGAAAACCGAGCAGGTGCATCAACGTGGACTTGCCGGACCCGGACGGACCGACGATCGCCACGAACTCCCCCTCCTCGATGCGGAGGTCCACCTCGTCGAGCGCGCGCACCGTGTGCCCCCCGAGCCGGTAGTGCTTGGAAACGCGGCGAAACTCCAGCATCGCCATGATCGCCTACTCCACCGTTCGCGATTTCGAGGCCTTACCGCCCGACGGCCTCTCGAGCGAAAGCTCATCATCCACCGCCGCGCCGCTCTTCAACTCGATGTGTTTCAGATCGGTCACGCCGGTTTCGACGGCCCGGGGTTCGAAAGCATCCCCCTTCCGCACGTAGACCTTGCTTCCCTCGTCATCCACGAAGATCGCGGAAATCTCCACCGATGGCACATTCTCTGCGCGTGCAACGAGGATCCTGAGATTTGCGCTCATCCCCGGGCGAATGGCTGCATCGATCGTGTCGAGGGAGGCAATCATGCGGAACGTCCGCGTCTTTGAATCGTCACCGGCACGTTGCAGCCCGCGCCCCTTGTCGCCAGCCTCGCCGGCGGACGGCGCAATGAAGGAGAGCCGGCCTTCGACTTTTGTCCCCGGAGACGAGTCGAACGTCACCTCGACCGGCATGTCCGGCTTCAACAACCCGACATCGATCTCGTTCACACTCGACTGGACCTCGAGCCGTTGAAGATCGGCGAGCTCCATGAGGACGGTGCCCTCGGAAACACTGCTCGCGCCGGTGATCACGCCGCCCTCGCGCGCGGTGAGATTGAGCACCGTGCCCGCGATGGGCGCGACGATTGCCGTCTTCGCAAGCTCGGTGCGCAGACGGTCGAGCTTTGCCTGGAGAATCTCGCACTGGATACGCGCCCGTCCCGCCTCCGCCTTCGTATCGGTGATCTCCTTTTCCGGAATCAACTTTTCCGCCGCGAGCTCCGTGGCGCGGCGAAGATCGGCGGCGAGCTTCTCGGCCTGCAGCTCCGCCGACTGAATTTCGAGCTCGGCTGCCTTGATGTCACTGCGCAACTGCGCCTGGTCGAGCTCCAGCAACAACTGGCCGGCCTCCACGTTTTGCCCCTCCTTTACGTGCACCGCGACCACGCGACCGCTCACCTCCGACCGCACCTCGCTCGACGACGCCGGCTGCACGGTGCCCGTGGCGGAAACGAATTGCTCGAGCGTCCGCGCGGCGACGACGACCGTCTTCGGTTCATGCGGGGCCTCGTCGCGGTCCTTGAAGGCGCGGCGTGCCAGAAACCATGCACCCCCGCCCAGCACGGCAACAAATACGAGAATGAGGAGAATCCGCTTCACGAAGATTGCGGCCGGCAGGATACAGGAATTCCCACGTCCGCCGATGGAAATTGCGCGGCTACTCCCCGACAAGCTCGGCCAGCGTGGCCTCCAGCCGGTTGATATCCACCGGCTTCGTCAGATGACGCGCAAATCCCGCGGCGAGTGAACGCTGCACGTCACTCTCCATTCCGTAGCCACTGAGCGCCACCGCCGGCACCGGCCGGATCGCCGTGATCCGCTGGATCAGGTCCGTTCCGAGCCCATCGGGCAGGCCCAGGTCACTCACAACACAATCGACCGCCTCGGACTGAAAGAGTTCAAGCGCGTCGGCAACGTTGCCCGCCACCAACGTCCGGTAACCATCGCGGTCGAGAATCCGCTTGATGAAAAACGCGCTGTCCTCGTGATCCTCCACGAGGAGAACGGTGCATCCACGGCTGCCTGCCTTCTTCGGCGGTCTCGACCGTTCCCGCGTCTCATCGCCTCCATCGTTCGAACCGGCAACCTCCACGCCGAGATCTATCGTGATCCTCGCTCCGGCACCATCAGGATTCGCGCTGGCGCGGATCGATCCGCCGTGCGCCTCGACGAGCGCCTTCGAAATTGCAAGGCCGAGACCCAGGCCGCCATACCGCCGGGTGATCTCGGAGCCTCCCTGCTCGAACGCGTCGAAAATCTTGTCCTCGGTGCCCGGCCGGAGCCCGATTCCCGTATCCGTGATCTCAATGGAAATCACACCGTCGATGTTGCGCGTTCGAACGGACACCCGTCCCCGCTCCGGCGTGAACTTCAGCGCGTTTTTCAGCACATTCCAAAACACCTGCTGGATGCGCGCGGGATCGGCCTGCGCGACGAAACGGTGCGCCTCGAGACGCCAGTCGATCGCGATGTCTTTCGCCGCACGCTCACCCTCGCAGGCCTGCGCGGCGTGATGCAGGGCGCTGTGCAGATCGACAGGCCGGGGATTGACCTCGAGCTTGCCACGCGCGATGCGCGTCAAATCGAGCATGTCGTCGATCAGCCGCGCCTCGAGTTCCACGTTGCGACGGATGATCGCGACAAACGTGTGCAGATCCTCGGGATCGGTGTGTCCCATTTCAAGGGCGCTCACGGCGGCAAGCACCGGAGTCAGGGGGGTGCGCAGTTCATGGGAAAGAGCCGCCAGAAACTGGTCCTTGCGTGCATTCGCCTCCTGCGCCTCGCGAAACAACCGTTCCATCTCCTCCCGCTGTTCCTGCAACAGTCGCGCCGTGCGCGCCTTGAACAGGGCCGAAGCAACCGTGCGCTGCAGCAACTCCGCATTCAACCGGTTCTTCACGAGGTAATCCTGCGCGCCGGCCTTCATCACCTCGACCGCGATCGCCTCACTGCCCGTGCCGGTGAGCATCACCACGGGATAGCGCCGCGCACCGCCTATCGCGTCGAGTTCCTTGAGAAACTCGAGGCCGTTGCCGTCGTGCAGATGGTAGTCCAGCACGATGCAATCCGGTTCCTCGCGCTGCACAAGGTCCAACGCTCCGGCCAGGGCACCGTGCTCGATGACCTCGTATCGGGCGCTCTCGTCCCGCGAAAGGATGCGACGGCAGCGCTCGCGATCGATTGCGTTGTCGTCCAGCACGAGGATGCGAATCGGATCGCTGTCTTTCTTCGATGTCATGGTTCAGTGTTCGGAATTCACGTCGGAAGCCGATGCGCACAACGCCGCGCCGGCGCAGGGTATGGGTCCGATTTGTCGCATCCGGTCCGCAGAACGGAATCCGCAGCCCCGGGATCGTCGGAAGTCCGGGATCCGGTCGCCCAAATTTTTCGGAATCGTGGAAGCGGATGCCGTCGTCCACCGGCGCGGACACCATCCGTTGCATTGCCGGCTCTCAACGATTGGGACACACCGCTCATCATCGCCCAAAGGTGAACCGGAAGGTCGAGCCCTTTCCTGGCTCCGACTCGACGCGGATGGAGCCGCCATGTTTTTCCACGATGGACCGCACGATCGCGAGCCCGGCGCCCGTTCCTCCGCCAAACTCATCGCGGCCATGCAATCGACGGAACATCGTGAAGATCGCGTCATGGTGCTTTTGCGGGATCCCGATCCCGTTGTCCTGCACGTATATTTCCGCCTCCGGAGCCGGGTCCGAGCACCCGATCGTCACCCGCTTCCTCGGACTCGTGTTGTAGCGGATCGCATTCGCCACGAGATTCGCAAAAACCTCCCGCACAAGCACGGGATCGCAGTTCACGGTCGGCAGCGGATCCGCCCGCACGATTTCCACACCTTCGTTCGCGGGTAGCGACTCCGTAGCCCGCAACACCTCGTCGAGGATCGAATCGAGGTTCGTCGACATCCGCTTCAGCTCGATGCGCCCGATGCGCGAGTAGTGGTTCAGCACCGTCAGCAGGTCCTCGCAGTAGGCGGCCAGTCCGGTCATCGTATCGAGTTTCCGGAGCGCCTCCGCGTTCAGCTCGTGACCGTGATCCTCGCGCATGAACTCGCAGTAGTTCGCGATGCCTCGCAACGGCTCTTTCAGGTCGTGGGATGCAATGTAGGCAAACGAGTTGAGGTCGGTGTTCCGGCGCTCCAGATCCGCGTTGGCACGAAGAAGGCGTTCCGTGCGACGCAGCACGAGGGCGTTGATCGCAAGCACCAGCTCGCGTGCGCCCTGTCGCTCCGTCGTCGTCCATCGCAGCGAGCGTCCGGTGACCGTCTGCCTCCACGAGGCGAAGGATTTCCGCGGGTGCAAACGATCCCCTTCGCGCGGCTGCTTGTCGGGATCTCCCGCCCACGTGATCGTCGTCACCACCTCCGGGCGAAACCACAGCACGTAGTGGGGCTCCACGCGGGACAACCGCACGGCAAGCAATCCGCTCGCGACCGCGGTCCATGCCGCCGCCGGCGGAAACACTTCGCGAAGGGAATCGGTCGCGAAAACGGGGTCCATCTTCTGTGAAACGAGCCACTCGATCAGCGCAGCGACCCCTTCGGCATCCGGCGTCGAACCGGAGAGCGTGGTCTCCCCGTTGATGTGAATCGCCGCTCCTCCCGCTCCAAGAAAGGAAAGCAGGTCGGGCGTGTATTTCACGAGCGCGTCCACCACGTTCTTCTCGCGTGCGATGATGTCGAAAAAACGGGTCTGGATCCGCGTGGCTTCCGCCTGCTCGGTGAGTTCACCCGTCTCGCGTTTGGCATCGATCTCGATGGAGGCGACCTGCCCGAAAAGCTCGCATGCCGCCCGCGTCGAATACGGAAGCGGGCGCGGCGTGCGGTGATGACATGCGATCAGCCCCCACAGTTTTCCGCGCACAATGAGGGAAATGGACATCGAGGCTCCGACTCCCATGTTTTGCAGATACTCGAGATGAATCGGCGACACGCTGCGCAACCCGACGAAGCTCATGTCGAGCGGACGGCCGGTCAGCGGATTCTCCACCGGATGGACCGGGACCGGCTCATATCGCGCGTCCGGAATGATCCGCAGCCAGCTCCGGCGGTAGAGTTCGCGAGCCTGTGCGGGAATGTCGGAGGCGGGAAAATGGTGATGCAGATAGGAATCCACCTCCGCGGTGAGGCATTCCGCGACCACCTCCCCGTGCCAGTCTTCGTCGAAACGATAGACCATGACACGCTCGAATCCCGTGAGGCTGGATGCATGCCGGGCAATGGTGTCGCACAGGTCGGTCAACGAACGGGCCTCCCGCATCTGCGTGAACGACCGTTGCAAGGCTCGATAGTGCGCCGCGGGCTGTCGTCGCTCCCCGGAGCGCTCAATCTCCAAAAGCAGGACACCATCCTGATCCGTCCACGAAACATCGAAGGACGCGTTGCCGAGCTCCACCGCGACCGGATTGCGAGAAACCGGATCCTTGATTGCGTCACGAATGGTCTTTGCGAGGGATGGCGCGGTGACATCCAGGGACCTTCCGAGACACCCGGTCGGCTCGAGCCCGCCAAACCCGGCCAGATTCGCGCTGGACTGAAGAGCCGTCAGTGCCTCCCGTTCCACAACCAGCAGCGCACCATGCGGCTGGATCGATCCCGGGATATGAATCGGCTCCCGGCTGCAGGACTCGAGATCGACGGGCATCATGCAGCGACCGGTGACCTGCAGATCCAGTTCCGCATCGTTGCGAAGGTTTCCAGCGCAGCCCGCACGGCCTCGTCCGCGGCTTCGGCTCCGTGCCTCGAGCCGAATTCATCGAGCTCACGGCAAAACTCCCCCCATCGCACGCCCGTCTCCGCGCCATACCCCGCGAAGAAGGCTCTGGCATTGGCGGGCACCGCACTTCCCTCCAGCATTTTCGAAATCTGTCTTCCGCCCCGCGTCGCCCCCTCCACCACGTAGGCACATCCGTAGGCAGCCGCCTTCGAGCCGATCGAGGGAAGATCGCTGCATCGCGGGAGCATCGCGATTTCCCCGTCGGAAACCCCCAAGGCATGCAGGTCCGCACGCAGCCAGGGAATCTTCTCCCGCCCGGACAACACACGGGCGTCAAGCTGCGTGGCCAGCGCCGCCTCCAGCGGTTCGTAAAATCCGAACATCCGAAGAATCAACTCCGCGTAAGCGGTCTGCGAGGAAACCACCTGCTCGATGCCCATCGCCTGTTCAATCCCTGCGTGAGCCTGGGAGGTGGAGCGACGAAGATGCGCCAGGAGGGATACCGACATTTCGCGACCATCGCATGCCTGATGCAATCAGGCTACGACAAGAAATAGATTTTCCGATTCATCGCATTTCGACAGGGTGGCGCATGCCTTTCAAATCCCTTGGCCTCGACGAGCGCGTCTCAAAGGCCGTCCGCGATGCTGGATACACGGAACCGACGCCGATCCAGGCGGCAGCCATTCCTGAGGTCGTCGCAGGTCACGACGTGATTGGCATTGCGCAAACCGGCACCGGAAAAACGGCCGCGTTCACGCTGCCGATGCTCACCCTTCTCGCGAGAAAATCCCCCGCCCCCCGCACGCGGGCACTGGTCCTCGCACCCACGCGCGAGCTGGTCGCCCAGATCGAGGAGAACGTCCGGGCCTACGCGAAATACCTTCCGCTTCGTGTGGCCACGATCTTCGGCGGCGTTGGCGAGCGTCCCCAGATCCAGGCGTTGCGCGCCGGTGTCGATCTGGTGATTGCCACCCCCGGCCGGTTGCTCGACCTGATGGGCCAGGGCTGCGGCGATTTTTCCGGCCTCGAGTTTCTCGTTCTGGATGAGGCCGACCGCATGCTGGATATGGGATTTCTTCCGTCGATCCGCCGGATCGTGAAGACCCTCCCCCGCAACCGCCAGACGCTGCTCTTCTCGGCAACGCTTTCCCGTGAGATCGAGCAGCTCACCCACGATTTCCAGCGTTCTCCGAAGACAGTGCAGATCGGCCGCCGCTCGAATCCCGCCGAAACCGTCGCGCAATTCGTCTACGAGGTCCGCAAGCACCGGAAGCTCGACCTGCTTCTCCACCTGCTTGCCGATCCCGCCTTCGACATGGTGCTCGTGTTTTCACGCACCAAGCACGGCGCGGATCGCATCGCTCGGCGGCTCGAGCAGCGGGGTATTCCGACCGCGACCCTTCACTCAAACCGCTCGCAGAACCAGCGTTTGCGGGCGTTGAAGGCGTTCAAGGATGGACAGGTCCGCGTGCTGGTCGCCACCGACATCGCCGCGCGCGGCATCGACGTGGACAATATTTCCCACGTCGTGAATTTCGATTTTCCCATGCATGCGGAGGACTACGTGCATCGCATCGGCCGCACCGGACGCGCGCAGGCCATCGGGGACGCAGTGAGTTTTGTCACCGAGGAGGACCACGCCGCGCTGCGTTCGCTGGAACGCTTCATTGGACGCGGCATCCTCCGCAAGAAGGCGGAAGGATTCGACTACGACGCGGAATCGCCCGCGCCCAGGGAGCGCGGTCAGCCGCGACCTCGCGAGCAGCGCAACCGGAAACCGGAACCCCGGGATCTCCCCGCCCGCGGAGGTCCCCGTCGCTCGCGCGGACGACGACGCCGGCCATGAGGCGCCTGCTCGCCAGGCTCGTTGTCATCGCTCTCGCGTCCGCCGTCGCAGGTTGCGGCTCCACGATCGTCACAAAATCCGCGCGGCTGCCCCGACCCCGGCCGGAGCCACGCCTGTCCTTTGCCGTCGGACCGGAGGCCCGGGTTGTCTCCCCTTCCGGCGCGGATCTGGCCCGCACGATCGCGACCTGGGCCGGAAACAATCCCGACCGCCTGGAGACAGCCGCGGACATCGTCCTGCGGCAGGCGCTGAATCCCCCGGTCGCCGGATCCGAGGATTCGGATGGATTCGCGCTGATGGCCGCCTGGCTGGCATGGCGGAGTCTGGAAAACTCGGGGCTGCCGGCTGCCCACTGGCCCGCCGGACGACGCGATGCGCTCGACCTCTACAACCGTGCGGTCGAAACCTTTATCCTCAACTCCAGGGAGGCCGTCGCATCCGGGGAATCGCGTGTCGTGAACACCCCTGCCGGCCCTGTCGCGCTGGAAATCACCTTTCCCCGTCGTTATGGCGCACGTTATTTCGACCGGCTGATTCCCGCGGATCGCATCACCGTGCGTGGATTCCGTCATCGCGCACGCGTTGGGGAGCTGGGTGTGGCACTGGTTGGCGAGCGGGATCGCACCCCTGCGCGCGAAGCGGAGATGGACCTTCAGCCCCCGGATCGCGGCGTCTATGTCGCCCTCGGAAGCGTGCTGCGCTTCGAACCGACACGCGCCGTGCTCGAGATCATCGATTCGACACGCACCTCCGCAGCCGTGATCGAGGGCAGCTCCCTGCCCCTCTCCGCCGACTTCACCGCGCCATATGCCATTGCATTCAGCGGCATCAACGATCTCTGGCTCGGCATTCGGGGCTTGCTGAACATGGGTGCTTGGGAATCGAGCGCCGGCGTGTATCTCACCGAGCCCTTCGACCCGGAGCGCATTCCGGTGCTCTTCATTCATGGACTCAGCTCCTCTCCGCTCGTCTGGAGGAACGTGGTTTCCAGCACGATGCTCGACCCGAAGGTCCGCGAGCACTGCCAGTTCTGGTATGCGTATTATCCAACGGGCGCCCCGGTCGTGCAGTCGGCGGCCTGGATCCGCGACGCCATTGCGCAAATCCGCTCGAAACACGATCCGGGAGGCCGTTCCGTGCCATCGAGGAATCTCGCGATCGTCGGATACAGCATGGGCGGAACGATCGCCCGGATTCTTTCCACCGACATCGGCGACCGGCTCTGGAACCAGATTTCCCGGCGACCGTTCGATTCGGTAAAGCTCAGTGCGGACGATCGCGCGGAGCTGCGAAGCTGGTTGTTCTGGAAGCCCGTGCCGGGCGTGCGGCAGGTGATCTTCATTGCAACGCCGCATCGCGGCACGGCGATGGCGGACGCCTCGTTCGCCCATCTCGGCAGCCGGCTCGTGCGGCTTCCCGGGGATCTGCTGAATTTCCAGATGCGGGTTTTCTCCGCAATCGGCGACGTGTTCGACGGCGACCTCCCGAAGATGCAGGCGGTCAACGGAATCAACTCACTCTCTTCCCAATCGCCTCTCTATGCCGCACTCGAGACCGCGCCGTTCGCCCCGGGGGTCCGCGTTCATTCGATCATCGGCGACCGCGGGCGCGGTGACTCGCCACACAGTTCCGATGGCATCGTGCCCTATTCCAGCTCGCATCTCGCGATCGCAGAGTCCGAGCTGATCGTTCCCACGGGACACGACGCGCAGGCCCATCCGGCGACGGAGGCGGAGATCCGCCGCATTCTGCATGACGAGGTTGAATCGATGGGACCGCACTTCTTCCCGGAGCGAAGGATCATCCTGCCCTCCGCCGGCAAACGTGCAACGCCGGGAAATTCGCTTGTGATTCCGGGGAAGCGTGCCACGCTTCCACCCGAAACATAGCAGAGCCCAAGAGGGCGCAGGTCGATTGTCAGGTTCGAGTGTGCGGCAACTGCCGCAAAGCGTCGTGGCGATTCTTATTCCGATTCACTGGAAGCCGCGGCTGGGTCTCCGAAAACCAAACAAACACATGTCAACCAGACTCTACGTCGGCAACCTCTCGTTCAACAGCACCGAGGCGGATCTCCGCGAACTCTTCTCCCAGTTCGGCACCGTCGAGGACGCAGCACTTGTCACCGATCGCATGACCGGCAACTCCCGCGGGTTCGCATTTGTCACCATGGGTTCCGCCGACGAGGCGAACACGGCGGCCGATGCGCTCAACGGCAGGGATTTTCAGGGCCGCAACCTCACCGTCAACGAAGCCCGTCCGCGCGAGGAAGCCTCGAAGTTCGGCCCTCCGAAGAAAAAATTCGGCGGCGGCGGCGGAAACCGCGACTTTCGCGGCGGCGGACGTCGTTACTAAACGGCGATCAGCAAACAGGCACGGCCGGTCGGAAATTCCGACCGGCGTCCACAATCACCGGCGATCTCTCGTGTCAGATCACCTGCACGGGAGACGCCAGCCAACGGATGGCGGATGATCGCGACCGCGACGGCGCCTATTGGTTGCGACCGGCGTAGAAGCTGATCGCTGTGACAAGATCCACCGCCCGCTGGAGCACCGTATCCCTGAGCTGCTCCTTCTGCGTCCGATTCGTATCGGGCTCGATTTCGGGATTTGTGTTGGCGACGAGCGCGGCCTCGTTGAGATGGGGGCGTTCGGTCTCGAACACGAACTCGCTGACGCCCTGTTCACGACTCGCGGAAAAAATCCTCTCCTGCACACTGCGAGGAAGAGCCGCGGCAATGTCCGGCTTCACTCCACCGGGAAACAACGGACCATTCTCGGGCAACGTCACCTGAGCCACCGCGACGCGAAGAATCTTCCCGTCCCCAAGCGCGATGTTGGAAAACTCAACGGCTTCACCACGCGTCGTGGCGCCGACGATCAGCGCGTCCGCATTCTTCCGGAGGGTCGCTGCCAGGGCCTCGCCACTTCCGGACGTCGCGTCATCGGTAAGCACCACCAAAATGCCGGAGAATGCCGGATCCTGATTCGACGTCAGGATTCGCTCCTGCTTCGCCGCCGGCTTCTGCACGCTGAATAGCAGGCGACCTTTTGCACAGAACCGACGCGCGAACTCAGCGGCCATTTCGTAATCGGTCGACGGCGGAGCACCGCGAAGGTCGATGATCACCGCGTGGAGGTCCTTCGCCTTGAAGCTTTCCAGGGCGGCGTCCATCTGCGAAAGCGCCTCGGCATTCAACGCCCCCACCCGCACGTAGCCGATGCGATCATCGAGAATCTCTGCAAGAAACCCGACCGAGGCAGGCTGCGCGCCGGCCTGAGCTTCAGTGGTGATCGTCAGTCCCGGAGCGAGCCTTGCGATGAGTCCTTCGAGCGTCGCACGGCGCAGCTCCTTGTCATCGGTGCGGCCCGCATCGAGGAAATTCGCCCGAAGACTCTCGATCGCCTGCTCGAGCTGGGAGTCGCTCAGCCCGTCAATAATCTCGCGAGGAGTCTTCGGTTGAGGCGGCGCGGGCGTGGCCGTCGGTGCGGGAGCGGGCTCCGCCTCGGCAGGCGGTGCAGCCTCCTGCGCAAGAAGAGTGCCTGCAAAAAGCAGGGTGGGAAGAATAATGCGCGTGATGCTCACGGAGTGGCGCCAATGTCGTCGCGCCGGTGCAGTTTGGCAAAGTCAATTCGATCCGCAGCCGCATAGGCCGTCGCACGGGCGGCGGGTAGATCGTTCCCCAGTGCAGTGACGCCGAGCACGCGGCCTCCGTTGGTGACAACTCCTTCGGTCGTCCGCGCTGTGCCGGCGTGAAACACGACGACGTTCTCCATTGCACCGGCCTCCTCGAGACCGGAGATGTGAAATCCCTTCTCGTAGGAGCCCGGGTATCCGCCGGACGCGAGCACCACGCACACCGCCGCTTCCTTCCGCCACACGGGCCGTTGCGAGCGGAGTGTTCCGTCGATCGTTGCCTCCAGGAGATCCACGAGATCGCTCTCAAACCGCCGCACGAGAACCTGTGTCTCGGGATCGCCCCACCGGCAGTTGAACTCCAGGACCTTTGGTCCGTCGGCAGTCAACATCAGGCCGGGGAACAGCATTCCCCGAAAATCCAGGCCATCCGCGGCAATTCCCGCAACGAAGCGATCGAGAATTTCGGAACGAATTCGCGCTTCGAGCGCCGCATCGACCGGACCGGACGGCGAAATGGTTCCCATGCCTCCTGTGTTCGGGCCGACACCGCCATCGAACGCCTGCTTGTGATCCCGGCAGTCGGGAAACAACACATACGCGTCTCCGGACACCAACGCGTGAATCGAACACTCCACGCCTTCGAGAAACTCCTCGATCACCACGCGCCGTCCGGCCTCTCCGAACGCTCCGCCATCCATCGCCTGGCTCACCGCGTGCATCGCCTCCTCCGGCGTCGCGGCAATCACCACGCCTTTTCCGAGCGCTAGACCATCGGCCTTCACGACCAGCGGATAGGCGGCATCGAGACAGTATTCGCGCGCCTCCGCACTGTCGGAAAATTCACGCGAGCCGGCGGTGGGAATGCCATGTCTGCGCATGAATTCCTTCGCATAGATCTTCGACGATTCGAGTTGCGCGGCCTCCGCCGTGGGACCGAATGCACGCAGTCCCGCGGCGTTGAATGCATCGACAATTCCCGCAGCCAGGGCGTCGTCGGGTCCAATCACCGCAAGTTCGACGCCTTCCTTCTTTGCGAAATCAACCAGCGCCGCGTGATCGGTGATGGGGATCGTCACATTCGTTCCCACCGTCGCCGTGCCTGCATTTCCCGGCGCGCAAAACACCTTCTCCACACGCGGCGACTGCGCGAGCTTCCACGCGAGCGCATGCTCACGACCACCCGAACCAACTACGAGAACCTTCATACTCACGGGGCGCGGAAGACCAGCACGGTGGGTTGCGGCGGCAGAGCCTGTCGCGACAGGAGCGCCGCTGGTTCGCGGAGCCGGTAAACGGATGTGAATCCCGAGGCCATCCGGTTGACCGCCGTCGCCGTGCCCATTGGCACGATCACCTGCGGACGAAGCTGCTCGAGGATCTGCGTGCGCCCGGCGGTGGTCAGGTCGGTTCCTCCAGCCGGCAGGAACAACACGTCGACCCGCCCGATCTTCGCCGCCTCGGCATCCGTCAACGGCCGGTCGAGCTTTCCAAGGAACGCAAACTTCAACCCGTCCACCGTCCATCGATACGCGACGGTCATGCCTTCCGTGATCGAAGGATTGTCCGGATCCCGGTAAATCGGAACTCCCACGATGCGAATGCCGCGGGCGGTGTTCGTTCCCACGCCGACGCTGCCACGCAGGATGTGCGGCGTGCTGTCGACCATGTCGATGTAGTTCGTATCCGACTCCTCGTTGGTCACGAGCACGATCTCGGGCTGCAGGTTCTTCGGCTGGGAAAAGTCCACGGTGCCCGGTGCGAACGGATTTGTGAGAATCGACACCCCGAGCGTGGACCGGATGCGGAAACACTGGTGTCCGAACCAATCCACGCGCACGAGTTTTTGCGGTCCGGCCTCGGGTTGCTGGATCGTCCGGCCTCCGCAGCCGGCCAGGAGCACGGCAAGCGCCGCAGGGAGAAATCGTCGGATGATCATCGAGTCGCCCGTGTTACGGCATCCGCGCGCCCATTTCAAGGGAGCAGGCCCGCACGCACATACCAATCGCGCGTCTCCTTCAGCACCTCACGGAGCGATTGAAACGGCCCTGCACTGAATCGGCGCTGAAATTCCGAGCCGTCCAGCACCCAGCGTCGCGGAGCGATTTCCCTCGCCCGGTCGCGTGTCAGACTCGGAACCGCAGCCCGCCATGCCGGCACCGCATCCACGGCGGCCGCCGCGACACGAAGCAGCGGGCCTGGCAGTCGAACTGTGACTCCCCGGCCGCCGCCCAGCTCCGCCGCCACGGAAAGGAGGTCGAGGTCGGTGATCGTCCCGGGCGCGCAGGCGGCAATGGCGGATGGGCACTCCCAACCGTTGCTCTGTAGGGCGCGAAGAATCGCCCGCACGAGATCGTTCACGCCAATCCAGCTGTATCGCTTCACATGCAGGCCCGGCTTCAGTCGCACAATCCCCGCCGCCATCTTGAAAAGCGGAAGCGTCGCCTGGTCGCGGGGTCCAAGGATCATTGGCGGCCTCCAGATCATCGCCCCGGGGCGCACCTTCCGGAGCCGTCGTTCCATCTCCAGCTTCGACTCGCCATACCACGTGATCGGCGTGTCGGGATCCTGCGCCGACCGAGCCTCGCGCCCCACCGGCGTCGGCCCGCCAGCGCTCTGTGAAGACAGCACCAGCACCCGGGCGTCATTGCGAATCGGCGCCAGCAGACGCAGTGTGTCCCCGACATTCACCCGGAAATACGACTCCCGGTCCCGCGCAAACAGCACCCCCGCACAGTGCACGGCATGGTCGACGTCCGCCGGCGGCGCCTCGTCCCAACCAATAGTTCGGAGGCGGTCGCCAGGATGCACGCCCTCGTCGGCGAGCTGGCGCTCGAGCTTCGAGCGATCGCGCACAGCGGCCACGATTTCGGAATATTGGCCCGCCTCCAGCGCCGCGAGCAGGAGATTGCGCCCGACGAAGCCGGTCGCACCCGTCAGGAAGAGCCTCATAGCGGCTTCTCGTAAATCCGCCAGCGTCGCTTCAGCGAGCCGCCCATCATCACGGCGTTACTCAGAATCTCGGAGTTGTTTTCCTCGATCCAGCCCAGCTCTGCGTCAGTGTAGTAACTCCGCGCGCGGCTGAACTGCTCGTGCAGCAGCCACGCATGCAACCCCCGGTCACGAAACTTCGGGACAATGCCATAGACCACCTGCCGTCCGGTGCGGATCCGCCGTGTCTTCATCAGCCAAAGCAGATGCGGCAGGCGCAGCCAGCGCGGAGTGCGCTTCAGCGGGCCAAGCAGTTCATTGAAATTCGGCAGCGAGAGGGCAACACCGGCAGGCTCCCCATCCTGCTCCGCAATCATGATCATCGCCGGATCAGCGATGGCGCGAAGGTCGTTGGCCGCCATCAGCAGATCCTCCATCGAAATGGGAACGAACCCCCAGTTGCGTCCAAGGGTGTGGTTGTAAACAACGTGCACGACCCCGAGGTCGCGCTCGAGATTCTTCATGTCGATCGGTCGCAACCGCAGCTTCGAGCGCTTCGCGACGCGCGCCGCCAGTCGTGCAATCCGCTCCGGCATCTGGAGTCTTGCCAGAGGAAGCTCGAAGCCGACCAGGTTTCGCGCGGGCTGCAATCCCGCGGAGAGAAGAAGCCGCTCGTAGAATGGCGGATTCCAGACCAGGCCGATGCAGGGCGGTGTGTCGAAGCCTTCGACGAGCAGACCGCACTCGTCGTTGATGCTGGGGTTGTAGGGACCACGCATCGAGGTCAGCCCCCCGTCGCGGAGCACCTTCGCGGCATGATCGATCAACGCCTTCGCGACGTCCTCGTCGTCCACGCACTCGAAGAAGCCGAAAAATCCCGTGCGGTCGCCGTGGTAGCGGTTGTGGCTTTCGTTCACAATCGCCGCGATGCGCCCGACCGGCCGGCCGTTGCGCGTCGCGACAAACGCGTGAATGCGCCCGTGCACCCGATGGAACGCGGACGACGGCGCGAGAAACTTCGCGACGCTACCGGGAAACGGTGGGATGAAACACGGATCCGTTCCGTGAAGGATCTCCGGAATCCGCTCGAACCACGTCCGACTCGTTCGTGTAAGACAGGCTGAAATCGAAAACATTCTTGCGGCGGCCGGGCTCACGGTAGGCGGGGTCGTCGAAGGTGCCAAGCTCCCGGGCCAGACGCGAGAAGATCTCCAGCACACGGTCGAGGTCTTCGTCGGTATGCGTCGCCATGTAGCTCGTGCGGACGATCGCCTCCCCGTAGCGCACTGCGGGATAGATCGCAGGCGTTGCAAACACGCCCTCCTCGTAGAGCCGCTGCGTGAACTGGAACGCCTTGGCCTCGCTGCCGATGAGAATGGGAACGATCGGCGTTTGCGTCGTGCCGATCTTGAATCCAATCTGCCGGAAGCCTTCGTGCATCTTGCGCGTATTGCGCCAGAGCGCGTCGAGACGCTCCGGCTCCGCCTGCATGATCTCCAGCGCCTTGAGCACCCCACCCGCCACGGCGGGTGCGAGCGAAGCGGTGAAGATGAAGCACCGCGCCTTGTGACGCAGATACTCGATGACCTCGCGCTTGCCGGCAATGAAGCCGCCCATCGAGCCGAGCGACTTCGAGAAGGTGCCCATCACGAGATCCACGTCGTCGTTGAGTCCGAAATGATGGACGGTGCCGCGCCCCTGAGGACCGAGCACGCCAAGAGCGTGGGCCTCGTCCACGTAGGTCAGCGCCTCGAATTCCTTCGAAGCTTCGATGATCGCCGGGAGATCGGCGACGTCGCCGGACATGCTGAAAACGCCGTCGAGCACCACGAGCTTGCCCGCATCGGCAGGCAGCCGCTTCAAACGATTCCGCAGGGACACCGCGGAATTGTGACGGAAGGGAACCAGCTTCGCCGGAGCGAACTGACAGCCGTCGATGATGCTGGCATGGTTCTCGCGATCGCAAAGAATCGCGTCATCCTCCCCCGTGAGGGTCGCCAGCGTGCCCTGGTTCGCAAAGAATCCCGTCGAATAAAGAAGCACGGCCTCCCGCTGAAGGAAGTCGGCCAGCGCCTCTTCGAGCTGCTCGTGCAACCGGATGTTGCCGTTGAGCAATCGCGAACCCGTGCAACCGGCGCCAAACTTGCGCGCAGCGTCGCAGGCCGCCTCCACGACTCGTTCGTCCTGGGCGAGGCCCAGGTAGTTGTTCGAGCCGATCATGATTTTCGTCTGTCCGTCACAGACGACATGGTTCCCGAATGTGTCGTCGATGCGGCGAAAATACGGATAAAATCCTTGAGCCCGCGCGTCAGCGGAGTCCCGATAGTCCCGGCACTTCTGTGTTAAGTCTCTCGCCACCTTGGATATATTCGATCGATCGTTCGCATGGTCGCGCACGAATCCTCCCATTTCCGCCGCAAACGCCGGAGGTTTCAATCAAAATCAGGGATTTCCGCTCGCAACCTCGATTTGCGAGCGGATTGCTTGCCAGCTTGGAAGACCCGGCCAAGGCCGGAAATCGGCCCAAAATCAGAAGTCCACGCCTACGTAGACACCGAGCACGCCGGCATTGGGCGTGGTCCCCGTGCCATCCGGACGGAAGATGTATTGTGCGAACGGCTGCACGAAGGAAAAACCGTTCACCTGCACGCGGTAGCCGGCTTCGATCACGCCGGTGTAATTCGACTGGTTGACCTCGCCCGCCATCTGATCCGCCTCGATCTGATAGAAGCTGTAGGCTCCGTAAGCGATTGCGAGGAGCGTGAGATCCTTTCCCCGGGTGGGCAGAAGGCCTTTGTAGACAAGGCCGGAATGGAAATAGAACGGGAACGGGTTGTTGTATTTCGGTGCAAAGGTCACGAGGTTGAACACCGACAGCCCCTGGTCGCTCAATGAGGGTTTCTCCGTGTTCACCGGTGCCTTGAACGATTTGCCATTCGCAGGCCCCTTCGCGAGCGGATCCGGTGCCGCGGACAAAGACGGCTCGCGGAAGAGCATCTGATCCGCCTGCCAGTAGAAACCCCACTGGCCATCGTAGTTTTCGCCGAAGTAGGACGCTCGGTCGACGCCCCACCAGTAACCGCCAAAGGCATATTTGCCAGGAAGTTTCGCGCTGCCGATGCCGGGCGTGACGCCGGTTTCACCCATCGCCATCAGTCCGTTCCGGGAGGCATCAGGGCTGAAACCCTGCATCGCAAGGCCGTGATTCGCGCTGGAAGTGGCGGAGGGATACGCCATGAACAGTCCGCCCTTGAGATACCATTCCTCGATCGGTTTCACCTCGAGCGTGCCACCCCAGGTCGAGAAGCTCGACGAGAAGGAAATGTTCCCACCAATACCCTTCGAGCTGTTGATCGTGTTGTTAAGGAAAAGCTTGGAAAGCGGCTGATCGAGGAATTCCTTCTGCGGCTGGATCCAGCCACCCCGAAGGACGATCATGTCCTCGACCGGCAGCAGTTCCTCGCTGCCGATCTCGAGCCCGGCACTGAGCAGCCGCCATTGCGTGCCCGACGCCCAGTTTGTCGGGTTGAACAGGCTGTTCGCCTGCACGTAATCGTTCGGATCGGCGTTCCCACGGGAATCGCGCCATCTCACGACGCCGAACCCTTTCACACCGCGGAGTGCGTCAACACCCAGCAACTTTCCAAAATTTTGCTCGGCGCTGAATTCGACGCCCTGGTCCCAAAAGCCGCGTGAGGCATCTCCGTCGCCCTTGATGACGCCAAAGAACGCCCCGTAATACTTCCCTTTGAAGGTCAGGCCGATGTCCTCGAGTGTGTCGCGCGCGCCGAACCAGTCTCCGGTGAGTCGCTTCCCCGTCCACCAGTCATGAAGCACGCGCTCGGCATCCTCGCCGACGGAGGCAGCTTCGGTGCTCCTCCCCGACGGAGCGCAGGCCATTGCAGCAGCGAGGAAAGCGCCCGCGATGGAACGCCACGACGTGGAAACAAGGATGGAGTTTTTCATGCCGGTTGAAGCGGCTCCGACCCTTTCGGGTTTCCGCGCGGACGGGAGGGCGGAAATCGTGAACTTTCCGTCACACATGCCTCGCAGAGGATCCGCGTTCGCCCGAGGGCCCGTCGTAATGTGCTTGCGGGCGCTTCAGGCCGGCGCATAGTAGCGGTCCGTCGAGCCGCCGCGGCAGGCGTTCCCTTCCAGGGACCGACCGTCCGGCCTCGCGCCGGGGCGTAGCTTAGCTTGGTAGAGCGCCTGCTTTGGGAGCAGGAGGTCGTGGGTTCGAATCCCGCCGCCCCGATTTTCGTCGATGAGCTCCAGAGAGAACCGCCGCGGGGTTTGAGACATCCCGAAATAGCCTGAAAAAGACCGCAGCAGGCTGAAATTTACTCTGTGAAGCCCACCGTCGGGAGCGGCGTTTCGGCCCTTTTGGGTGGTTTGAGACAGATCCGGCCGGTTTCCGGCGCTCTGTCAAATGTCTGATACAAATTCCGCGCGCGGCGCGTGTATTGCATCAGCCCTGCAGGCGGTCAGAACCGCGCGTGCAGGCCGGGCGCACGACGACCTCGCCGCGCGCGATCATGAGAAGGAGCCGCCGCCAGCTGGGGCGGCCGGAATATAGAGCGCCGACGGACGCAGCCGCTTTCTCGATCGCCGCCCAATCCTCCTTGTTGAGGACGTGACTTCTGCGCTCGCGCGCGGGAGTGGCTCGGGGCGGGCTCATGACTGCAGGCCAATAAACATCGCCCGCGATTCCTGGTTGTCGGATCTGCGCTCCCTCGCGAGCCAATCGAAATAATCCGCGATGCGCAGCGTGCGCAGCTCGACCTTGAGCCCCGCCTTCCGCAGCCGGCGCTTCACCGCGCGCAGCACCATCTTCTGATAGCCGTGCGTCCACGGATCGCCCGGGCGGAGAAAGTCGTAATCCTCCTCGGTCTCGTAGTCGACGAGACGGATTTTCGGCTTTTGTGAGTTTCATAAATCGGAGGTCTAACCAAGTGCTACACTCAACGCGGGCGGCTCTCCCCATGAGTGCGGGGGCCGGTTTCGCAACGTCTCGGGCCGGTCGATCGATGCGCGCAGCCAGCGGCACTACGGCATGCTCGGCGAATTGCTGGTGGAGGAAGGCCGCGCCGTCAACGAACGGCCGGGCTACCGCCTGCTCAACTCGCCCGGGGTGGCGAACATGCTGCAGCCCACCGAGCGGCCGCAACTCGCGCAACAGACCGCCGAAGTCGAAGCCGGCAAGCAGCAGGCCAACGCCGAACTCGCGAAGGGCACCGAGGCGGTCGGCCAGATCGCGGAACTCATCCGGACGCTTGCCACCTCGCTGCAGCAGGCGCAGACCTCGGCAAACAGTGACGCCCAGCGCGGCGTGAAGGCGCTCGAAGGGATCCGCTCCGCGATCGCGGGCTTTGCATCCGCCATCGCCGCCCTGCAGCAGCAGCTGGCGGACCTGCAACGCCGAGTCATGGACACGCGGGCATGAGCTGGACGATCAACGACATTCCGATCGAGCAGATCGGCGAGGTGGAATGGGAGGTCGGCAACCAGACCGACGGCGTCCTGGAAATCATCCGCGCGGCGAATGCCGACTCGCCCGTGCTATTCCCGCACGGAACGGCCGTCGTGGTGAAGGATGATGACGGCGTTGTGCGGTTTCGCGGCCGCATCCGCGATCCACGAAACGCCTCGGAGAGCGCCGGCGCACGAAGGCAGGCACCGACGGCCGACGATGCCTGGGCACGGCTGGGACGGAAGATTTGGGAAGCGCCCTACGAGTTCGGCGAAGGCACCGACACACGCGTCGTGATCGGCGGAAAGCTCGAGGAAGTCGACATCTCCGACCCGATCGCCGATCCACCGGAGGACCGGCGCGTCCTCGACCTAAAGCCGGTCAACTGCCGGCAGACGATCGAGGAGATCGCCGAGGCGGCCGACTACGACGAAGAGCACCGCGACATCGATGTCTCGGGCAAGATCCCGCCCCAGCGTGCCGACGGCATCACGCTCAAGCAGGGCCTGCAGGCGGTGTTGAAATGGTTCCCCGGCTCGGTCGCGTGGGTGTCGCCGGCGGACGAGGTGCTGCACGTGCGAAAGGCGTCCGGGCTGCCGGAACTGAACGTCCCGCTCTCCGCGATCGAGGCGGGCTTCCAGATCCGCGAGCGCGCGGATCTCGTGGTGCCGGGCGTGCGGCTGATCTGCCGGAAGCGGATCAACAGCAACGTCTGCCCCGAAGGCCCCGAAACGCGCACGGAATACACCGCCGGCGATCCGACCAGCGACGGCGCGATCGTCGAGCCGCTCGACCTCGCTCCCGAGGTCAACCAGCTGGTCGTCGCGAACATCCGCGTGCTCACGAGGGCGGAGATGGCGGCGCAAGTCGAGACGGCCGACTTTTGGAAACACAAGATCCCGTGGGTGGCCTCCGCCTATGAGAGCGAGACGCTCGGGATCTCGCTGAAGGATGCGTTCTTCGCGGCCGGCGATTTCACCGGGCCGCGTGTGATCGTGGCCGGCTCGATACCCGAGCGGTTCTACGTGAACGGATGCGAGGGGCCGTTCGACCCGCGCGACAAGATCGTCACGGCGGACAACTCGATCACGCCGACGGATTTCTTCGGCCCGGCGGTCGCGTATGCGTTCTTCAATTACAGCGACCCGAAATTCCCTCGCACGCGCTACAAGCCGGCCTCGCTGACCTTCCGCACGACGGACCTCTACTCGGGACGCTACGCGTGGCAGGACCCGGTCGCCTCGGATCCGGGCGAAGACCCCGCCGACTTTTCACACCTCCCGCAGCAGCTGATGGACGAGACCGCGCGCCTGGGCTGGGAGGGCATGCTGAGCTTCGTCTCGGACGAGCTGCCCCGCCTCGAGCAGGTGATGGGCCACGCGCTCAACATCACCGGCAGCGAGAATGCCGCGTGGGCAACCATGCGCACGCCGATCGCGCGCGTGCGGCAGAACCCGCACACCCGCCGGACGTGGATCACCTTCGGCGCATCGGCCGGCTATTCGCTGCGGGATCTGGTGGACCTGCTCCGCGCTCGCCGGCACCAGGCACCCGAGCGGATCCGATACACGCCCGACGGCGGGATCCCGCCGCTGCCCGAAGGAGGCGCGGAGGTGCCCGCCGGCGAGGACGAGCAGACGGAGACCGAAGTGCCGGTCGACATCGAAGTCCCGACCACGAAGCTCTCCGTCGAGATCACGCCGCCCGAGGCGGTCGAGGCCGGGGCGCGGTATCACGTGCGCGTCGAGGCGCTCGATGGCTCGATCTTTGAAAGCGGGCCGCACGAGAGCGAGGCGGAGGTCGAGCTGCCGCTGGGCGTCGCGACCATCTGGTTCGAGCACGCGACGGGCTGGCGGGCACCGGGCGCGATCGAGGACTACATCCTGCAAAACGTCTCGCACGAGATCGACGGCGGGGACGCCGAATACACCGAACTCGACAACGGGCCGCGCTGCCCGTTTCGCGTGACGGTGGACAACGAAGCGGGCACGGCGACGGTCCACTCCGAAGGCTCGACGCTGAAGGAATACGGAGCCGGAAAGAAGACGATCACCGGGCTGGACTCGCCATTCTCCGTCTCGGCCGGCACGAAGATCTGGGCGGAATACGACCTCTCGACCGAGGTCCTCTCGATCGCGCACGGCTCCACCTGGTGGACCGGTCACGACGCGCCGGTCGAGGTCGATGACATCACCGAGGAGCAGACGATGGCGTTCATCGAAATCGCCGAGATCTACGCGGAGGGCGAGACCCTGCGCCGCCGCCAGCTGCTGCAGAACGCGCTGAAGCTCGTGGAGCGATTTTACGACGGGGCGATCTGCACCTTTCTGGAGGAATCCGCGACCGCCGCGTCATGATCTGCGCCGAGGTGCCACCCATTCCCGCCCGTGCGGCCGAGACCGGCGAGGCCGGCCCCGGCACGAGCCGCCCGCTGGGGTTCAACCGGCGGGAGATTCAGACGCTCCTGTTCCGCGCGGCGCAGGTGGACGTGGAGTTCGGCGGGCTCACGTTTAACGGCACGATCACCCTGAGCGATCCGGGCACCTCCGACACCGGGCCGGGACCGAACAGCACCGATCCGTTCGAGGGAGAGATGGGGGCGGACTCGGACTCGGTCGGCTGGGTGGAAACGGACGAGCGCGAGCGGGTGCTCGATTGGAAGGCTGGCACGATCACGGCCAGCGTTTTCTCGACCTTCACCGGCTCGGGCTCGATCGAGGAGCCGGTCTGGGAGACCTACTATGTCATCCCGCCGAACCCGCCGGATCCCGGCGTCACCGGCAGGCAGCTCGCCACCCCGCTCGCGGACAGCGGCGCGGTCGTCCTCACCTTCTTCCTGATGTTCCGTGCCAGCTGGCACCGAGAAAGCGCTGACGCCCTGGTCTCGACCGTCACCGGCGGTGAGCGGCTCTTCTGGCCGGTCGTCGAGGTGATCGCCACCTACGGCGGCTTCGGCACCCAGGCGACGTGGGGCACCGACCCCCACGGCCTGCCGAACCCCGCCTCGCCGATGTCCCTCACCATCCTCGGCCGCACGGCCGAGATCGCCGGCGGCTACTCCTACGCACCGGAGGCCGCCACGAACTTCCTGAGCGCAACCGGATCCCCGACCGCCCCGGCGATCGAGATCACGCCCTCGGCATTCCTGACCTACGGCGGCCGGTGGGACGGATCGACGGGAGCCCAGGAGAGCACCTGGTTGGGCAGGAAGACGTGATGCGGCCGCCTTGCACCGCCACTGCAGCGAGCCTACAACGGACCTGCTGAAACCCCGAAAATTCTCAAACCGTTGTCAAAATGTCTCAAACCGCGCGGCGGGATACTCCAGTTCGTCCCTCACCCACACGACGATGCCACTGCCTGCCCGCATCCTGGCGGCACTGTTCGCGATTGCCTCGGTGTTCGCGTTCGTTGCCATTCCCGTCGCATGGTCGCTGCTCGGCACGGAGTCCGACGCCGGCAACATTCCCCGGGATCTCGAACTCCGCGGCCGCCTCGCGTATCTCGCGGTCGGATGTGTGCTGGGGCTGATTTACGGCGGAGCCGCGTGGTTTATCTGGACCGGAAAAAACTGGAGCGTGGCCATGCTTCTTTCGGTCTGCGCGTGCTTCGGGTTTCCCATTGGCACCGCCCTGTCGATCGCGGCGATCGTCATCCTCCTCCTGCGCAATGTCAGGGCGGCATTTCGCATCCGCCGCGGGGAACCGGAGAATTGACATTCCGCGGCGCGCGGCGCGAAGGTGCGCAATTCTTCCATCCATGAACGCCCGTTTTCTGCCGTTGCTCGGACTTCTTCCTCTTCTGCACGCCGTCGCCGAGCCTGACTGGGAGGTGCACGACATGAACCGCCCGCAGCCGCCGGAGGTCACTGATGCGACTCCAAATACCGAACCGCCGCCCGCGGACGCGGTCGTTCTTTTCGATGGAACGAATCTGGACGCCTGGGTGCAGGAGGACGGTTCGGAGCCCCGCTGGCGCATCGTCAATCGCGCCCTGGAGGTCTCGCCCGATGCCGGCTCCCTCCGCACCAAGGAGGCCTTCGGCTCGTGCCGGCTCCATATTGAATGGCGTTCCCCGCTCAATCGCGATGGCGAGGGGCAGCACGCAGGAAACAGCGGCGTCTTTCTGATGTCGCTCTACGAGGTGCAGGTGCTCGACAGCTACCGCAACCCCACCTACGCCGACGGGATGGCCGGGTCGATTTACGGACAAAATCCGCCGAGCGCAAATCCGTGCCGGCCGCCGGGCGAATGGAACAGCTACGACATCACGTTTCACCGGCCCGAATACAAGGGGGACGGCGCCGTCGCGAAACCCGCGCGAGTGACGGTCGTCTTCAACGGCGTCACCGTGCAGGACAATTACGAGTTGACCGGCCGCACCGCGCACAAGGCACGCGCGACGTATTCGCCGCATCCCGACAAGCTGCCGCTGATGCTGCAGGACCACGGAAATCCCGTCCAGTTCCGCAACATCTGGCTCGTGCCGATCGAAGACTGAGAAGCTGCCCTACGCGGTCGAAGCTGGCCGCCGCAGTTCCTATACGATCTCGCGCAGATGGATGGAGTCGAAACGCTCCTCCCCGGCCTGCACGTCGCTGACGACGATCAGCCGGTCGCCCGGCTCGACGAGCCCGCGCTTTTTCAGGATGACCTCCGCATCGGCGACCGTGTGCTCGGGACGCACATTAAACGGCATGCGGATCGCATGGACACCGCGGTTCAAGGCCATCCGCCGGACAACTGCCTCGTCAGGCGCAAACGCAAAGATCGGTGAATGATGCGGACGGAGCTGGCTCGCGTAGTCGGCCATGATTCCGCGGCGCGTGAAGACGACGAGCTTGCTGTTGCGGAACGAGTTTGCAAGCACCACGGCGGAGCGCACCGTCTTCTGGCGCGGATCCACGACAATGGCCTGCTCGGCGTAACCCGCTCCACCACTTCGTTCGATGCGGCGGGCGACGCGATCGAGGATTTTCACGCATTCCACGGGATACTTGCCCACCGTCGTCTCCCCGCTGAGCATGATCGCATCCGCCTGCTCGAAGACGGCATTCGCCACGTCGGTAATCTCCGCACGCGTGGGCAACGGATTCTCGATCATCGACTCGAGCATGTGCGTGGCCACGATCACCGGGCATCCAATGGTGATGCAACGCTTGATGATGCGCCGTTGAATGATGGGAAGCTCCTCCATCGGACACTCGATCCCGAGATCCCCGCGTGCGACCATCACGAGGTCCGAGGCGCGAACGATCGCATCGATGGACTTCACCGCGCTCTGATCCTCGATCTTCGCGATGACCTTCGCCTGGCTGCCCTGCTCGCGAAGCACGCGGCGCAGTTCCTCGATGTCGCCCGCCTCCCGGCAGAAGCTGAGCGCCACGAAGTCGAGCCCGAGCTCCGCGGCGAGGGCCACATCCTCGAGATCCTTCGCAGTGAGCGGAGGAAGGTTCACCTTCACACCCGGAAGATTGATGTGTCGCCGGGATCCAAGGACACCGGGCGTGAGCACCTCGCAACGGATCTTGTTGTCCTGTTTCGACAGGACCTTCATGTGAATGACGCCGTTGTCGACAAGCACCGTGTCGCCGACGGCGATGTCGTTGATCAATCCGTCGTAGTTTACGTCGACGGAGAAATTCTCCTCGCTCACCGCCCCGCGCACGGTGAACTCCATGATGTTCCCAGGCTCGAGATCGAGCTTCGTCGCGAGATCACCGGTGCGAATCGCCGGCCCCTGCGTATCCATGAGGATGCCGGTGGGCGTGTCGAGCTCCGCCGAGACGTTGCGAATGACCTTCGTCACCTCGCGCACCCACTCGTGGTTGGCATGGCTCATGTTCAGCCGGAAGACATTGGTCCCGGCCTCGATGAGCGCTTGAACAACCGCCGGCGATTCCGTGGCGGGCCCGAGGGTGGCAATGATCTTCGTTCTGCGCAGCATGTTCCTCACAAACTCAATCGACGCCGGAAATGCAAGCAGGCGCCGTGCTCATGCCTCGCGCTTGCGGGCGTGCATGAACCAGAGCGACGCGAAGAACATCACGAGCAGCAGCGTGCCGAGCGCCGCGCCGAACGGCCGGTTCTGCGCACGGAAAAACTGGTTCTGGATCACCTCACCGATCGTGGGATTGGTTCCGCCCCCCATCAGCGTCGTGATCGCAAACATCGCGATCGCTGGAACGAAAACGAGCAGCGCACCGGCTGCGATGCCGGGTCGCGTGAGTGGAATGATGACCCTTGAAAATGCGCGCACCGGGCTTGCCCCCAGGTCGTAGGCGGCCTCAACCAGCGCGTTGTCGAGCTTTTCGACGCTCGTGTAGATCGGCAGGATCATGAACGGGAGGAAGTTGTAGACGAGCCCGAGCACGACCGCGAAGGGCGTATACATCATCTCGATGGGCCGTTCGATCATGCCCATCGAGATCAGCGCGGTATTGAAGAATCCATTGTTGCTGAGGATCGTGATCCACGCGTAGGTGCGGATGAGAAAGCTCGTCCAGAACGGGATCATGACGAGCATCAACAGCAGATTGCGAAACCGCTCGGGCGCGCGGCCGATGTAGAACGCGGCCGGGTAACCAACGGCCATGCAGATGATCGTGGTCAGGAAGGCATACCAGATCGAATCGAGCAGAATCTTCAGCCACTTCCACTCGAACGCGCGGACGTAGTTTTCCCAGGTGAAATTGAAAACCACCTGCCCCAGTCCGTCCCGCTCGCAAAATCCGTAGACGACGAGCAGGACGCTGGGAACAACGACGAAAAGAATCAGCCAGAGCAGCAGGGGCGCGAGGAACAACCACGCGCCCCATCCCGGCCGGCGCTCGTGGGACGAGCCTCCGGTGACGGGCGCTGCTTCGGCGACAACAGCCATCGACTACTGGACCTTGAGAGTGGTGACGAGGTCGTCGATGTCCGACGCCTTGTCGCCGATGTTCTTGAAAGTGTCCATGCGGTCCAGCTCCTCCTTCGAGGGATAGCTGGCGGGATTGGCGAGGGCGTCCGGATCAAGCAGCTCGCGGGCTGCAAGGTTTGGATTCAGGTAGGGAAACTCGTCGGAGATCATCTTCGAGATCTTCGGACGAAGGATGAAATTGATGAACAGTTCGGCATTCTTCGGATGCTCCGCGCTCTTCGGAATCGCGAGACTGTCGACGAAGATGTGCGTGCCCTCCTCGGGAATGATCCATTTGAACTTCTCGTCTTCGGCGGTAAGGATCGCGCCCTCGCCGTTCCACACCACTCCAAGGGCAACGTCGCCGTTGAGCAGCGCAGTCTTCGGGCTGTCGGAATCATAAACCTTCACGAGCGGCAGCCACTGGGCGAGCAGGTCCTTCGCCTTCGCGAGGTTTTCATCCGTGACGTCATTGATCGGAATGTCGAGCGTCTCGAAGGCCCAGCTCACGATCTCACGCGCGTCGTCGAGGATGACGATCTTGTCGCGGAACTTCTCCTGGAAAACGTCCTTGTATCCCTTGATATCGTCCTGCACGAGCTCGGTGTTCACGACGATGCCGATCGGACCGGCCATCCAGGGCACGGAGTATTTGTTGTCGGGGTCGAACGGCATGTCCAGGAACTCGGGGTCGATGTTCTTGAGGTTCGGAATCGCGCTCTTGTCGAGCGGACGAAGCTGGCCGGCCTCGATGAGCGCCTCGACGGCGTATTCGCTCGGCTGGATGAGGTCGTATTTCCCGCCGGAGAGGAGCTTGGCATACATCTCCTCGTTCGAGGAATAGTTCTCCACGTTCACGCGGATGCCGGTCTGCTTCGTGAAGGCGTCGATGACCGCCTGGGGCACGTATTCCGACCAGCAGAAGAGGTTCAGCACCTTCGGCTCGCCGGTATCCGCGACTGCTTCTTCGTCGGCAGGGGCATTGGCGGCAGGGGCCGATGCACTGTCAGCGGCGGGTGTTGATGCCGGCGCAGGGGTGGACTCGGTGGCGGGAGATGAGGATTCGGCAGGCTTGTCGCAGCCGGAGAGGAACAGCGAACCCGCCGCAAGGACGGTCGCCGCGAGGAGGTGGCGTGGTGTTTTCATGGGTTCAGGGCCTTTTCTTGATGACTTGGGTGATCAGGACGAGAAAGAACGTTGCAACGATGAAGATGGTGCTGAGCGCGTTCAGCTCGGGGCTTAGCCCCTTCTTCACCATTCCGTAAACCTTGAGGGGAAGCGTCTGCGAGGTCGCATCCGAGAGAAAGACACTGACGATGTATTCGTCGAACGAGAGGGTGAACGACATCAGCGCGCCAGCCACGATCGCCGGCATGAGGTAGGGCACGATGACCTTCCAGAAGGCCTCCACCGGAGTCGCACCGAGGTCCATCGCCGCCTCCTCGAGCGAGGGGTCGATGCCCTCGAGCCGGGCCTGCACACCCACCAGCACAAACGGAAAACAGAACGTGGTGTGCGCGATGATCATGGCGATGTATCCGAGCGAGCCACCCACCGCGACCACGAGCAGGCGCAGGCTTGAGCCCATGAGCACCTCCGGCATGACCATCGGAATGAAAATGAGCAGCCCCAGCATACGCCGCGCAGGGAATTTGTATCGAAAGAGCAGCCACGCACCGATCGTCCCAAACAACGTCGCGAGCACGGTCGTGACCGATGCGACAATCAGGCTGTTGTAAAATGAGTCGAGAAGCGACTTGTTGCTGAAAAGCTTGCCATACCACTCGGTGGTGAAGCCGGTCCATCGGATGCCGAGCTTCGAGCGGTTGAACGAAAACACCACCAGCAGCAGGATCGGGATGTATAGAAAGGCAAAGACGAGAAGCGTCCATCCTCCGAGAAACCATCGTTGAAACGTCGGGCCGGAAGGCCAACGCCGCCGCCCGGTCGCCACAGGAACCGCTGTAGCTGCTTCCGCCATTGGCTGCAGCCTATGTCCCTGCTTGTCGCAAGGTCGAGAAGTTTGATCGCGGCAAGGAAATGCGCAACCCGGGGTCGATCAAGCTGCTGCGCGCTCGGCGGCGGTCACCGTGTTTGCCATGAGCATCGCAATCGTCATCGGACCGACACCTCCCGGAACGGGCGTGATTGCCGAGCACTTCGGCGCAACATTCTCGAAATCGACATCTCCGACGATCCGGTAGCCTTTCGCGGTGGAGGGATCCTCCACGCGATTAATGCCGACATCGATCACGGCGGCGCCGTCCTTCACCATGTCGGCGGTCACGAACCCGGGCCGACCGATTGCGGCGATGAGAATGTCCGCCTCCCGCGTAATGGCGGCCAGATCCCGTGACCGCGAATGCGCAACGGTCACCGTCGCGTCACCTCCCGGACCTTTTGCCATGAGGAGGAGCGCCATCGGCTTGCCGACGATCATGCTGCGGCCCAGCACCACGGCCCGCGCTCCGCGGGTCTCGACGCCGGCCTCCACAAGAAGGCGCTGACAGCCGAGTGGCGTGCACGGAACGAAGCCCGATGGATCGTCGAGCGCGAGCTTTGCGACGTTGATGGGATGAAATCCGTCTACGTCCTTCGCCGGATCAATGGCGCGGACGATCGCGGCCTCGTCGATGTGCTTCGGCGGCGGCGACTGCACGAGAATGCCGTGAATCGCAGGATCAGCGTTCAGCTTTGCAACCAGCGCGAGCAATTCCTCCTGCGTCGTGGAGGCGGGGAGCTCGTGTTTGACCGAATGCAGACCGAGTTCTGCGGCGCGCTTGTCCTTTGACCGGACATACGCGACGGACGCCGGATCCTCTCCGACGAGGACCACCGCGAGGCCGGGCGTCACACCGCGATCTTTCAGCACGGCGATGCGTGTCTTTGTTTCCTCGTGGACCTTCTTCGCGATACCGGAGCCATCAATCAGCTTCATTTTTCAAAAGGGTTTCAATCCGCAGCCTCTCCGCCTCGAATGCCTCGGGCGTGGGCGTGGGTGGGATCGTCTCGTAGGGACCGATCGTGACGTCGACACGCGAAAACGGCAACGGAATGCGAAAGCCGTCCCAGCTTTTCAGCGTGAGCGCGCGGGAAAATTTCACGTGCATCGGAAGGATGCGGGCGCCGGTCGTCTGCGCGAGGAGAATGAGACCCGGGCCAAGCTTGTAACGCGGGCCCTTCGGACCGTCCGGCGTCACGGCGAGATCACCGCCGGATTTCAGCCAGTCGGTGCACTCCATCAGCGCACGTGAGCCCCGACGCGAACTCGAGCCGCGAATCGCGCCCATGCGAAACTGCGCCATCACCTGCGCGAGAATCTCTCCATCCCGACTGGGGCTGGTGAGAACGTTCACACCTTTGCGCTCGCGATGCCAGTAGCCGCGCATATGCGCGATCGTGATCGCGAGAATGCGATTATGCCAGAAGGTGAAAATGACGGGAAAGTCCGGCGACTTCGTCAGGAAGCCCGACTCGTCCTTCATTCGGAATCGCAGGGTCGCGAAAAGAAGACGGGCAATCGCTGCGCCGACGACGGCAATGAGGCGTTCGCGGTTCATCCGAGCATGGCGGCAAGCGCCTTGTGGAGCACCGGCCTGAGTTTCTCGGCCAGCACCGGATTCGCATAGACGAGCCACGAAACGGGGGACGTGGTGTCGAGCGGCGCGTCGGGAAAGCCGCCGAACGGCGATTCGTAAACCGCACCCGCCTCGGTCAGAATAAGCGCCGCGGCGCAATCGTAGGGGTGACAGACAATCGGCGAGTCCAGATCGAGCACCCGATGGATGAGCGGACGAATGTCTCCAATGAACCGGTCGTGTCCCGCGAGAATCTCGTAAAATTGTCCGCCGGTGGAGATGTATTGATCGTCGAAGAGGACTGGCGAGGAGTGTTCGCCGACTCCGACGAGTTCGTCCCACACCTGCTCCTCGATTTGCGCAATCAGCGTGCGCCCTTCGGGAAAGAACTTCGCGATCGACGCGAAGCCGTGGCGAAAGTCCGTCGCCCGGGATGGACGCAATTCCAGCGGTGCGCGGCTGCCATCGAGCACGTTCACCGACTCCGCGACGATGCCCCGGCCGGTGACGGCACTGATCTGGTCGGCGCGCCATTGCTTGGTCGTCGGAATTTCCGTCATTGCGGCCACCTGGATATCGGACAGGCTCGTCGCGGTGCCCAACTGCGGCGCAAGCCCCGCGAGTGCCCACGCGGAGCGTTTGTCCACCATGAGTCCGCGGGTGCCGTCGATCGGGTCGATGATGCATTTCCACTTCGTGTCGAGCACGTCGACATCCGCCGGAAAGCAGGGCGGATTTGCCTCATCGATGCCTTCGAAAATCAATTCCACCGGCTCGTCTGCGGGCCAGTTTGCCTCGAACCACTCAAGGATTGCGGCCTCACTGAGCTTGTCGATCGCGTAAATCGTGTCCGCGGCGGACTCATGCGCAACGGCGGAAAGTTGCTCGATCGTCTGCCTCGCGCGCCCGGCAATCACGGCGTCGCGAATGGCGTCGCCGAGGCCGCAGAGCAGCGAGCGGAAGCGGTCGAGTTCAGGCATGCGCGGCACGATAGGCGGAGGCCAGACGGGCTGACGAGGATTTCCGCCAGAACCGCCAGGTAAGCGCCACACTCGCAGCAAGCAGTCCGGCGGCGAGGCCAATCCAGATTCCCTGCGGTCCCAGACCCACGGGAAATGCAAGCAGCCACGAAGTCGGCAGCGCCACGCCCCAATACGAACCAACCGCGATGCCCATGGGGACGCTCACATCCGAAAGGCCGCGCAGGGCGTTCATCATGATGATCTGCGCGCCGTCCACGATTTGAAACATCCCCGCGATCACGAGCAGCGTCGCCGCAACGGATCTCACCGCCGGATCCGCCACGAAGAGCCCGGCGATCTGTTGCGGAAACAGGAGAAATCCCACCGCCGTGCACGCCATCACGCCGACGCCCATGCCGAGACCGCCGAATGCAATCGGACGCACGTCGTTCAACGCCCCGGCTCCAAGCGTCTGGCCCACGCGGACCGTGACAGCCATTCCAAGACCAAGCGGCACCATGAACGTCGTCGCGGCGCAGGTGATCGCGATCTGGTGCGCCGCAAGCGCGTTGACGCCGATCCAGCCCATCATGATCGACGCACTCGCGAACGCAGTAACCTCGGCGAGAAGCTGCCCGCCGGCCGGAAGACCGATTCGCAGAAGGGCTCGGAGTTCGGAACCGATCGTGCGTCCATCGTCCGCGCGAACGAGGAACTTTCGAAAATACGACGACCGCCTCATGCAAAGCATCAACGCGGCAACCGCCACGCATCGCGCAAGGAACGTCGCGAGACCCGCACCGGTGAGGCCGAGGGCAGGAGCGCCCAGTTTTCCGAAGATGAAGATCCAGTTCAGCAGGACGTTCAGCAGGACCCCGCCGAGCACGATCCAGAACGGCAGCCATGGACGCGAGAGGGATTCTGCGAATCCCTTCTCCGCGGTGAGCATCATCGCCGGAACCAGCGACATCGCGGTCAACACCAGGTAGCCGGGCGCCGCGGCGTTGACGTCCGGCGGTTGACCAAACCAGTGAAGCACCGGCAGCAGCGCGAGCAGGATGCAAAGCAGAACCGCTCCGAGTCCCGCCCCGAGCAAAATGCCCGCGCGGTGCACCACTTCCGTGCCACGGCCCGCACCAAATGCCTGCGAGGCGCGCACGGTCACCGAGGACATCACGCCGAACCCGAAAACGAATACCACTGCCAGCAGCGTGTTTGCGAATGCGCACGCCGCGAGCGGCACGACCCCGACGCGACCCACCATCAAGGTGTCCGCCCAGCCCATGAGCATCTGCCCCACCTGGCCGGCAATGATCGGCGAGGCGAGTGCGAGCGTCTTTCGATTTTGATGGAGAATGGCGGACTGCATTGGCCGGTCTTCGAGGAGCCGGCGGCGCCGCGGAAAACGAACGTCGCCGGAGAAACGAGGCGACGGAACGAACGAATCAGATTTCCGCGCCGTGGAATACGTCGATCGACTTGCGTGACGGCAGGATGGCCGCCATGCCAAGGTCGATGAGACGAAGCGTGGAACGAGGATTCACGGGTTCAACGGGAGCACCGGATGCGGGCATTGTCAATGACCGTCGCCCGGTTCCTCGATCCACTGCAGCCACCATCTCGCCGCGGACCGACCGCGCGGCCGGTCGAAACTGCGGTGAAACTGGATGGTAAGAATTTCTCCGCCCGTCGTCCGCACCCGGAAGACGTATCGCCGCAAATAGCGTTCCCCGCTGCCGTGGCGGCAGTCGCCATATTCGCGCCTGCGATCCAGCACCTCCGCCACTTCGTAGACAGTCGTCCCCACGCGGAACCGCGCGGGGAGCCCCGGCTCGCCCGCCCCCATTCGCGACGTATCAAAGGATTCCCCCTCGGGTCGCATCGGCTGACTGACGAATCGCATGCGCACGCGCTCAGCCTCCTTCGGCGGAAAGAACAAAGAGCACGTCGCGATTGTCGATTACGATTCGATCGCCGTCGCGGTATTGATCGAAGTGTGCGAGCAGCGCCTCCACGTTAAATTTCCCGAGCGAATCGGAAAACAGGAACCGGAGAATGCGCAGGCGATTCTCACGGCTGTCCGGAAACTCGAGCCTCGAGAGCACCTCGATGCGCGCGAAATCCCATTCGTTTTCCCGGAGCACGAGCTCGACATCCTCTGCACGGTTCCACGGCACGCCGTCGTCGCCATACGCGACATCCCAAAAGCCGCACAGGCAATTTTCCCGCCCGCCGAGAAGAAGGAGCATGCGGCTGCCCGGTGCCACCCGCTCCCGCAGGCCTTTCATCGTCCCCTCGAGATCCGGCACGTAGTAGAGAACGTGATTCGACAGAATCACGTCGAACGCCCCGCCACCGGGCGACGTTCCGGTGGTCACTGTCGCCGCAAACGGCTCGATCGCGGCCGCAGCGGCCGGAAGCGCCGAGGCATCGATGTCCACGGCGGTGACGGCGAGTCGCTCGCGGGGGACCGCCCACTCCCGAAGCAGGCCGGAAAGGAATTCGCCGCGACTGCACCCGAAGTCGAGCAGGCGGATGTCCTGTGGCGGCGTCCAGGCCCGCAGTTCGCGGAGCATTTCCTCCCGACAGCGGGACGGCTCGGTCGAGTGCGCCATGAAGAACGCATATTCGTCGTGAATCGCATCAAAGGAACGCGTTTCCATGGCGGCCAGCGTATGACTCCGGGCAGATTGGCGACAATCCTCATCCTTTTCCCCGGGCACCCAATCACGCACAATTTCCCGCATGGATCCCTTCGACCGCGCACGCGCGTCCATCGACACCGCGCATTCCGCCGATCCGAACACGACGTCCGACGGACGCCCCGCCGAGCTGGCATATGCCGACCGCATGGAGAAATGGGTGGCCCGTCTGGTGCCGGACGCATCGGCTTTGCTGCGCCTCGCCGCCCGCTGCCAGCATCTCGAGCGCTGGAAGACGCCGCGCGCTTCCTTCCCCGAAGGCAGGGCGGGCTATCTGGCATGGCGGAAGAGTCTTTACGAAAAGCAGGCGGATCGCGCGCGGGAGCTGATGCTAGCGGCAGGCATCTCCGAAACGGACGCGGACCTCGCGGCAAAGTGGATCGCGAAAGACGGACTGATGAAGGACCCCGGGACGCAGGTTCTCGAGGACGCCGCCTGCCTCGTGTTTCTCGAAAATGAAATCGAGGCCTTCGCCGCCCAGCACGCGGACTATCCGCGGGAGAAATTCATTCACATCCTCCAGAAGACCTGGCGGAAAATGAGCCCGGACGTCCGGCAGGCCGCGCTGGCTTTGAAACTGTCCCCGCAGATCGCGGACCTCGTCCGCGAAGCAGTGGGCGGATAAGCCGCCACGCAACGCGGCCTATTCCGTCGACTTCTGTGCAGGCTCGCCCGCGATGGCACTCTTCGCCTTGCGGGAATCGACGTCCGCCTCGATGAGCGCCTTTTTGTCGGGCTCGAGACGAATCATCGCCTTGCGAACGACGTCCCAGTATTCGCGATATGCCGCATCGAGCTTCTCACGGGCGGCCTTCACGTCCGGTTCCTTGTAGGCCTTCACTCGAAGCGGCTTCAGCTCGGCCTTGATTGCCTCCAGATCCGTCGACTCCGCCGCAAAAGCACCGCCGGTGACGATGAATACGAACAACCCAACACCCATGATCGCTTTCATGGCTCGCCCGCTTAGCGGAAAAGGAACCTGACGGCAAGGTTGCTATTGCGATTTTTGCGAAGGTCGAATGAGGGATCTTCCTACGAACTCATCAAACGGCCGATCGTTTCCGCCCACGCCTCATGCAACGAGGCCAGCTTCCAGTCGAACGCGCGGCCGTCGACGGTGATTGTCAGCGAGTCCTGGTCCGTCACTTCGCCAAGACGGCGGGCGGGAACCCCGCGCCACTCCAGCAGGGCCAGGACGGCGGCGGCGTTGCCTCGCGTCGTCGAGATGACGATGCGCGATTGCGACTCGTTGAAGAGCGCCTGGTCCGCACGGAGGCCGTTCGTCGTGAAGGCAAGACTTGCACCGAGCGGCGCGCCTTCCACAGCGAGGCAGGATTCCGCAACGGCGACGGCGAGTCCACCCTCGGAACAATCGTGCGCGCTCCTGACCAATCCGAGGCGGATGAGAGCGCGGACGGCATTGTGAACCTCGATCTCGTGCGAGTAGTCGAGCAACGGCGGTGCGCCCTCCTTGCGGCCATGGCAGACCTTCAGGTAATGCGAGGCGCCAAGTTCGTGGCCGAGGTCGCCGATGAGAATGATTGCGTCACCCGCCTGCTTGAACGCGGAGGTCGTGATGTGCTTCGGATCGGCGATGAGTCCGACCACTCCCACCGTCGGCGTGGGATCGATCGCGGCAATCGGACTCTCGTTGTAGAGGCTGACGTTGCCGCCGGTGACGGGCGTATCGAACGCACGACAGGCCTCGGCCATGCCCTCGACGGCCTCGCGAAGCTGCAGGAAATTCTCCGGCTTGTGCGGATTGCCGAAATTCAGGTTGTCCGTCAGCGCGAGCGGAACGGCTCCCGAGCACGCGAGGTTGCGGCAGCACTCGGCGACCGCGATGCGCGCGCCCTCGCGGGGATCCTGCCGGCAGTAGATCGCGTTGCAGTCCGTCGCGGCGGCGAGGATTTTGTCCGCCTCGCGAACGACAAACACCGCGGCGTCCGAGCCGGGCAGCACGGTCGCGCCGAGGCGGACCATGTGGTCGTATTGGCGCCACACCCAGCGCTTGCTGGCGATGCTGGGGTGCGCAAGGAGCTTTGGCAGGGACTCGAGCGGGTCGAGTTCCGGCACCGTCGCGAGATCGAGCGCGGGAATCTCGCGTTTGGGCGCGGCTTCTCGCGAATAGAGCGGGGCTTCGTCCGCAAGCTGTCGGGCGGGAATTTCCACCACGACACGGTCGCCCTCGCGGACACGCATCATGCCGTCGTCCTTGACCTCGCCGATCTGCGCGTAGGGCAGATCCCATTTTTCGAAAATCTCGCGAACGGTCGCCTCCTGCCCCTTGTGAACAATGACGAGCATTCGCTCCTGCGACTCGCTGAGCAGGATCTCGTAGGGCGTCATTCCCTCCTCGCGCTTCGGCACGAGGTTGAGGTCGATTTCGACCCCGGTGCCGCCGCGGCTCGCGGTCTCGCAGGTCGAACAGGTCAGACCCGCCGCGCCCATGTCTTGAATGCCGGCCACGCAGCCGCTGGCGAGCAGTTCGAGGCAGGCTTCGAGAAGAAGTTTTTCGCGGAACGGATCGCCCACCTGCACTGCGGGGCGGTCCTCCTTGCTCTCCTCGGTCAATTCACGCGAGGCAAAGGCGGCCCCGGCGAGGCCGTCGCGGCCGGTTTCCGCGCCGACATAGAACACCGGATTCCCAATGCCAACGGCGCCGCCGCGGGCGATCTGCTCGTGACGGAGGATGCCGAGATTGAAGACGTTCACGAGCGGGTTGCCGCTGTAGGATTCGTCGAAATAGACCTCGCCGCCGATCGTCGGAATGCCGATGCAGTTTCCGTAGTGGGCGATTCCGCTGACGACCCCTGCGAAGAGCCGGCGGTTCGTTTTCGACTCCGCATCGTCGCCGTCGATCGGCCCGAAGCGCAGGGAATTCAGCGAAAACACGGGACGCGCGCCCATCGTGAAAATATCGCGAATGATGCCGCCGACACCGGTGGCCGCGCCCTGGAATGGCTCGACGGCGCTCGGGTGGTTGTGGCTTTCCATCTTGAACGCGATCGCCCAACCGTCACCGATGTCGATGACGCCCGCGTTTTCCTCGCCCGCCTTCACAAGCACCTTTGGGCCGGTGGTCGGAAATTTTTTCAGCTCGAGCTTCGAGTTCTTGTAGGAGCAATGCTCGCTCCACATGACGGAAAAGACGCCGAGCTCGGTGAAGTTCGGTTCGCGGCCGAGGATCGACTTGATGCGCTCGTATTCGTCGGGCGTGATGCCGTGCTTGGCGATGACCTCGGGAGTGATGGCGGGATCGGACATGGACGGAAAAGAAGCGCTCAAGAAAGGAGCGACTGGAAAATGACCCGGCCGTCGGTGCTGCCAAGCAGCGGATCGCAGGCGCGTTCGGGGTGTGGCATGAGGCCGAAGACGTTGCCTTCGCGGTTGCAGATGCCCGCAATGTTGCGGCAGGAGCCGTTCGGGTTCACCCCGTCGTAACGGACGAGCACCTGATTGTTGCGCTCGAGTTCGTCGAGCGTGGCATCGTCGGCGAAATAGCACCCCTCGCCGTGGGCAATCGGGATGTTCAGGAGCGCACCGGGCTGGGCGGCCTTTGTGAAACGGGTTTCGGCATTTTCGACCCGGAGCTTCACATGCTCGCAGATGAAATGGAGGTCGCGGTTGCGCACGAGCGCGCCCGGCAGCAGACCTGCCTCGCAGAGGATCTGAAATCCGTTGCAGATGCCGAGGACGACCCCGCCGTTTGCCGCAAAGTTCTTCACCGACTTCATGATCGGCGAGAAACGCGCAATGGCACCCGTGCGAAGGTAGTCGCCGAAGGAAAATCCTCCCGGGACCACGACGGCATCGAATCCGTCGAGCGACTCCGACTTGTGCCAGACGTATTCCGCCTCCGCACCGTCGAAACTGCGAAGCGCGTGAATCACATCCTGGTCGCAATTCGACCCGGGAAACTGAATGACGGCAAATTTCATAAGGTATGCTCCACGAAGGGCGCGGAGATCACCAAGGGAAAATTCCCCGCGCGCCCTGCGGCTGCGTGATTATCGGATCTCCAGTTCGTAGTCCTCGATGACCGGGTTCGAGAGGAAGTCCCGGCACAGTTCGTGGAGCTTTTCCTCGCTCGCGCCCTCGGGGAGTTCGATCTCGATCGAGCGTCCGACGCGCACCTTGCCGACGTGCGGCAGGCCGAGATGGTCCATCGCCTGCGCGACGGCGGCGCCTTGCGGATCGAGGACCGATTTCTTGGGCATGACGGTAACGACGGCTTTCATGGGACGGAAGGTTGAAGGGTTCGCCGGAGGCGATCAAGGCGGGATGTTTCGACGGTCAGTTTTCGGTCGTGTGACGACGCAGCGGCTCCAGCCAGCAGGTCCGAATCGACAGCAGAGCCGCGATGAGACATGCGATCGAAAAGAGATCGCCGTAGGTCGTGTAGAACGTGCGGCGGGGGGAAGCCGGCACGGAGATTTCCCCAAAGAGGACACCCTCAATGAACGTGGAGCCTTTTTCGGACTGGAGTTGCTGAAGCACGCGCCCCCGGGCGTCGATGAAGCAGGTCACGCCGGTGTTTGCCGCGCGGACGAGCGGGAGCTTCGTCATGACGGCGGAAAAGATGGCATTCGACAGGTGCTGCCGGGATCCGGCGCTTTCGCGGAACCATCCGTCGTTCGTCAGCGTGACCAGAAGTTGCGCCCCGCGACCGGAGAACTGACGGACAACCTCCCCCACCGTGTCTTCGAAGCAGATAAGCGGCGCGAGGCGGACGGGATCGCGCTCTGCCTTGAGTTCGGGAAAAAGGGCGCTCCATTTCGGGAACGGCGGGAAGTCCACCGTCATCGGCACCGGACGCGGCTTTGTCTCCATCACCACCGGCTCCTCGCCTGCATCGAAGTCACTGGGAACCTGGTCTCCGACCGCCCATGCGAAGAGTGGAAAGACGTCGCGCAGAGGAACGTATTCGCCAAACGGCACAAGGTGCATCTTGTGGTAGACCTGATACTGGCCGTTCGCATGGAGGAGGACCGCGGCGTTGAAATCACCAACCGCGAGACGGTTCAGGGTTCCAAGCAGGAACCCGGCCTTCAACTGCTCGAGGATGCCGGCGACCTCCCGCTGCACGCCCTCGTGCTGCATGAGCGGAAACGGGGTCGCCGCCTCCGGCCACACCAGAAGATCGGGCTGGAGCGCGATCGCATTGTCCGTCAGGCGCCGGTAGGTCTCGACAATGTGCTGTTCGAATTCCGCATCCCATTTCTGGTATTGCGGGATATTGGCCTGCACGGCGGCAACACGCAGGGGAACCTGCCCGTCATCGGACTCGCGGAACTTCGAAGTTCCGTAGAGAAATGCGAGCGCCACAAGCGCCAGCGTAATGGTGAAATCGTAATGGGGGCGCAACCTGCCGCGTCCGGCCTCGAGCGAAAAGCGCTTCACGGTCATCACGACGATCAGATTCATCAGCACGATCAGAAACGTGACACCGCCGACGCCCGCGAAATCGGCGATCTGGATGATCGAAACATTCTGCCATTGCGACACCCCGAGCTGATTCCAGCCGAAGCCGGTGAAAAGCGTTCCCCGCACCCATTCGAGCCCCACCCACGCGGCGGCGCAGCGGCAGGCGAGGCGGAGATTGTTGAAGGAATTCGTCCAGACCGAGAGATCCCCTCCCGTCTCACGAGGGCGGCCGACCGTGCCGGCGAACAACGCCCACAGCGCGGGATAAATCGCAAGATACATCCCCAGCAGAAGCCATCCGGGCAGTGTCACTTCGGTGATCCAGAAGAAAACGATCAGGAAGAACGCGAGCCCGCAGGTGTAGCCCAGCCCGAGCAGTCGCAGCCAGCGCAGCCGGCCGGTGTCCGGCGAAAACCAGACGGCTGCCGCCAGCGGTGCGAGCGCGAACCACGCAAGGCCGTCGAACTCGAACGGCGGAAACGTGACCGCCATGCAAACGCCGGAAACCAGCGCCAGCAGCCATGGCCAGAGATGCTTCATCGGATCGGATGCGAGCAGCGCGCGGCGGGGATGGCAAGACGGCGGTGCACGGTCATTCAAATCCCATGTCCGGCACCACCGCGGAATCGATGGTCGCGCGAATGGCCGACCCTTCCCCGGCCGGTGGCCGCTCTTTCAACCGGATCCGCGTCGTGCCATCGGCGGCGATGGACTCGACAATCCCGCTCAGCAGTTCATTGGGCCGCTCCCGGACGGTGAGAAGCGCCCGGGCGCCGACTGGAACGACCGCGACGCTCTCGGGCTCGAATTGAACCACGGCCATCCAGCGATCGCCGTCGCGCTCGACCACGCCGACCACCCCCGTGGGATTTTCCTCATGATACCGCCGCCAGGTGACACTCGCGAACACGACCGCCACCGCCACCACGATGATGACAAACCACTTTCCTGAGGACTTCATTCCGCGGGGGCGCAAATCAGGTCGATCATCTGTCTGCCGGACGGTGTGAGCGTCGGCCGGGATCCCGAGGTGGAAACGAGGCCACGGGTCGAAGATGCGTCCGGAAGATTCGTCTCACGCACCCAGGTCACGACGGGCTGCGAGATCGGACGCGGGAATGGAGTGATCCGCACGGGCACCCCGTAACGGGAAAAAGCGATCTCCCAGCCTGGTGGCCGCTGCGGAGCCGGGCCATCGAGGAGCCAAGGATACATCCGCAGCAATGGCAGATCCGCCGGCGCGGGAATGGCGACCTTGAACCACGCTTCCGTGTTTCGCAGGTGCGCCCGGAGATCGAAGGTGTCCGGATTCTTTCGCGAGGCCAGAAGGACTTCGGACGGATCGAATCCCACAAGGTTGCGGCCATTGAAGTTTCCATGGGCGTTCGGCTCGCCGGGAAACGTCTTCGCGTGCCACGAAGCGAACCCGGGATTAAGCATGAGTGCGGTCTCGAAATGGAGATGCGCGCGCGTGCGGTCGATGCCGGAGCCCGTGAAGCCCATTACCCCCAGCGTCTGCCCCTGCTTCACCCGATCGCCCACCTGGACGCTCGGATAAGCGAGATGCGCATAGATCGTGTAGATGGGAGACCCACCGACCCGATGCTCGACAACGACGTATTTTCCGTAGTTCGACGCACCGGCACGGGGGTTGACGTAAACCACGGTCCCATCCGCGGACGCCCGCGCAACGTCGCGGGGGTTGCCATCCGCGTCACGGCGAATCGGCCTGATGTCGATGCCCTCGTGGATCGCAGTGAACACCACCGTGCGGCCGATGCGCTTCGGACCACGCACGTAGCCGTATTGACCGCCCTCCCACGGTGTCGTCCGCTTCCCCTCGAAGTCGCGGTTCACATACATGTAGAACTCCCCCGAAGGGCCGCGAACCAACGCGTCATTCTCCGTGGGAAACTCGAAGAGCGCGGCGTGCGATGCGCCGGAAAGCGCGAGCAGGGCAAGGACGACCCGCGCCGTCATTGCGCGGAATCCGCCGGCTTTTTCCCGGACGAGCGGCCTTTCTCGTGCCCGGTCCGTGGGAATGTCTGCTCGATCAGCGCCAGTTCGGCCTCTGTGATGCCGCTCGGGAAGCAAATTTCCCCGTCCTTCACCGGGCGGTCGACATAGAGGTCGATGACGTGCCGCCCGTTCAGGAATCCAAAGACCCACGTGCCGCGCCTCGACATCGTATGCTGCGAGAGAAGGTTCGTGCCGTGGTAGTCCAGCTTGAAACAGACGCCATAGGTGCCGTCGGCCACCCGCACCGCCGAGAACGAGACGATTTCTTCCTCCGTCACCAACGGAATCTTGCCCATGCTCGAGGGCCTGCCGGTGTGGAGATTCTGCACCGGAATCGAAAAGTTCCCGCCCTCGTTCGCAGCCTGGGGATGGAATCTCACGATCGCCTTCGGCTTCTTCTTCTGGGCGCCCGCAAAAGCGTCGTCCGCGCCGCCAGCCAGCACTATTGCGCCGAGAAGGAGAAGAAACAGTCGTTTCATGGCCGGGATCGTAACCGCGCGGATAGGATTTGCAACCGCGCCCGCGCTGCGGCAACCTGCCGGAGAATGCGGACCAAGGCACTCGCAATACTGGCGGCCACTCTCTGCGCCCTCGCGCGGGGCGAGGAGTCCGTCGTGCCCGAGATCCCGGTCGGCGAAAGCCCGTTCTTCATTCTCAACGACGCCGAGGAAAATCCGGGCCGTCGTGCGAGGAAGCTGCTCGACAGCCCGGAGTTCGAATTTCCCCGCAACAAGTCCTCCGAGAAAAGCGCGGCGAAGATGTTCACCTCGTTCTTCACCGACATGTTTTCCTCGGTGAAGATCGGCAAGCCCGGATCGTCCGGCAGCAAGCTCGTCGTCGAGCCGAGTGAGTTCTCCGTGGACGACCGCCGCGAAGTCACCGTGCGCTTCGTGGTGCAAAACAGGACGAACCGCCTTCTCAAGCTCGACTTTCCGACTTCGCAGCGCGTGGAAATCCTAGTGCGAAATCCCGCCGGCGAAGTCATCGAGAGATGGTCCGACGACCGCGCCTTCCAGGATGAGGCCGGCGTCGTGATGATCAATCCCGATGAGCGCATCCAATACGAGGAGCGCATCGCCACCCGTGAAATGCAGCCCGGCGTGACCTACACGATCGAGGCTTCGCTCGCGAACAACCCGGAATTTACGAAGACCACGACCATCACGCCCTCCGGCAGGCCCCGCCCGCTGCCTCCCGCTCCGCAGGCTTCGCAGCAGGATCGGGCGGCCGACGGCGAAGGCTGATCGTGGCTCCCCCGGAGGCGCGCCGCGGCGGCGCGGAAAATAAATGGACGTCATCATCATTGGTGCGGGCGCAGCGGGCCTGTGCGCGGCCGACCGCCTGATCGCGGCCGGAATCGACGCTCACATTTTTGAAGCGTCGGACCACGTCGGCGGTCGTGTCAGGGCCCTCGAAGGATTTGCCGACGTGCCGATCGAACTCGGTGCTGAGGAGATCCACGGACCCGACAATGCCGTCGCCAAACTCGCCGAGGAACTGGGCATGTCGACCGTCCATCACGTCACGATGGACGACATGCTGCGTCTCGACGGAAAGCTGCTCTCGCTCGACCAGGCGCAGCAGGATCCGGACGTCGCCCGGGCATTTGCCGTCATCGACGGCCTCGGCGAATACCGCGGTGGCAACTGGTCCGTCGAGGAATACCTCATCCGTTCCCACTTTCCAGGCCGATCGCGGCATTACCTCGACTCGCGACTCGGCGTCGAGCACGGCACCACGCTCGACCGGCTCGCGATGCGCGGCTTCGCGACTTATCAAAAGGGTTGGGAAGCCCGCGAAACCAACTACACCCTCGATGGCTGCTACGCGGACATCTTCAAGCCGATGGTTGCCCGGCTCGAAGGCAGGATTCGCAAGAACGCACCGGTTGCCGCGATCGAGTGGGAATCCACCCCGCGGGTGCGACTACAGAACACGGAGGAACACACGGCCCGCGCCATCATTGTCACCGTGCCGCTCACGATCCTTCGCGAGCGACTGCTCCATTTTTCCCCGCAGCTCCCCCCGGAGAAGGTCGCCGCCGCCGACGCGATCGGGATGGACACGGGAATGAAGATCATCCTGAAGTTCAAGCACCGGTTCTGGGAGGACCACATGTATTTCCTCCATTCCGACGGCTTCCTTCCGCAGTTCTGGACCGCGTGCAAGGGCAAGTGCGAAAGCTCACACGTGCTCACCGCTTTCATCGGCGGAACCCGCGCCGAAATGCTCGACAACATGAGCGTCGATCCCGTGCGCTTCGCGATCGAGGAACTGGACGAAATTTTCGGAGCGAAGATCGCCTCGCGCTCGTTCGAGCGGGGGCTCATCGCCGACTGGGGGGCGGACCCGTGGGTTCGCGGACTTTACAGCTATCCGACCGTGCAGACCACCGAGACCGATCGCGAGGCGCTCGCCCGTCCGCTGGCCGGCAGGATTTTCTTCGCCGGCGAGGCGACGAACACATTCGGGGCAAGCGGCACCGTCCATGGCGCGATGGACACCGGCTGGCGAGCGGCGGACGAGGTGCGCGCGGCGATCGGTTGATTCAGCGCAGCTCCGCGCATCAGCCCTTTTGACTTTGCGGGCGGAATTCGACACGAATCGTCGAGTGACAGCCGACATTTCCCCGTTTCGCCACAAGATGGAAGCCGCCGGGGCTAGCGAGCCCGCCATCAAAGCCTTCGAACGTGCCTATGCGCTGCTTGCCGCAGACGAGTCGGCAATGCTGCCGGAAGCAGCCATCCGCCCCGTGGAATCGCTCCCCTCCGTGGCCGGCCTCCCCTCGCCCGCTCCTGAGGAGCAGGCATGTCTTCTTTCCCGCTGCGCGATCCTGAAACTCAACGGCGGCCTCGGCACCAGCATGGGACTCGAGAAGGCGAAGTCGCTGCTGGAAGTGCGGCCCGGCGTGACATTTCTCGACCTGATCGTCCGGCAGATCGTCCACTTCCGCAAATCCTCCGGAGCAAATGTCCGCTTCCTGCTACTGAACAGCTTCAGCACCAGCGCGGACACGCGGGCCTTCCTCCGGAACCATCCGGAGCTGGGCCCCATCGACGACATCGAGCTGCTTCAAAACAAGACGCCGAAGATCGACGCAACCACGCTCGCACCAGCCGAATGGCCCGCAAATCCCGAGATGGAATGGTGCCCGCCGGGCCACGGCGACCTCTACACCGTTTTGTATTCCTCGGGCGCGCTCGAACGCCTCCCAGCCGCAGGTATCGAGTTTCTCTTTGTCTCGAACTCGGACAACCTCGGCGCAACCCTCGATCCGAAACTCCTGAAATGGTTCGCCGAATCCGGCGCGCCGTTTGCGATGGAGGTCACCGCACGCACCCCATCCGACCGGAAAGGCGGTCACCTCGCCCTCGGAAAAAACGGCCTGGTGCTTCGCGAGTCGGCACAATGCCCCGACGCTGACACGGACGCGTTCCAGGACATCTCGCGCCACCGGTTCTTCAACACGAACAATCTCTGGCTCCGCCTCGATCGCCTCCGGGACACGCTTGCGGAATCCGGCGGTTTCCTCCCGCTCCCCGTAATTCGAAACCGCAAGACGGTGGATCCGCGAAACGGAAAGTCGCCCGCCGTCTACCAGCTTGAGACGGCGATGGGGGCCGCCATTGAGTGCTTCCCGGACAGTGTCGCCATCGAAGTGCCTCGCACGCGCTTCGCCCCCGTCAAGACTACCTCCGACCTTCTCACGCTCCGGTCCGACGCTTACTCGATCGGCGAGGATGGCACCGTGCGCCTTGCCGACAGCCGCAGCGGCGTTCCTCCGGAAGTCACCCTCGACGGAAACTACAAACTGGTCGACCAGCTCGAAGCCGCGCTCGTGGACGGCGCGCCCTCACTGGTCGGTTGTCGCAAGCTGCGCGTCTCCGGCCCGGTCGCCTTCTCTCGCGAAGTCATTTTCGAGGGGAATGTCTCGATCGAAAATACATCCACCGACCGCCTCGCCGTCGCCCCGGGAATGCACCGGGACACCACCATCAAACTCCCGTGAATTCCCGCACCCTCCGCTTCGATGGCACTCACCGGCTGATCGGCGTCGTCCACCTCCTCCCGCTGCCCGGTTCCCCGGGATGGCAGGGGGACATGCGATCCGTCATCCGCGCCGCCGTCGCGGATGCGAAAGCCTATGAGGACGGAGGCGCGGACGCCCTCATCATCGAGAACTTCGGAGATCTCCCTTTTTCGAAACACCGGGTTCCGCCGGAAACCGCCACGGCGATGGCGGTGGCCGGCGCGGCCGTTCGGGAAGCCGTCCGGTTGCCCATCGGCTTCAACGTCCTTCGCAATGACGCCCACACCGCCGTCGCATTGTGCGCCGCCTGCGGCGGCGGCTTTGTGAGGGTGAACGTGCACTCGGGTGCAATGATCACCGATCAGGGACTGATCGAGGGGCAGGCCTTCGAAACGATGCGCTTGATCGAATCGCTCGCGCCCGGCACGGCGGTGTTTGCCGACGTTCTCGTAAAGCACGCGGCGCCCCTCGGAGCGTTGTCGATCGAGATCGCCGCGCGGGATACCGTCGAGCGGGGACTGGCCTCGGCAGTGGTGGTCTCGGGCACCGGCACCGGTGAACAAACCGATCCCGAGGACGTCCGAAGGGTCCGCAAGGCGTGCCCGGACACCCCCATTCTTCTCGGGAGCGGCGTCAGCACCACGAACGTTGACGCCTACCTCGGAATCGCAAACGGCTTCATCGTCGGCACCTCGGTCAAGCGCGCCGGAAAACTGGCGAACCCGGTGGATGCCCGCCGGGTTCACAAACTTCGCTCGATGCTGGGCAACTGAGTTCGCCCCGCAGACTGCCACGGAGTCGCGATCGCGGAACTGCGACCCGACTGCCATTCGCGTTGCCTGTTCCATGAGGCACGCCCCGGCTGGACCCAGGCAAGCGGTCAATTCGCATCGAGCCATTCCAGACACTCGCACACTGCAGAATGAAGCGTCTGCAGGTCGTCCCGAGAGAGCCACTCGGAGAGTGCCTTTGCCGTTCCCGAACGGTTCTGCTCCGGAAATCCGGCATCGGGCGGCCCGGTAAACAGCCCCACCATGAGGATGTGTCCCCGCTGGGCGAGGCCCAGAATTGCCTTCTCCTTCGCGCTGACAGGCACATCCTCCCGAAGAAGATACCGCTCGAATTCCGCGCGCTGCGGCACGTCCGAAAAATCCGCTTTCGCAAAGCAATCGGCCCGCAGCATCGGACGATCCCGCAACCAGGTTGGATGCCGGTTCAGCGAGGTCATCACCGCAGAGGGAGCGGCGTCCGCAAGGCGATCGAGCGTCTGGGCGGCCACCACCTCGAACTCCGCGTTTTCCAAGAGTGCCTCGATCTCCGGCAGCAGCGAGGCGTCTCCGAGATAAACGACGCCATCCATTGCCTGCACGACAGCAAATCGACTCGGAGCCTCACGTCCAGCCTCCGTCGTCAGGATCTCACGAACAATCTTCGCAGCTTCGGCGCGATGACCGGACCACGCCAGATTTCTCGCTGCGATCACACGTTCGTCGGGATCGGTCAACGAACCGACAATCTCTAACGACCATTGCCCCAGCGCCGTGGGATTGTCCCCGCGGAGCTGCCGTCCCACCCGATCCAAGGCAACCAGGCGAACATCGGACGACCGCACGTTCCCGGACTCATCGAGCATCACCCCGTCCGCCGCCTGCGAGCGCGACTTCTTCAGGACGCCCCCCGCCCATGCGAGAACCTCCTTCGCACTGGAAACGCCGGCGTCCGGGCCACCTGCACGAATCGGGTCTTTAACGAAGAAAATCATCGCCGCGAGCGCGGCAGGCACCAGGGACCACCGCGGCGTCATCGCGCGAACTTCAACGCGCGAACAAGACCCGGTTCCAGCGCGCGAACTCCGGACGCGGAATAGTCGGCGTATCCCGAGACCACCACGGCCACGACCACCCATCGTGTGCCGGACTTCACAAAAACCGGTCCTCCGCTCATTCCGCCTTCGGTTCCATAGGTGGCGTTCTCGAAATACGCGCCGAGCACGCGACGAAAGCCGGCGGTCGGCGCTACAGACAGCGGCAATGCACCGCTGTGAAAATCCTGACCATACCCCATCGCCCGCCACTCCCGCGCTCCGCGAAGCTTTCCTGCCGCAGCGGACATGGGTGCCGCTTTGCCGCGCGCGGGCCGTCTGGAGAAAACCACCCACCCGACATCCCAGGCGAAGGCGCGTGCCGAGGAGGGATTGCGCGATGCGAAGTCCATGTAACGCGACGAATAGAGGTAAATTTCCCGCGCGGGCGTCGAACTCGCCTCCTCGCCGCCATACTTCGCACGATCGAACCGCACCCCGACACTCCAGCCGTCCCTAGGATCCCACAGGTTGTGGCCGGCGGTCAATGCCACCTTCGGTCTGACGAGCGTCGCGCTCCCGTCATAAATAAACGCCCCGCTGCGAAACGTCAGTTTCCCCATCATCGAGAAGGGGCTCTGCGAAAACTCTTCGCGCGACAATGGCTCCGGAAGATTCCGAGCCGCGGCAGCGGCCGCAGTTTCACCGGGTGCCGGAATCGGGACGGGCGCCTTGAGAAACGGCGTCCGATACCGCTCGCCCGCAAATGCCGCGCCCATCCAGAGCGCAAGGCCCGCCGCCATTCCCCGCAGCGGCCATCGTCCCAACGCCGTCATTTCAGTCCTTCGTCAGTGTCTGCCGCACGGTAATGGTCTGGAGCGGCACAGACAATGCATCCTGCTGGACGAAGGTGATTTTTGATGCGGAAAGCCGGAGCTTGCCTGTCGTGGTCCCGGAGCGGATGAACCCTCCCACCATCACATAACGCATCGGCCCGGAAAAAGTGATCCGCCGTTTCCTGGCTTCATAGCGGCCGGTCACCTGGGCGACGTCGCCGGAGGGATAGACCATATCAATGATGCAGAGGTTCTTTCTGCGAAACGTCAGTTTCCACGACATCGGTCCCTTCTGCCCGTTGGGGGCCTCGACGGTTCCATTGAGCGAAAGCACGGCCGAACGGGGCGAGGAAGCCATCGCCAGCGACCCCTCACTCTTGACCTTGGCGTTGACGGTCCCGGTGCCGAGCCGGTTTTTGAAGGTTCCTTCTCCATCGTAGTTGCCGGCGAACTTTTCGAAGGCCTTCGGACTTCCTCCAGCCATGGCGGCACCCGTGAGAATCAACGACGAAACGATGGCAGGCAGAACGGCACGCATAGGAAGGTGATGGTCAGATCGCCTAATCGCTCCGCCACGGACGGCTGGTTTGCAAGTGGAAACCGCGACCCAGGCTGACTCGAAGTCGTTCTACAAGGAATCTTCTCCACCTGCGGAATCCGGAGACGCGACCGGTGAAAGGGCCACCTGTCCATCTTCAGGCGCTGCCGGGGTGAACACCTTCGCGAGTCCGGTTTGTGCGAGCGCAGCGCCGTATTCCGCTTCGATATTCCGGGCCACGGTCTCCGCCAGAGCCGGTGGACAAGGCAGCCGCCCGATCCACAACTTCGTCGGCTCCAGCGAAGGTGCGCCATTCTCCACCAGCCACACAAAGTCGCACCTCACGATCCAGTCGAATCCCCAGCCACGCGCCAGCTCGAACACGGCAACCCGACCGGGAGCGAGTTCGACCGCCTGTGCCTGCCGTGAAAGCCCGCCCTCACCGGCGCCCGCAATCCGGAAACGTCGCGCGAGAAACACATTGAGATCATCCTGCTTCACCACCGCTGGCATGGGAGTTCCCCCATTCGCCGCCACGATGAGATTGACGATGGTCTCGTCGCTGGCGGAGGGCGGAACGGCAGGCATTTCCGCGGCATCCCGCGACGCCAGATAAAACAGGAGCGCCAGCCCCAGCGGAACCGCCGCAAGCGTCGCAGTCGCCACGATCCGCACCACGGGGTGGCGCAAGACCACCAGCGCGGCGAGCGCGAGAAGGAACAAGCCACCCGCAATCCAGACCGGCTCCTTCAAAACATCATGAAGCACGGAGTCGGGAGCAATCTGCGCCTTCACCGAATACGCGATCCCCTCGCGAATTTTCGCCGTCCGCTCGCGCTCCTCCCGCTCCCGCCGCTCCGCCGCGGTCACCCATTTTCCGTCGATCCACTCGTCGCCGACGAGAAGATGTCCGAGATGTTCGCGGAAGGGGGCGGCCCACGCGTCGATTTCAGGCGCAGTCTCCGGATGCTCGAGAACCACCACCTCGGCTTCGGCGAGAAGCCGCGCAAGCTCCGCCGATGACGGATTCGCGGAGGCGTCAAACTCCGGCGAGGTCACGCGATCCACTTTCTCCCGAAGCGATTCCTCCGCATCGCGGGAGGCATTCTCGCGCTTCTCCACGATCGCGCGAAACCTTCGGGCCTCGGTCTCGAGAAATTTCTTCAGCGTCGGAGCGCGCGCCGCAATTCCGTCGTAGCTCGCTGCGAGTTCCTCGAGATCCACTGCGCCCGATTCGAGGTCGTCGTTGGAATACCACGGCAACTCCCCCGCAACACTCGCCGCCTGAACGATGGCCTTCGAGCCGCTCTCCGTCGTGATGATTAGCACGTCGCCATCCTTCTCGAAGGCCTCGGCGCGCACGGCGCTCAGGCCGCCCGGCCCCCGCAGGAAGAACATGGTTTTCTTCTCCACGCTGGCGGGATCGGGCTGGGTCTCCGGCTCCGAAGGCGTCTCCGCAACCTCACGGGTCAGCGGGAACAAATATGCATCAACCTCCGGCGCGCGTTCAGGCTGCTCCGCAGCGATCGCACGAAATTTTTCGACGATTTCCTTCGCCTCACCGGAGTCCCGATCCGTCGGAAAATTGTCCTGAGCCAGCGCCGCACCCAACGCACAGAAAATAAGGGCGAGCCACGTGGGGGGAATCCGCAGTCGCGAGTTCATGATTTATGCCGCCGCCGCTGCCGTGGGAGCCACGGCCTTGATCGCCATGTCGATGGCCTCCCACACCCCCAGGTTCCGACCCGCATTCCACTCGCGCAGCCGCTCCGTGCCGTCCACCTCGCGCGCAAGCCGCTCCGTCGTTGCCGCCCAATCCTTTTGATCGGGTTTGTCGAGGACGATCCCGAGCGCCTCCCGCCCGGCCTCCGCCGCGCCGAGCATCCGCGCCGCCATCAACGGCTGGCCCTCGATTAAAAAGATCGCGGCATAGGCATGGAGCACATGCGGCGTGATCCAGCGATTTCCGAACCGCCGCGCAATCCCCACCCACTCCTCCAGGGCGTTGCGTGCGCTCTGTGCGTCGTTCAACGCAATGCACGCCCTCGAAAGCCCCCAGAGCAGGTAGCCCACGATCCAAAGGTCCCCAAGACTCCGGAAAATGGCGAGGCTTTCTTCGCGAAGCCTCCGCGAAGCCGCGAGGTCTCCGGCGTCCGCCCGCGCGGTGCCCATCAGGCTGAGCCCGATCGCGGTCAGCGCGAGATCCTGCCGCTCGAGACCGGCATCGATCGCCCGTTGCGCCCGAGCCTCCTGGCCGCCGATCCCGAGGTTGCGCTCCACAAATCCGAAAAATGTCTCATGAATCAGCGCTTCCCGTTCCCTGCCGCATTCCTTGTAGATCTCGACTCCCTGCCGGTAGAGTTCGACCGCCTTGTCCGGCTCATCACGCACCCACGCGATGCGCGCCGCACCCACGAGGGCGTCGGCTTTTGCAACAGTGCGGATTTCCGAACCCGGCGCCGTCAGCAGCTCCTTGAATGCCGCGCGCGCGTTCTCGAGGCTTCCCCGGATTTCCCAATACCGCGTCAGCGCTCCTGCAATCCGGAACCCCTTGTCCACCCGCTCGGGAGCCTTCGCCGCCCAGTGCAGCGCGATCGTGAAATTCAGCCGCTCCGCATCGACGTGATCGAGCCAGTGCGCGGCATGCGGCCCCTCGAGTCCGCTCTTTGAGCGTTCCGCATCGGCGAGGAAGTAATCGAGATGCCGGTTGCGCAGCGAGTCCGCCTCCCCCGAGGCCTCGAGCCGCTCCTGCGCATACTGCCAGACCGACTCGATCATCGTGTATCGCGGGTTGTCGTCCGGCCCGGTCTCCACCGAAAGCAGCGACTTGTCGACCAGCGACTGCAGAAGATCCAGCGCGTCGTAGGTATCGACTCCGTCCCCGGTGCAAACGGCTTCGATCGCCTCCAGCGTGCGACCGCCACCGAAGACCCCCAGCCGCGAAAACAGCACCCGCTCGCTTTCGTCGAGAAGGTCGTAGCTCCAGTCGATGAGCGTGCGCAGGGTCTGCTGGTGCGGTAGAACCGCTCGACCTCCGCCCGTCAACAGACGGAACCGGTCGTCCAGACGATCGGCAATCTGCTCGGGCGTCAGCACGCGCGCGCGTGCCGCTGCCAGCTCGATTGCCAGAGGAATGCCATCGAGCCGCCAGCAAATCTGCGCAATGGCCGCAGCATTCTGTTTCGTCAGTTCGAACCCCGACTTGGCCGATGATGCGCGCTCGATAAAGAGACGCACGGCCTCGTATTGCGAGACCTTCGTGACAATGTCCGGCACCTGAAAGAGATCGCTCGCCGGATTCAGCACTGCCAGCGGTGGAACCTGCCAGGTCCGTTCGCCAGCGACCCCCAGCGAATGCCGGCTCGTCGCAAGGATGCGCACCATCGAGCAGCGTCGCAGGACGTCTCCAATCAACTCCGCGCACGCCGCCAGGAGGTGCTCACAGTTGTCGATGATCAGCAGCATCGAACGCCCGCAAACGAAGCGGATCAATGTCTCCCGCATCGGCTCGTCCGGCTCCTCGCGCAACCCGAGCGCCGAAGCAATACCTTCCACGATCCGCTCGGGATCCGTGATCGCAGCAAGCTCGATGAACCACACGCCATCGGGAAAACGCGTCAGCATCTCCCCTGCAACCTGCAGGGAAAGCCGGGTCTTTCCCGTGCCTCCCGTCCCGGTCAGAGTGAGCAGGCGCGTGGTATCCAGGAGTTGCTTCACCTGCTCGCGCTCGCGCTCGCGTCCCACGAAGCTGTTGAGCAGCGTCGGCAGGTTGTTCGGCGTTGTTTCGAGCGTGCGCAGCGGAGGAAACTCCGACGGCAGGGCGTCGATCACGAGCTGAAAGACATGCTCGGGCCGGCTCAGATCCTTCAACCGCCGCTCGCCGAGATCGCGAAGCAGAACGCCCGGGCCGAGATGGTCGCGCACGAGTTCCTCCACCGGCAGCGAAAGCAGCACCTGCCCGCCATGCGCCGCAGCCATCAGGCGCGCGACCTTGTTCAAACTGTTTCCGAAATAGTCATTGTCGCGAAATTCCGCCGCGCCGACATGCAATGCCATTCGCACCTTCAGCGGGCCGGTTTCCCCCCAGGATTCCTCGTGCAACGCACGCTGGGCCGCCACCGCCGCGGCCACCGCTTCATCCGCCCGGTCAAAGGCCACGCAGAACGCGTCTCCTGCGGTCTTGAAAATGAACCCCTTTTCCGTCGCCGCGCGCACGATCGCGTCGTGCTTGCGCAATGACTCGCGCATCGCCACCGGGTGCCGCTCCCAAAGCCGCGTGCTGCCCTCGATGTCGGTAAACAAAAACGTGATCGTGCCAACCGGCGGAGTCATCCGACGCAAACCCTACCCACCGCTGCGCTGAACTCAAAACGAAAGACGGGCAATTCCCGTCATTGCACGATTTCACACCCACTTCACCGGACGTTCATCGTTTCTCCACAACATTCCGTGAGCGTGTGCGGCATGACCGACCGCTTCCACGCACTGCTTGCCGGCGACGTGGCCCCATTGTCCCGGTGGCTGAAGTCCGCCGGCTGGCGGGACGGCATCCAGCTCGTCGTGGTGATCGTGATCGGCTCGGGCGTCTACGGTGCAACGATGGGCCTCTGGCGGGATCCCCTTCAGGCGCTCTATACGGCGATCAAGTTCCCCGCGATGGTCCTGCTCACGTGCGGCGGAAACTCCGCGTTCAACGGATGCCTCGCATCGCTGCTTGGGAGCGGACTCGGTTTCCGCCAGACGACACTCGCCATTCTCATGAGCTTCGCCGTGATGGCCATCATTCTCGCCGCGTTCGCTCCAGTGATGCTTTTCCTGCTGTGGAACACGCCGCCGCTGGATGCCGACTCGGAGTTTGCCTCGCACGGAATCACGCTCCTTTCACATGTCGCGATCATCGCCGGCGCCGGGTTCGCCGCAAACCGACGCCTGCTCGGCCTGATCGCTGCGCATGCCCGGCGCCGATCCGACGCATGGCGCGTGCTGGCGGGATGGCTTGCGGGGAATCTCGTCCTTGGCAGCCAGCTTGCGTGGATTCTGCGCCCGTTCATCGGCAGTCCAAACCTCCCGGTTCAATTCCTCCGACCCGATCCCCTCACCGGCAGCTTTTTCGAGGCCATTCTCCGCGCATTCCGAAATCTCATCCACTGAATCCATGACCACACCCGAACCACCTCCGATTGCTGAAGATCGCAACCTGTTCACTGCTCTCCAGGGGCCCGCCACGCCGGGCCGCATCCTCGAAGCGCTCCTCAAGCAGCCCGGACGCGCCGCGTGGGAACTTCTCGACGGACGCACGACGAAATTCATGCTCGTTCTGGGTTCCGCCGCGCTCATCGCCCTCGCAATTTATGGTCTCGTCGCCGGCTCTCTTACCGGCGGATTACAACTCTGGATCGCTCCCACGAAGATCGTAATCGGTTCCGTCCTGTCCGCGGCAATCTGCCTGCCCAGCCTCTACGTGTTCCTCTGCCTGAACGGGGCGAACGCCGGTTTCCTCGAGACCGCCGGTCTCCTGATCGCGAGCGTCGCACTCACGGCGATCCTCCTCGTGAGTCTGGTCCCGATCGCGTGGGTCTTCTCGCAATCCACCGACTCGCTCGCAGGCATGGGCTTCCTCCACCTCGTTCTCTGGGCGACCGCTGCGACCTTCGGGCTGCGATTCCTCTCGCAATCCGCCTCCCACGCCTCCATGTCCCGTCTGCGCCTCGGCGCATGGATCGTCATTTACATTCTGGTCTCCCTGCAAATGACCACCGCCCTGCGTCCCATCCTCGGCCGCTCGGACCACTTTCTCCCGCAGGAGAAGAAATTCTTCCTCGCGCATTGGATGGAGACGCTCACCACTTCTCCGTAGAACAAAACTGCGACTCGTTCTTTGCCACCCCGTTCTCCGCGGTTAGTCTCCTGCCCATGAGCCGCCGGGGACCCGTCAAATGGATCGCGCGCCTTTTCGCGATCCTCGTCGTGACAGCATCCACTCACGCGGATGACGACATCAGCCAGGTTTCCGCGGTTCTTCGTGCCGGAGGTGTGGATTCCGAGACCACAAGGAAGGTGATTGCCGCCATCGAGGAGGCAGCCGACCAGGAAACGATCGAGCCGCTGAAGCCCTTCGCAGCCAGCAACCAGTTGGCGGTCGCGGGAGTCGCAACGGGCGCGGCCATTCTTTTCGATGAAGAGGCCGGCCTTGAACTGGTCCGGCAGCTTCTCGAACGCCCCGACACGAATCATCAGGCCTTGTTTATCGCGCTCTGCGTCTCGGAAAACGCATCGACCGTGGATTTCCTGGTCTCGCAACTGGACAGATTCGACTCACGGGACACGAGGACCTCGATCCTTTTCTCGCTGCAGGTGCTTACCGGCCGGAAATTCACCGACCCTGAAGAGTGGCGGAAATGGTGGGCCGACCGGCACGAGTCGTTTCGCATCAAGCCGTGGAGAAATTTTGACGAGTTTCAACGCCGCTCTCTCGCCGCAGCCGAGAACCTGAAACTCGAATCGTTTCGCAAGATCCTCTCCTCAGCGTCTCCGGCAAACGAACCCATTGCCGGGAAACTCGGCAAGATTTTCGAGGATCTCGCGGAAACCATGCAGGCCGGAGCGGAGGTTCGGCGGACCAAAACCGCCCGTCAGGCGGACCGGGCATTTGCAAACGGCGCGCTCGACCGCGCCACCGCGGCATACAGGAAAGAAATCGCAGCTCAACCCGACGATCCTCGAAGCCGGTATCTCCTCGCCTGTCTTTTGCTGAACGCAGGGAACAACGAAGAGGCTGCGGGCCTGTTCGATTCCGTGGCCAGGGCGGACCCTGCAATCACTTCGGCGGCGTTCCTCGCAAACGTCGCACGGCGGCAGATCGCTGTTCCGACGGAAAAGCTTCTGGAGAGCGCAACGGCCGAGTTGGAGAAACTGGAGCCGAAACCGGAAATCACCATGGCCGGTTGCTGGCCGGATCCTCTCGTGATGGGGATCACGGGACAAACGATGAGAGGTGAAGGGATCTTCTCTTCGAATCCGGCACACCTGGAACGCGTGCTCGATCGGCATCCTGACGATCCGGAACTTGCTGTCGGGCTCGTGATGCTGGCTCTCCGTCCGCTGCAGCCTCCGGCCTTGGCGGAACTTGCCGAGCAGTATCCCGACGCACCCATTGTCCAGTGGGCGCTTTTGTCTCGCGCCAACACATCGTCGCAGGACCGCGAGAAGGCGTCCGCGATTTTGCACCGACTGCGCGAACTGGATCCTCAAAACGGGGCCATTCTTTGGATGCTCGCCGATATCGACTACCCCCGACCCGACTCCAGGTCCGGCAGCCCCGTTTCGGGCTACAAATTCCCACCGGAAGCCATCCAGCTCCTCGCCGAGGCGGTCAAACTTCCGCAATTCGAGATCCCGAACTCCCAACTGCGCGCAGCAAAGCTTCGTGCATTGGAGGCCGCAGGGATTCCGTGGAGGATCCATGTATTCCCTTTGGATGCTCCCGAAGGAATTCTCCCATTCGCAATCACCCGGCTCGTGGCCAACTTCGGGGAAGCCCTGGAAGCCGGAGACATGGAATCGGCGGAACGTTATGCCTTGTGGATCGATCAGGTCTCCAGCCGACTAGAGACAGCAGAAGCGGGGATGCTCTCGCGCGCGATTGCCCTCAACGCCCAAGGCCAGATGCATCGGAAATTCGCGGAGCATTTCGAAAAATTGGGCGAATCAAAAACCGCGGAATGGCACCGCGAGCAGAAAGCCGCCGCCACGGCCGCGGCAAAACGTTTTGTGCAACTTCCGGATTGGCTGGTATTGGCATATCTCCCCGTGCCCCGCCTTCAGGCCCAGGTCGTGGAGCAAATGACGCCCCAGGCCGCGAACGCCAAGGAGTGACTACCGCTTCCACTTCACAGGCATTCACAGACATGCAAACATAATCGGATGTCGCGTTCCCTCCGGGCTCTTTCGCTCGCCCTCGCCATGCCCACCCTCTGCCTTGCCGCCCTCCAGCCGGAGCGTCTCCGCACGGAGATGCTGGAAAATCCCATCGGGATCGACGCCATCAAGCCCCGCCTGAGCTGGGCGCTGACATCCGATGAGCGCGCGCAGCGCCAGAGCGCGTTTCAGATTCTGGTCGCATCGAGTCCCGAGGCGTTGGCGTCGGACAAGGGCGACCTATGGGATTCCGGCAAGATCGCTTCCGCCGGGACTCTTCACATCCCCTACAGCGGCGTGCCGTTGAAATCGGGTCAGACGGCATGGTGGAAAGTGCGTTCGTGGGATCAGGCCGGAAACGCAGGCCCGTGGAGCGAGCCGGCGACATTCGAGATGGGACTGCTCGATCCGAAGGACTGGGGCGCGAAGTGGATCGGTCGCACGACGAACCCGGAGGCGGAGCCCGCGCCGCTCCTGCGCACGGAGTTTCCCATCAGCGGCGGGATCAAGCGCGCACGCGCCTACGTTTGCGGCCTCGGCTACTACGAGCTGCGGATCAACGGCGAGAAGATCGGCGACCACGTGCTCGACCCCGCTTACACGGACTTCGACAAGCGCGTGGTCTACACGACCTACGACGTGACCGATGCGCTCAAGTCCGGAGAAAACACGGTCGGCGTGATCCTCGGCAACGGCTGGTATAACGTGCAGACCACGGCGGTCTGGAAGTTCGAGCAGGCGCCCTGGCGCGACGCGGCAAAACTCCTCCTCCGCATCGACGTCGAAACCACCGACGGACGGAAATTCACGCTCGTTTCCGACGAGAAATGGAAGACCGCAGACGGCCCGATCACTTTCAACAACATCTACAGCGGCGAGAGTTACGACGCGCGGCTGGAAATTCCGGGCTGGGACACGAATGGCTTCGACGATTCGAAATGGGACAAGGCCATCGTCGTGAAGCCGCCCAAAGGAAAACTCGTCGCCCAGATGATGCCGCCGATCCGGCAGGTAAAGACCATCCCCGCGAAGAGCGTAAAGGAAGTGAAGCCGGGTGTCTTCGTTTTCGATCTCGGACAGAACATCTCCGGCGTGCCGCGGCTGAAAATCTCCGGGCCCGCGGGCACCGAGATCACGATGATGTGCAGCGATCAGCTCCTCGATGACGGCACCGTGGACATGCGCGACATTGGCAAGCACATCAAGTCCCACGACGGCCGCGCGCAGACGGATGTCTACACGCTCAAGGGCGATGGCGAGGAAACCTACACGCCGCGTTTCACGTATCATGGCTTCCAGTGGGTGCAGGTCACCGGCGCGCCGGGTTCGCTCGACACGAGCAACCTCGAAGGCGTCGTCGTGCACACCGATGTCGAGCAAAGCGGAACCTTCGAATGCTCGAACCCGCTGCTCGATCAGATCCTCGAGCTGGCCCGTTGGTCCTACCTCGGCAATCTCCACAGCATCTTCACCGATTGCCCGCATCGCGAGAAAAACGGCTGGACGGGCGACGCCCATCTCGCCGCGGAGCAGGGTCTCTTCAACTACGACGCCGCGACGGTTTACCGCAAATACATGGATGACGTCGGCGACGCGGTGATTCCCGGCGAGCGGCTCAGCGTGATCATTCCCAACAGCGGCTGGGGCCTGAACTTCGGCCCGAATTTCGCGCCGGCATGGGATGCGGTGCTCTTCGAGATTCCGTGGACGGTTTACGAGTTCACCGGCGACACGGACATCCTCGCCGCTCACTACGACCACATGAAGACCTACATGGACTTCATCGGGTCAAAGGCAAAGAACCACATCATTGACGAAAGCTTCCTCGGCGACTGGATGCCCGCGAAGACCAGGACGCCCGAGACCGTCACCTCCACGCTCTGCTACTACCGCGACGCGGAGATTCTTTCGAAGGTCGCCGGCGTGCTCGGGAAAAAATCCGATCAGGAAAAATACGCGAAACTCGCGGAGAAAATCCGCGACGCGTTCAACAGGAAATTCTTCGATCCCGAAACCGGCAGCTACGCCAACGGCAGCCAGACGGCCCTCGCTGGCGCGCTGTTCTTCGGCGTCGTCGAGGAACAGCACCGTCCGAAGGTTATCGAGAATCTCCTCGCAAGCATTGAAGCCTCCGACGGCCACATCGACGCCGGCATCCTGGGCTCGAAATACATTCCGAACGTGCTCACCGACAGTGGCCACTCCGACGTCGCCTACCGCATGGCCAGCAAACGCACGAAGCCGAGCTGGGGCTGGTGGATCGACCAGGGCGCGACCACGATGTGGGAGCGCTGGGACGGCCTCGAGTCGCGCAACCACATCATGTTTGGCGACATCGCGGCATGGTTCTACAAGGCGCTCGCGGGCATCCGCATCGGCGCTCCCGGCTTCGAGCACATCGTCATCGCGCCAAATCCCGTGGAAGACCTTACGTTCGCAAAGGCCACGGTGGACACCGTGCGAGGACCGGTGACCAGCGATTGGAAGATCGAGAACGGCATGTTCAAGCTCGACGTCTCCATTCCGGCAAACACCACCGCCACCGTCATCCTGCCCGCCGAACGCGGTGCAACGATCACCGAAAGAGGCAAACCCATCGCCGAAGCCGCAGGCGTGACGCCGAAGCAATGGGACGAAGTCGGCGCCGTGCTCGAAGTCGGCTCGGGAAACTACTCGTTCTCGGTCACCAAATAGCGCAAACGCACCTTTGAGGTTCGCTACGCGTCCGCAGCGACAAGGCGCACGATTTTTCCCGGCTCGTCGTAGATGACATAGATGTCATCGCCGTCGCAGAAGATGTCGCGAATCCGTCCCTGCCCCTCGAGCAGGATCTCCTGGTGCGTCACTTTCCGGTCTTTATCGACCTCCATCCGGACGAGCTTCTGGTGTGCAAGCGCGGTCGCGAAGAGGTTGCCCTTCCACTCCGGAAAACGGCCGCCGTAGTAGATATCGAGCCCGGCCACCGCGATCGATGGCGTCCAATGGATCACCGGATCCTCCATCCCGGGCGCGGAGGTTTTGTCGGTGATCGGCGTGCCGCTGTAGTTGATGCCGAAGGTCACGATCGGCCATCCGTAGTTTTTGCCACGCTGGATGAGATTCAACTCATCACCGCCTCGCGGACCATGCTCGACCTCCCAAAGGTTGCCGTCCCGGTCGAACCGCAGCCCCTGGGGATTGCGATTTCCCCAGGTCCAGATGGATTTCGCCGCTCCGCTCTTGTTGTAAAACGGGTTGTCGAGCGGAACACGCCCGTCGTCGTGAATGCGATGAATCTTGCCTTTCACGTTTGTCAGCTTCTGGGCGTTGTTTTCGGGCTTCGTCACATCGCCGCGATCGCCAATCGAGAAGAAGAGGAAATTCTTCGAATCGAATTGCATCCGACCACCGAAGTGAATGTCCGACCGCACGTAGTCCTCGTCAGGCGCCTCGAAAATCGCTTCCTGATCGACGAACGCATTTCCCTTCAACCGTCCGCGGATGATTTTCGTGAGCGCCCGGTCGCCACGCGGCTCCGCGTAGGAGAGGTAGATCCAGCCGTTCTTTTCATATTCAGGGTGCAGCTCGATATCGAACAACCCACCCTGCCCTCGCGCGAAGACCTCCGGAATTCCCTGCACCGCATCCGGGAGCAGCGTGCCATTCTCAATGATCCGCAAGCGTCCCGGACGTTCCGTCACGAGAAACCGGCCGTCCGGAAGACGCACCATCGCCCAGGGGTGGTCCAGCCCCTCGGCGAAGATCTCGGTATCGAACACCGCCTTTTCCGATTGGATGGCCGCATCGGCACCCAGCGTTCCAAGGACTAATGCAGCCGTGGAGACTGCGCCAATGCGACGAAAAAAATTCATGTTCATGGGATTAAATCGGCGGTGGCCCGGGTATGGCCTGCGAACATCTCGAATTCCACACCTTCGTCAAACCCCGAAACACGGGATTCGTTCTCTCTTTCTCCGTCGAGGCGCGCACTTTACCCTCACCCGCATGTCTCCGCTTCTTCGCGCGCTGCCGCTCGTCATCACTCTCGCCGCGTCCCCGGCCTGCTCACGCCGCACCGCGCCGACAGATGATGCAAAGCCCGTCGAAATGAAAACCTCGGCCGCGCCGGCGACCAACCTCGTTGCCCAGGGTGCGGACATCTACGAGCAAAACTGCGCGACCTGTCACTATGACGGCTCCGGAAGCCCGGTGGCTCCGCCACTGAAAGGGTCACCCGTCGTCGCCGACTCGGCGAAGGCGGTCATCCTCACGATCCTCAAAGGCCAGCAGGGGAAGGCCGTGGTCAACGGCAAATCCTTCAACGGCATCATGCCCGCACAGGCGTATCTTTCCGACACCGAGATCGCCGCCGTCGCGGCTTTCGTGCGCACGCAATTCGGAGGTGCGACTGATTCTCCCACACCGGAGGACGTCGCGGCACTGCGATAGCGGCCCGCGGGCCGCACCCGTTGCTACCGGCGATAAATCCAGTCATCCTCGCCGGAGGCCCCGGCAAGCATCCCGTCGAGCAGACTCCGGTGCGGGGAAAATTCGCAGACTGGATCCGTCACCGCGGCATCCCCGGCAATCAACGCCGCCTGGCAGCGACAGCCCCCGAAGTCGACCGCCCGATCAGGACAACTCCGGCAGGGCTCGGGCAACCATCCGGTCCCGCGAAAGCGGTTGAACGACTCGCTCTCGCGCCAGATCCACTCGAGGCCGTGGTCGCGCACATTCTCGAACGTCATGCCCGGAATGGCATTTGCCGCCTGGCACGGCAGCACATCGCCGCGCGGATTCACGGTCATGCTGCGCGCGCCCCAGCCATGCAGACACGGCTTCGGCCGGCGCTCGTGATAATCCGGCAGCACGTAAACGATCTGCATGCGTCCGCGAAGCCGTTCCGCCTCACGCGCAGCCACCGTCTCCGCCCGCAATACCTGCTCGCGTGTGGGAATCAGCGCGGCCCGATTGCGAAACGCCCAGCCGTAGAACTGGGTGTTCGCCAGCTCCAGGCGCATCGCACCAAGCGATTCGACCATTGCGATGATTCCGGGAAGACGATCGATGTTGCGCCGATGCAAGACGACGTTCACTCCCAGCGGGAATCCCGCGGCCACCACCGCGCGCGCGGTTGCGAGCTTCAACTCGTGGGACGGGGTTCCGGCGATGATGTCCGCCATCTCCGCGGCATCCGCCTGCAGGCTGATCTGGACGGTGTCCAGCCCGTCGTCGCGCAATTCGGAAATCCGCGTCTCCGTCAACCCCACCCCGCTTGTGATGAGATTCGTGTAAAGGCCCTCCGCACGGGCCGCGCGGATCAGACGACCAAGTCCGGGATGGAGCAGCGGCTCCCCCCCGGAAAATCCCACCTGCACCACACCGATCGCCGCCGCCTGACGCAGGACACGCACCCAGTCCTCCGTCGGCAGCTCAGTCTCGCGCCGAACAAGTTCGACAGGATTCGAACAATAGGGGCAGTGCAACGGGCAGCGGTGGGTAAGCTCGGCGAGCAGGCCATACGGTCTGGGAACCACCATTGCCTCCGCGGTCCCATTCATGCGAATCGAATCAATCCAGCCTTGGCCAGTTCCCCCAGACACGCCGCAACGTCCTCCCGGATTCGCTCGACCGGGGCGTCGTATTCGTCCGCCAGCTCCGCTACAATCGCTTCCACGGTGTGATTGCCGTCGCACAACCGCACGATCGCATCCGCAGTGTCGCTCAGTTCGATCGCGCCCTCGGGGTGCAGCAAAAGAACGCCACCCGTCGCACGGTCGGGATGGCGTCGGACGTGCGGCGCCAGTCCCGGCCGGCCGGAAATTTCATTCATCGATGGCATCGAGAATCGCCCAGAGAATGTCGCACTTGGTCTCCAGCGCCGCAACGGCACGGGCCTGAAGCTCCGCCGTATCGCACCAGCGCAGGGTCAATGCGAGCGCTTCGTCCGAGTCCACGCGCGCCTGCGTGACACGGTTTTGAAAATACTCGAACGCCCACTCGGGCACCCATGTGTAATGGCGGCGGAAGGCCGCAAGCCGCTCCGCCATGAGATCCGGCGCGAACAACTCCGTGAGCGACGATGCGATGGCGACCGGCCACGGCTCCGTTCGTGCGAGACTGACGTAGGCATCAACGGCGAAGCGCACTCCGGGCAACAACCCATCGCCTGTGAGCACACGCTGCCGTTCGAGACCGCATCCCTCCGCCAGTCGCAGCCATGCCTCGATCCCCCCCGGGTGTTTCGCGTCGCTCGTGCCGTCGTGGTCCACGATCCGGTGCAGCCACATGCGCCGGACATCGCGCTCGGGACAGTTCGAGAGAATCGCCGCATCCTTGATCGGGATGTTGCGCTGATAATAGAAGCGGTTTGCCACCCAGCGCCGGATTTCCTCGGGAGAAAGCTCACCGGCATTCATCCGGACATGGAACGGATGCAGGTGATGATAGCGGCGCGCTCCCACGGCGCGCAGAGCGGCAACGAATTCGTCGGGGGACATCGCGCTCATGCTATCCACCGGTCGCCATCCTCGGCAATCGAGAGTCCCGCCTCGATCACGGCTTTCCGCTCCGCGGAGTCGGGACGGAGGATGGGGTTTGTGTTGTTGAGATGAAGCAGTGCGACGCGGCCCCGTCCCAGCTGGGAAAGCAATGGCAGACTTTGTTCCACAGGAACATGTTCCATCTGGCTCGCGGTGCGCCCGTTCCATTCGAGCATCTCGTCCTCCGACCAGAACGTGCCGTCAAACCACACGTGATCACATTCGCTCAGGACGACGAGAAGGTCGTCGTCGAGAATTGCGACATCCGGAAAGATTCCGACCATGCGATCCTCCGCCCGGAAAAGGTAGCCCACCGAGTGCTCACCCTCCGCAACATCACGGTGGTATCTGGGCGGACCGCCACCGCGCAGGGGCACACTCTTCACCTCGAACCCGCCGCACGACATCCAATGCTCCGGCGCCTGCTTCCAGTCGATTCCCCCATAGGAGGACAGGACACGTTCAAGCCCCAGCCCGTCACGCAGGCTGTGCTCGACCGCACGCGGAGCCGCCACCGAAATCCGATTCCCTTCGCGAAGCTGAAACAGCCCAAGCGTGTGATCGAGGTCGGCGTTGGTCACAAAGATGGAAGCGACCGGGCTCGATCTCGCGACGCCGTGGGGTCGGGGAAGATACGTTTCGATCTGACGCGAGACATCCGGCGATGCATTCACAAGATGCCACGTGTGTCCGGTCGCCGAAATGGCCGCTCCCGACTGCATGCGCGGCAAAAGCCCGCCTTCGCGGGCCATCCGGCAGTTCTGGCAGGCGCAGTTCCACTGCGGGAAGCCGCCGCCCGCCGCGGTGCCGAGAATGCGGATCTCCAGCACGCGCGACAATCCCGCGGCTAGCGACGCGCGGTGTAGAGCGACACTTCGAAGAAAATCTGGATCTCGCGAAGTTTCGGAGTCGTCCAGACCGCTTTGGATTTCGGCTGCTTCTTCATATCAGGAGGGCAACGTAGCGCTGCGGCACCGTGGTTCCAGCGAATTTTCGACGGGGCGATCACGCCGCACCCGTCGGGACGGGCTGCTCCCCCGTGGACGAATGCGGGAGGGTTCCGCCCGCTGAGGCGGATTTCGAGCGGTCGCGCGCGACGAGGACGTAAATCGCGGGCAGGATGAACAGCGTAAACGCGGTGCCGATGATCATCCCCGTGCAAAGCACGATGCCGATGCTGTTTCGCGCGCCCGCTCCGGGGCCGGTCGCGATGATGAGCGGGAAGTGGCCGACGACCGTCGCAGCCGTCGTCATGAGCACCGGCCGCAGACGCGTGCCGGCCGCCTCGATCACCGCGCGCAGTTTATCCAGCCCGGTCTGCTGGAGATGATTCGCGAACTCCACAATGAGAATGCCGTTCTTCGCGACAAGACCCACCAGTGTGATGAGCCCGACCTGGCTGTAGATGTTGATCGACGTGAATCCAAGGAACGTGAACAGCAGCGAGCCGGAAAGCGCGAGCGGCACCGAGCCCAGGAGGATGATGAACGGATCGCGGAAGCTCTCAAACTGCGCGGCAAGAACGAGGTAAATCAGGATCAACGACAGGGTGAACACGCCGAAGAACTTGCTGCCCTCGACACGGAGCTGGCGGGATTCACCCGCATAATCGATGACGTAGCCTGGAGGAAGAAGCTCCTTCGCGCGTGCCTCCAGCGCCTTGAGCGCACCGTCGAGCGGCACCCCCGGCGGAATGACGCCCTGAATGCGCACCGCATTCATCTGCTGGAATCGATTCAATGAACGTGGCTGTGCCGTGGTCTCGATCGTCGCGAACGTGGAAAGCGGAACCAGCTTGCCCTCGGGCCCGGTGACGTAGATGTCCTTGAGCTGATCCGTATTCAAGCGCTGCGCGCGCTTGATCTGCGGAATGACCTTGTAACTGTGCCCCTGAATGTTGAAGCGGTTCACGTAGTTGCCGCCGAGCATCGTGGCCAGATCGGCGCCCACCTGGCTGAGATCGATTCCCTGCGACCGGACCTTGTCGCGATCGAAGATCACCTCGGCCTGCGGCTGGTCAAACTTCAGATCGGAATCGGCGAACATGAACTGCCCGCTTCCAAATGCCGTCTGCACGAGATCTTCGGCAATCTCCAGCAGCGCGCGGGGCTCGGCCGTGGATGCGATTACGAAGTCCACCGGAAACTGTCCGCCACCCGGCAATGCGGCCGGAGTGATCGGAATGATGCGAACCCCTGGAACCTTGGCAAACTCCTGCGACGCGAGAAACTGGACCGTCTGCGCGTCCCGGGAACGCTCGCTCCACGGCTTGAGCACCGCACCGGCAAATCCGATCGCGGGATTGATGATCTCGAAGATGTTGTCGACTTCCTGGAAGCTCTGGAAGACGTCGAAGATTTCCCCGGCGAAGAGCTTGGTCTGGTCGAGCGTGGCGTCGGCCGGACTCTGCACAATGCCGAAAACAACGCCCTGATCCTCCACCGGCGCGAGGGTTTTCATCGAAAACATCCAGAACGGCGCGGCGAGAATCATGACGAAGACCGCGATCGTGTAAACGATGGGCCGGTAATTCAGCGACCGGGTGAGAATCCGGACATAGCTACTGCGGATGCTGTCGAACCGCCGGTTGATCCAGCCCGCAAATCCCCGCTCCGTGTCGCCGGAGCGCAGGAGTTTGGAGCCCATCATTGGCGAAAGCGTCAGCGCAACGATGCCGGAGACGAGAACCGCGCCGGCAAGCGTGAACGCAAACTCGCGGAAAAGCGCACCGGTCAATCCGCCCTGAATGCCGATCGGCGTGTAAACCGCGGCAAGGGTGATCGTCATCGCGATGATCGGGCCGACCAATTCCCGCGCGGCGAGGATCGCCGCCTGGAAGGGCGTTTCGCCGAGGTGGAGGTGACGCTCGACGTTTTCGACGACAACGATCGCGTCGTCCACGACCAGACCGACTGCCAGCACGATCGCCAGCAGCGTGAGGAGGTTCAGGGTGAACCCCATGATCAACATGATGAAGCATGCGCCAACCAGCGAGATCGGGATCGCGATCACGGGAATGAGAACCGAGCGGACGGAACCGAGGAAAAGGAAGATGACGAGGATGACGATGAACAGCGTCTCCGTGAGCGTCTTCACGACGTCGTGAATCGCGCTCTCGATATAGATCGTGGAATCGTAGGCGATGTCCGCGGTAAGTCCGGAGGGGAGCGCCGCCTTGATGGAAGGCATGAGCTCGCGGACTTTGCGGATCACGTCGAGCGTGTTCGCCGTGGGCAGCACCCATACCCCCATGAAGGTGGCGGTCTGGCCGTTGAAACGCACGGCGTCGTCGTAGCTTTCGGCACCGAGTTCGACATCGGCGATCTCTCCGAGGCGGACGACGGTGTTGCCCTCCTGTTTGACCACCAGCGCCCGAAACTCCTCCGGCGTCTTGAGATCGGTGTTCGCCACGAGGTTCACCGCAACCATCGAGCCTTTCGTGCGGCCGATCGCGGATAGGTAGTTGTTGGATGCAAGCGCCGCGCGCACGTCGGACGGCGAGATGCCGAGGGCAGCCATCCGGTCCGGTTTGAGCCAGATGCGCATCGCGAAGGTGCGGTTGCCAAGGATGTCCGCCCGCTGGACCCCCGGAATCGCGGTGATCTTCGGCTGCACCACGCGCAGCATGTAATCGCTGATCTGGTTCGCATCCATCACGTCCGACGCGAAGCCGATATACATGGACGCAATCTCGTTATCGGCCAGCTCGACCTCGATTTCGGGCGACTCCGCCTCCGGCGGCAGATCGTTGCGCACCTGCGCGACCTTCGCCTGGATCTGGGTCAGCGCGGCGTTGACGTCGTAGTTGAGCTTCAGGTGGACGGTGATCGTGCTGAGGCTCTGGGTGCTCTGGGACTCGATGTAATCGATGCCATCAGCACTCGCGATGACGCGCTCGAGAGGCGTCGTGATAAAGCCCCGGACGAGATCCGCATTGGCGCCGACATACGCGGTCGTAACCTTGACGATGGCAATGTCGCTGCGCGGATACTGGCGGACCGTGAGCACGCGCAGGGCCGTCAACCCCGCAATCAGAATGAGGAGGTTGACGACCAGGGCAAGGACTGGGCGCCGAATGAAAAGGTCCGTGAGCTTCATGCGTCCGGACTAGCTGTCCGCAGGCGTAGGCGAGGCTTCGTTCGAAGGTTGAGCGCTGTTGTTTATCTGGACAGCGGCTCCTGGCGCCAGCTTGAAACCACCGGAGGTGACGACTTCCTGTCCGGACTCCAGACCGGAAAGAACCGCGACCTGGTCCCCGCGCTGACCTCCAAGTTTCACGATCTGCTGGCGCACGCCCTTGTAGGGCTGGCCCTGGTCGTCCTTCATGTCCTCGATGATGAAGATGGAGTCCCCGTAGGGCGCATAGTTCACCGCCGAGGCGGGAATGGCGAGCACCTCGCCTTCCGCAGGAAGGAGAACCTCCACATTCACGAACATGCCAGGGCGCAGCAGGCCCTTGTCGTTGTCCAGGGTTGCCTGGACGAGGATGTTGCGAGTGGCCTCGTCGACAACGGAGTTGATCGACGTGATTTTACCGACGAATTGCTGGTTGGTGATGCCGTCCGCCCGAACGTGCACCTCCTTGCCCACTTCCAGGGAACCAATCTGCTGCTGAGGCACCGAAAAGTTTACGTAAATCGGATGCATCGACTGGAGGGGCACCACAGGATCGCCCCCCTGAAGATATTGGCCGAGATTGACGGATCGGATGCCAAGGACACCGGAAAACGGCGCGCGAATCGTTTTTCGCTCAATGAGCGCACGAATCTCCTGCAACGCGGCTTCCGACTGCTTGTATTCCGCGGCCGCCGCGTCGTAGTCGGTCTGGGCCGCGACGCGCTTCTGAAGGAGGCCCTTCTGGCGCTCCAGATTCAGTTTTGCCAGTTCGTTCCGCGCCTCGGCGGAGCGAAGCTGCGCCACCTCCTGTTTGGTGTCGAGCTTGACGAGCAGATCCCCCTCCTTGACCGGCTGGCCGGACTCAAAGGCGATCTCCTCGACAATCCCGGGCAGATCGGTGCTTACCACAACGCCGTTGACGGCCTGCAGCGACCCGACCGAGGAAAGGACAGGTTGCCAGGCTTGCGGCTCGACGACGATGGAAGTCACCGCCACCGGCGGCATTTGGAAACTCTCCCCCTGTGCAATCGCGGTCCGGATCTGGGCGTATTTGAATACGCCCAGTCCGGTGAAAATGGCCGCGAGGACCGGAATGGTGAGTCCGAATGCGAGTTTAAGACGTCGCTTCGGCTCAGGCATACACCGGCTCTGCAACAACCGGACGCGATGGAGCACTGGAGCCGCCGGCGTTCTCGAGCCCGTCACGCAGGCGCTTGGAGAGACGCTCGAAGTCGGCCTTCTCGTCCTCCGAAAGGACCGACGAGAGGGATCCAATGGCTTCGAAATAGCCCGGCAGGATCTGCTCGAGCATCGCGATGCAGGCGGTCGTCGCCTCGATGCGCATGGAACGGCGATCCTCGGTGTCGATCGAGCGACGGATCAACTGGTCGCGCTCGAGCGTGTCCAGGAGACCGGTCATCGTCGCACGGGTGACTCCGGTCATTTCCGCGAGTTCGGACGGCTTGAGGCTTTTGCCCCCCGCACGGCGCAGGAGCATCATCACCGCAAAACGGCCCGGAGTAATTCCGTGGGACGCCAGATATCGAGCCTCGACCTCCCGCACGGCCTCCCCGGTGCGAAGCAGATTCAGAAACAGTCCGCAGGACTCGGCGCCGGAGTATTGCTCGGCGGCTTCCTGAAGACATTCGTAACGGGGGAGTTCATTCAACATTGTCAGTGCCATGTCGGTATTTTGTGTGGTTTGTGTATTCAGTTTAAAATTAACTTAATTGATGGATAACATGATTGATAATACGCCTCGAGAACGAGTCAAGTGACTTTTTTGTTTTTTTCACACCTTTGCGAGGATTCCCTGAAATTTAGGGATCCAATCAACGGATCGCTTCGAAGAAACCGGGTGGTTTCAAAAAAGTTTCCCCCGGCCTAGAGAATAGAACGCTATTTTGGATCAATAGCTGCCTTAATGCAAACGGCAGGCGCCTGCGGACCATTTCCCACGCACCACGGTGCGCACTACAGAGAAACTGGCAGCCTGTAGGGCGGCGAGGACCTCGTCCAGTTGACTGCGCAGGACTCCGGAAAAAATAAACCAGCCGTCCTTTCGCACCGCCCGGCGGAGACGGGGCGCTGCCTTGACGAGAAGCTCGCTGTAGAGGTTTGCCATCACGACATGATGGCGGGCTGTGGATTTCCAAAGCAGGACGTCGCTCTGTTGAACGCGAACCGCGCGGGCCCGATTTGCGCGCGCGTTTGCCCTTGCGATTCTCACACAGGCCGGATCGTAATCGAAGGCCTCAACCTCCCCCGCCCCGAGTGCAGCCGCGGCAACTGCGAGAATCCCCGACCCCGTTCCAGCGTCAACGGCGGTCCACCCTGCAGGCAGCTCCTTCGCAATGTCACAGAGCATGCGCAAACAGCTCGCCGTGGTGGCGTGATCGCCGGTTCCGAACGCCATCCCTGCCGGAATCAGGATCGAGGCATGGCCGGGGCGCGGCGGATCTTTCACGTAGGAATCGGCATCCCCGTGAACCGTGAGGCGTCCGCGAACGGACAAGGGCTTGCGGGGACGCTCGGGATCGGAGGTCCAGTCGCGGGCCTTCGCCGCCCGCCCGCCGAACTCCCGGACGAGTTTCCGCGCCGTTGGCTCATCACAAAACGCCTCGATGCGAATTGTCCGCGAGCCCGGCCAGCCGATGATCGCGACATTTCCCGGGCCAAGGAACTGAAGGCGTTCCGACCAGGAATCCTCCCACTTTGCCGAAGCAAGCCGGGTCCAGCGCCAAAGGGAATGGGATGCAGCAGCCAAGCGCGGAATTTTTAATCGAAAATCGGAAATCGAGAATCGAAAATCCGCGAATGCCCGCCAGATTGCTCTACGCCGCCAGCGACCGGAACGCCGACATCCTCTATGCCACCGGCTTCCGCGCGCCGGACGCATTCGCCTTCGTCGAAGCCAACGGACGCACGGCCGTGCTGCTCAGCGACCTCGAGATCGATCGCGGGCGGCGCGACGCGAAAGTCGACTCGGTCGAATCGTGGTCCGAACTCGCGACCTCCCTCCGCAAGCGGCTGAAGCGGGAGCCGAAACCTGCGGAGGTGATCGCGGCGTTTGCACGAAAGCACAAGGCAACGCGACCGATCGTGCCGGCGGACTTTCCCGCAGGCCTC
>CALGTD010000109.1 GCA_937901895.1 uncultured Spartobacteria bacterium | reverse complement strand
GACAGGCGCGGATGACGGACGTGACCAAGCTCACGCCCAACAACTTCCCCGCCACGCTGTTCTGCGGCGAGGACGGCCATCTCTACGTTGTCACCGGGTCGAGCAACTCGCGATACGCGCGCCACTGCTCGTCGGTCCAGGAGCGGCTCGCGCGCTGAAAGTCGATCACCCATTGATTCGTCTGCGAGAGAATGTCGTTGTCGCCGTCGTCCTGCGGCTCGGGCGGCGCCGTCGTGTAGGCATCGCGCAGCCGCCGACGCAGCGGGCGTGTCTTCATCCCCTCCGCCTCGATCTCGCGAATCCACACGCCGATCTGGCTCGGCGGCACATGCGCGGAAAGCAGTTCCAGCCCGTGCTGCATGGTGAATCCCGTCGTGCGCTTGGCGGGCTCGATCGACGAGCACACCCATTTGTAATTGCGCAGCGTCTTCGGCTGCCGGTCAAAGATCTCCGCCGCGATGTCGTAGACCCCGTTGGGCAGCCGTTTCCCGTAGGCCGCGTCCCGATATTCGAACTCGCCGTAGGCGAGCCAGTCGCCGATCCAGAGATTCACCGCGCGCGAGTAGCCGCGCAGTCGCCAGCCCAGCGCCTTCCATTCCTCGAAGCTCAGCCCGCGCTCGATCTCAAGCGCATTCGCCGTGAAGCGCACGCGCCCCTCCAGCTCCGGCGGCAGCAGCATCAACGCCTCCGATTTGCGACTTTCAGCCTTCAGACCTTCGACCATCTTCATCCTGCATCCGACGCGGCCGGCCGGTAGTTGTAGCGTCCGTAGGAGCGCCGCGCCGCCTCGGGCTTGTTGTTTTGATTGCGCGGAAGATGCAGTCGCGTCTGGATCCGACTGCAGACATTGCTGATCGTGGTGACCGACACGCCGAAGCGCCGCGCGCTCGATCGCATGGTCACCTCCGGAATCGCGCGATTGCCTCCGTAGGCGAGAATGAAGCAGTCGATCGTGAGCCGGCAACGCGGCATCGATCGCACGAAGAGCAGGATCCGCAGCACCGTCAGCCGCTCGTCCCCGGGAATCGACACCTCGCGACGGATCCGCTCGAGCATGTTGCGCACCGTCTTCTCGTCGGTCTCGTATTTGCGCGCAATCGCGCGCCGCGTGAGCTCCGGCGCAAATGCCGCGCCGCCGCACTCGAGCAGTAGACAATCCAGCGCGAGCCGCGCGCGCTGCTGCTCGCGCAGGAAGAGCAGGATCCGCAACACCACGTTCCCCGTCTCCGGGTCTTCGGGCCGCACTTCATCGATCGTCGACGGATCGAAGGGCCTCGACGCGCGAAGGTCGTTCTCGAAATCGTGGGCGAATCGCGGGAGCCGCCGGTCTGCGAGGGTTGCCACTGAAGCTCTATTTATCAGGGATTCCCCCGATTTGCAAAAAAAGAGAGCCGGAGCTTTCGCCCCGGCTCCCCATGCGCCACCCAAGAAGGCCGCGTTACTTGCGAAGTTTCGGTCGGAGACTGATCGTCGCGGTCACACCGCTCATGTCGCCCGTGCCGCCCGCGGCGACAAACTTGACGTTCACGTAGCGGCCGATCGTGCTCGGCAGCCGGAAGTAGATTTCCTGCGCCGCGATCGTCGATCCCGTGCCGGTGATCACTTTCACGAGATTGATGGAGGCCGAGGGCGAGGCACTCTCACCGCTCTGCACGGTGATCGTGAGCGTGTCGGCGCTCGGCAGGTGCGTGGAAGTGAGCGCGGGAATCTCGATGACGAGTTCCGCGTCCCTCACGCTCGCGCCTGGCTTGGCACAACCGAGATCGAGATCCGGGCTGGTGACCGTGCCGTCGGAGGTGGGCAGCGCCCGGGTGACTGTGAGATTGAGGTCCTTCATGGATTATTAGGGTTGAGTCTGGGCACGAGCTTCGAGAATGACCTTCGCGATCTCCGCCTTCGTGTTCGCGCGCAGATCGAGCTGCAGCTCGGCGGCCATCGCCTTGAGCTCGTCGAGCTTGTAGCTGCCGGCAAATTCGGCGATCGCCTCTTCGGTCACCTCCACCTTCGGCGGCTTCGTGTCCTTCGGCGGCTTCGCGGCTTTGAAGCCGACGAGCGTCGCGCAGCCGATCTCGCGCGTCTCGACGACCCGGCAGCGGGTGACGACGGGAACCCCGCCCTCGGGCCCGATGTCGATCGTGCCGTCGCCATTCTCGGCGAGCACGACGAACTCCTTGTCGCCGTGCTCCTGGTGATAAATGACCTTCTTCATATTTTGCCGCGTTGCGATGCGATCAGCTCTCGATCGCGTCGGTGATGCCGATCGAGTCGGTCTCGACGATCGGGATGCCCTCGAACTCCGTCGGGCGCGGAGCGACCGATTCCTGGTCCGGGCGAATCTTGCCCTGTCCCTGCAGCACCACCGTGCGACTGTCCTGCAGCTGCGAGCAGCTGCGACGGCTCATGAAGATCGCGTCGTAGGTGAAGTTCGCGGGCGCGAGTCGCAGAGCCGCGTTGAGCTTCGCATCGGTGAGCCCCTTGCCGTTGTCGGCCGTGAGGTTGCAGATGCGGATCACCGAGGCGGGATGCGCGATCTGCAGGCCGAGGTAGCTCGAGAGTTCGGACACATAGGCCCATGCCTGCTTGCCGTCGCCGGCCAGCACGCTCTCGACGATGAAGTCGGGCAGATCGATAAGACCCGAGCCGTTGCGAGCGAGCGCCGGCATGAACTGCACGAAGCCCTCGCCAAACTTCACGAAATACACCGAGCTCGCCGTGGAGCTCGTGGTGCCCTCGGCGTTTAGCGTGTAGGTCCCGCCGTAGGGCGTGAACGCCTTCAAGCCCGGGAAGCCTTTGCCGTCCGCGCTGATGCCGTAGTAAACCTGCCGGCCGATGAGCTGCAGCGCCGCCTCGAGCACGCCCTTCGCCTCGAACGCCTGGTAGCCGCCCGCGCCCCCTCGCCGCCAATTGTCGGCGATGTGCTTGAGCGCCTCGACGCGCGAGCCGAATCGATAGCACTTGTGCTCGACCAGCTTGAGTTCGCTCTTGCTGGCATCGAAGCCCTCGCCCGCATTTGCAAAGGAAACCGTCGGCAGTGCCGTGCGATGGAGCGTGCTGTAGGTGAGCACGCCCGGTTCGCTAAGAAGCTCGTCCGACATCGGGATGCCGGCGAAGCCTTTGCCGTTGCCGGCCAGCTCGGGTGCGACGTTCGTCACGTCTTCGATGATCGCGCCGACCACGTCGGAGCTGTTTGCCTTCGCCAGGTCGAGGAAGTTCAGGGATGCCATAGTGTTGGTTTGAAAAGATTGAGATGAGCGTTACTTGCCGGCCGGCAGCTTCTGATTGAGCAGCGCGGCTGCTTTCTTGAGACCCTTGAGCCCGTCGCCGGCCGTCGCCTTCGCCTGGGCGCCGGGCGCCGTCGCCCCGGGATCCCGCTTGATCGGCTCGCCACCCGCCTTCGCGAGCGCGGCATTCACGCGCTTGATGATCTCTTCCTCGCTGGCCGCCGCCTTCGCGGTAGCGAGCTCCGAGCGCAGCTGCTGGAGCTGCCGGGTCAGCTTCGAGACGAGCGCAGCGGCAGAGGCCTCGGGCTCCTCGTCCTCGTCCTCCTGCTCTTCCTCGTCGTCCTCGTCGGTGTCCTCGGACTTCTTGCCCTTCTTCTTTTCCTTGGGCTCGTCGTCCTCGTCCTCCTGCTCTTCCTCGTCGTCCTCGTCCTCGGACTTGGCGGCAACCTTCGCGAGCGCGCTGCGGATCTGCTCGAGCTGCTGCTCGGCGGCATCGGCGCGGGCGTTCGCGGCAGTGAGGTCTGCGTTCAGCGTCTCGATCTTATCGAGCGCGGCGGTGAGTTCCTTCGAAGCAAAGAGGGCCATTGTGTCGGTCGTTAAAACCCCGCGAAATGTGTCAACCGACGCGCGCCCCCGTTGACAGCCGCGCCGCCCTCGTTTGCCGAGCGGTGTGGTGGCGCGGCACGGACCCCGGTTCAACCCGCGTCCACCACACTTCGGCCGGCAGTGCGAACGTCCGCACTCCCCGCGCCTTTGACACTCCCGCAGGCGCATGATCCCGGAAGGCTTTGTCCAGGCACTTGTCGACTACGCGGAAGCGATCGGGGATTCCTCCGTGCTCGAGACCGAGCGCGACAAGCTTTACGCCCGCATCGCCGCCGGCGAATCCGGTGCGCTCGTCAACTCGACGATCAACGGCAAGACCTTCGGCTGGTCCGCATCGACGATGACCGTTGAGGAGAAATTCCAAGCCTTCGTGCAGGCGCTGAAGATCCTCGGTGGCACGGCCGTATCCACCACCTACGCGGCGTTCAGCTGCCTGCAGCGATGAACATTCTCTCCGCCATCTATTTCACCCAGGCCGCGGTCGGCATCGGTCTCACGATTGCCGTCGCGTGGTATTTCCGCCCGCCGCCCGCCGCATGAGCCTGTTTCTCGTCGTCTCCATCTTCCTATTCCTTCGTCGCTCGTGAGCTCCATCATCCTCACCGATCGCTCCGGTGTGCCGCTGCAGTCCTCCGGCTACGACGGCGCCGATTCGTCCAACGTCCGTTCGCAGCTCTTCATCCCGACCAATTCCCGCCGCGAGCTCAACAGCTACACGCGACAGGAGCTCGTCCGGAAGGTCCGCGCCCTCGATGCCAACCTCGGCATCTACGGCCGCATCATCCGCAAGGCGGGCCAGAACGCCGTCGGCAAGGGCATCTTCCCCCGCCCCATCACCCGCGACAAGGAGTTCAACAAGGCCGCCAAGCGGCTCATCGAGGAATGGGGCGGCATGCCAGGCGTCTACTCGATCGACGACAGCCGCGACTTCTGGGAAGACCAGCGGCAGGCAGCGGAGACGCTCGTGGGCGATGGCGAATTCTTTTCCCAGCTCGTCTACAGCCCCGAGTCCGGCGCGCCAATGGTGCAGCCGCTCGACATCTTCGAGATCGTCCAGCCGATCGAGCGCGAGCAGGGACAGATCTGGGAAGACGGCATCCTCGTCAACGAGTTCCTGCGCCCCGTCGCCTACGGCGTGCGCGAGCTTTCCGGCCCCTACGACTGGCGCGACTTTCGCGGCCGCGTCGTGCCGCGCCGCGACATGATCCACATCTTCCAGCGCCGTCGCGCAAAGCAGCTGCGTGGCATCACATGGTTCTACAGCGGCATCAACCAGGGCATCGACGCGCTGGATCTCCGTGCGCTGGAAACCGGCACCGCCAAACTGCACTCCGCACTCGGAGTCGTCGTGAAGAAGAACAAGGGAGATGCCGGCAAGTCGGGCATTTCCGCCCGCCTCGAGCAATCGCTGGGCGTCAGCAGTGACAAGCCCGGCCAGATCTCCGAGCACTTCATCCGCGGCGCGGCGATCGAGTATCTCGCCAGCGACGAGGGCATCGAGCTGGTCAGCAGCGACCGCCCGTCGCCGAACCTCCGCGAGTTCATCGAGTTTCTCTACCGAGACATCGCGATCGCAACCGGCCTCCCGATCGAGGTGATCTACAACCTCGCGAGCCTCGGAGGCGCCACCGCCCGCGCCGTCCTCGAGGACGCGCAATGGTGGTTCGAAATGATCCAGGACAAGATCGTCGAGCGCCACAGCCGCCGCATCTACGTCTGGCGTCTCGCCGTCGCCCAGCACCGCGGCGAGATCCCCGTGTGCCGCGATCCCGATTGGTGGGCATGTGCATGGCGCGGGCCCGCGAAGCTCACCGTCGACATGGGCCGCACGGCCGAGGCGAACATCAAGCTCGTGCGCAACGGCATGCTCTCCCACGAACGCTACTACGAAGAGCGCGCCCTCGACGCGCAGGAGGAACTCACCAGCCAGATGGACTTCCTACAATGGCTCCGCGAGGAGTGCGAGGAACGCAATCTCCCGATCGAGTGGATCCTCGAGCAGCAAGGCCCCGTGGCGATCAGCTTCGGCGGATCCTCCGCTGACAACTCCAACAAGGACGACGAATGAACCCAGCAACTCTCCTCACCCGCCTCAACGGCGCCCCGCTCTGCCTCCTGCCCCGCGCCGTCGACGGCCTGCGCCAGTCCTTCCTGCAGGGCGATGCCTCCGACACCCCGGCCGCGAAAAAGATCGTGGAAATGTCCGAGGAGGAGGTTCAGGCGTGGCGCATCCAGCGAGTGCTGCAGCGCGTCGGGCCAGTCGCGGTGATCTCGATGTCCGGCGTGATCGTGAAGAAGGTCCCCGCCTGGGCGCTGGAGTGGTTCTGGCTTTGCGACCTCGACGACATCGAGAACGCCCTGCAGCTCGCGCTCAATGACGAGAAGGTCACCAGCATCCTGCTCGCCGTCGACAGCCCCGGCGGCTACGTCACCGGCGTTCCCGAGCTGGCCGACATGGTTGCAGAAACCAACAAATCAAAACCTGTTTATGCGTTCAGCGATTCGCTGAATTGCTCCGCCGCCTACTACATTTCCAGCCAGGCGCGCGAGATCGCGGTGACCAGCTCGTCAACGATCGGATCGATCGGCACCTACCTCGTCCTCGCCGAATGGACGAAGGCCTACGAGGAAATGGGCATCACGATCAATTTCTTCCGCGAGGGCAAATACAAGGCGATGGGGGCCAGCTTCAAGGAACTCACCGACGAAGAACGCGAGCTGATCGCCGCCGAGATCAAGGAAGTCAATGACGGCTTCCTCGCCGCGGTCACCCGCGCCCGCCCCAAGGTCCCGCGTGAAAGCATGGAAGGACAAACCTTCAGCGGAAAAAAGTCGATCGCCGCAGGGCTCGCCGACGGGATCGTCAACAACCTCGACGAAGTCGTCACCGCCCTGCTGACCGCGTGACGCTGCTCACCGCCAATAGCAGAACGACTGAGGCGCGGTGAATCTCTTGGTCAACTTTCTCGGATCTAAGGGCTTTTCGTAGGGGATTACTTCGTCGACCTCTATTGCGTAGGCTTCGTCGCGGCCGGCAAAATAATCGCGAAAATAGGAATGTGTGATGCCAGCGAACCGGCGCGTTTGCTTCCAGATTGCTGACGGAGATCCCGACAGGATTCGCTTTACCCTAAATTCGCCAACGATTCTGCCAACCGGCATTGTGCTATAGACGACAACCGTCTCGACGGATTCGCTCGCGAATCCGCGCTTACGAAACTCGAAACGCTTCTCGCCGGATATAATCTTCTCCGCAAACTCCGGTCTAATCGACAACAAGACTTTCTTGGACACGACCTAGTTCGAGGATGTGGCGGAATTGGGAATCATTGAGGGGCAGGAAACCCCAGTAGGCGCCCGGATTCAAGCCCGCGTCTTCGATGAGCACTTTCCGTGTAACGCGTTTGGTGAGGGCAGCGTTGTAGCTGAATTTAACGACGAACAGTCGCGAAAAATCCTTCCAATAGTTTCGAAGCTCGGTCTCCGAGAATACGCTGTAGGGGAGACACTCCTTCACATAGGTATCCTCATCCCGGAATTCGGCCCGTTGGCGGACCTTCTCGACGACCCCGATCGAGGTCGCGACCGACCGGTAATGCGCGGCTCCTTGTCCGTCGGACGTGCGGTAAAGGATGAGAATATCTCCGGGGCGAAGAGCACTCAGATCCATCCTACAGATGTAGATCTTATGGATGCTGTTGGTATGCGAGACGTCCTCAAGAGTGTCATACGATTCAGTGTTGAGAATCGAGTCTGGCAGCAGGCGCGTGTGATATTCGGGGTGGATGCTCAGCAAATATTTTCTGCGGCCGCGTGAGTGAATAAAAGGATAGTCCTGAAGGATATCACCCGACAGCGTCCGGAAGCTCTTCGTCAAAACAATCTCCGTTCCATTCGGTGTGGTCTTGGTCCCGGTCCTGGCAAAGCCATACTTGCCGAGGAGAGCAACCAACCGCTCATGCTTCTCGAAGATCGTCACATACGCTTCGTCCACGCCACGCGCGATTGCCGTGTCCACGATTCGCTTCACGAACCGCTCACCGAGACGGGTCCCGTGAGGGTTGATCTTGAAGGTGCCCACCTTCATCCGGTTTGCCGCAGGCATTGGCGGCTCCACGTCAGACAGCGGCCCGGTCTCGAACTTAATGAACAGAAATGCCTGCAGTCGACCGCTCTCGTCGAAGATTACACTGGCTTCGTTTTCGCTCTTGCGTGCGAACCAATCGGGAAACTCTGAATAATCCTCCTTCAAAGAATCGAAGAACGGATCGGACAGATCCAGATCCCCGAACTTTACGATGTCGATCTGGTAGTCGGCGCGGCCCGAAACACCCATGAAGCCCATATCCTCCCTAAGAGTATCCGAAATGCTTCTTCAGAGCACCGACGCTGTGACCGACCGCCTTTACAGCGTTTTCGAGTTCGGTCTTCGTGCAGTTGAACTTGTCTGTCCAATAGGACACCTCATGTGCCTGGGTGAGACTGACAAGCTTGTTATCGGGAATACCGCGGAGTTTAGGATTGTCTGCCATGTTCGTGAGGGTTGAACGCTACCTAACGAATTAGGATTGGCACAGCAAGCTCAATTGAGCGCCTTCATTTTGGTCGCGAGCACGACTGATTCCCTCGTGGCATCCTGCTTCGCGCGCAGCGCGACCAGCACATCGCGCGTGAGAATGAAGCCGAACAGCTCGCCGATCTTCTCGCAGTCGCCCAGGTGCGGGTCGATCTCGGCCTCCCATTTGTAAACGGCGCGGCCGTCGTCGCCCTTTTTCTTCACGAGCTTTTCCGCCGTGATCTGTGACACGTATTCGGGCTCGAGCTTTTGCGGGAGGTAGAACTTCGGCGCGCGGCGCTCGCGAATGACGAAGCGATACAGATGCTCCTTCATCACGTCGTCGTTGTATTGCAGCAGGTCGATCGTGACCTCGCCCTGGTCTTTGTAGATGTGCTGGATCTGCGTCTCGATGATCGGCGCGTCCTTGCCGCGGTAGCCGCCGCCCTTCGACGCGATCCAGCGGCCGCCCTGCTCGTGGACGAAGTTGTAGACCGAGGCGCCGCGCTTCGCCCGGTAGCCCGAGTCCATCACGCCCATCCACATCGTGTGCTCTTCCGGAGGCGCGCCGGAGCCGTCGTCCCATTTCCACACGCGATTGCTGATCGCGATGATCTCCTGGTAGGAGACGCAATTCCCGCACGCGAGGAGATAGCGCGAGCCGTCGGCATCCCAGGCGCGCATCGTCCACCAGAAGTCCGTTTGCTGCACGTCGACGTGCATCGTGATCACGACCGGACGGATCGGCAGGACCAGCGTCGACTCCGGATCCTCCGGATGCTGCAGGTCGTATTTCGGCGACTCGTCCTGGATGAGCCGCAGCATCTTCTTTGTCGTGGATCCGGCGGTCCGGACCCACGCGCGCCCGAGGTAACTGTTGTGAAAATGGTGGAGGCCTCCGGGCGTGTCCTTCAGCTGCAGATAGATCTTCGCGAGTGTGCCCCACCGCAGATTCCCGATCTCGCCGGTCACGAAGAACGAGCGGTGATCCGCGGGAGCGTTCGCGTTCGTCACGTGCCAACGACCGCGACGAATCATCCAGTGCTTTTTCGTCTGATCGATCAGCTTCCCACACTCGGCACTGGTGCACCGCAGCTTCGTCCCCTTCTCGACAAGGTCGACGTCGTAGCTGCCGTCTGGCCGCTTCGCCCCCTTGATGTGCGTCCAATCGAAGTTCTCAAAGAGAATCTCCTGGAAGTGACCACAGTGCGGACACGGCGCCTCGTAGTGTTCGCAAGTTCCCTTCTCCGCCTCGTGCGAAATCGTGTTCTCCGGCACGGTCGGCGAGCTGCCGAGCACGACCTTGCGCGTGTCGATGTAGGTGATCGTGCGCGCCTCGAGCAGATCCTTCCGACTCGCCTCCTTGTCGTCCTCACCGGCCCATTTGTCGATCTCGTCGGCGAGCGCGTTCTTGATCGGCAGACTCGCCAGGCTCGCCGCGTTTCCCGCGCCGCCGGCGAAGAAATCCATCGTGCGGAAATACATCTCCGAGATCGTGAAATGCGTGCGCAGATTGGACGGCAGATACGGCTCGAGCCGCTTGCATTCGAGAAACCGCGGGTGCAGCTCCTTTCGCACGAAGCGACGCGCCATCTTCGAGCTCGGCATGGCGAGCAGCGTCGGGCCCGGATCCATGTCGACGAGCCACATGATGAAATTCGCGAGCATCGTGGTGAAGCCGACCTGCGCGCCCTTCACGATCGTGACGAAGCGCACCTTGCGATCGGAGAGCGCCTCCATCGGTCCGCGCAGATAGTAGGTGAAGCTCGAGTCGTAAGGCCCGGGCCGCGCCGTCCACTTCGAGCTCAGATAGACAAAGCGATCGGACCACTGCCAGAGATTCAGCCACTCCTTTGCGGCGAACGCCGTGGCGACGGCCTGCGCGAGAATGCCCCAGATCCGCTTCATCGCTTGCCTCGCTTCGCCTTCGTCGCCGCGCGTTTCGCGCGCGGCTTCTTCTTCGGCGCCGGATGCGCCTCCGCAGTTCCCGATTCCGGAACCTTCGCCATGCCGAGCTTCGCGCGCTCCTCTTCCGGCATCCACCGGCATTCCCGGATCGGGATCTTCACCCGCTCGATCTCGGCTTCGAGTTCCTCGCGGATCTCGTGTGGCTTCAACCCTACGAGGGTCTGCATGCCGCGAAGTGGTAGTGCGTCCAGGCGACCGGCGATGTCGAAGAGCAACCGCGTGACGCCCTCCGCGACCTCGGTCACGAGGATAGCTTTCGAGTTCGCGCTCTCGATGTCGGGATTGTCCTTCTCGAGCTTGCGGAGCCGTTCGACGATCTTCCCGTATTCCTCCAGGCGATTCATCCGCTCCTTCGCGTTGTGCGATCGCATTGCATCCGCGAGCAGTTCCGCCGCTTCCTTCTCGAGGATCTGCAGACGTTTGATCGCGCCCCGCAATCCCTCGCCCTCCGCGAACGCCGCCCCGAAACGATTCACTCGATCGGCCGCGACATCATCCGGTTCGAACGCCGGCGGCGTGTCGTCATCAGCGGCGACGGCCGGCTTCCGGCCGCGTTCGGAGAGATACTCCCCCATCGCGTCCGGATCATCGAGCGGGTAACCCGCCTTCCACCATCGCTTGATGGTCGGGAGCGACTTTCCATATTGCTCCGCATACCAGGCCTGCGTGTGCTTGTATTTGCGCGGTGCAGACATCTGCACCACCCCGCCTGTCAATGACCGGTGGGTATCAGGGTATCAATTCGTTTTTCGACCCGACACGCTCACAAAGTGCGCAGACTCGGTAAACCCCGCTCCGAGCCCGAGCTCAAATAGATTCCTTTTCCGGTCCTCGATGTGAGGGCTGGCACTTGGAACAATCTGGAACAGAAAACGCGTCGTCATCGTGCCTTAATCGTTCCCCGCTCCCCGTTTTCAGAAGCGGAGACGACTAGGTTCTCTCTTATGAGCGTCCATTTCCGGCAGTTTTCCGGGGTCGGCTCGGGGGTTCGAATCCCCCCCTCACCGCCATCCCTCGTTCTTCCTTCCTCGAGGCCTCTCTTTCCGAGCGACAGTTCCTGATCCGGGCGCTTTTTCAGAATCCTTTTCGGAATGAATGCGCCGATGTGGTGCCCGGTTCCACTGGGTCTGGCGCTTCGAACCGTCGACCCGCACGGGATCAGTCGCCCTCCGCCGCTCGAACTGAGGGCTCGGTAGTGGCTTGCTCACAGTCATTCTCAAGGGGACACCTTCTCGACCCACTCACGTCGCGAAGCCATTCCTCCCAACCTGCACCCGCGATTCCCGACTTCCCGGTGCAGTCCCCGCGCGAAACTCCCGCCTCAGCCTCAAGCCGCACGGATCGCACCTCGTGCGGCTTTGCATATTTTGCCTTGCAGTTGCAAGAAATGGGAAGCTGCGCTACTGATGCAAGCACTCACTTGCATGACGAATCAATCACCGACAAAAGGCGATTGCCGGCGCCGCCTTCTGGAAGCGGCAAGGCGCGTTTTCGCATCCGAGGGAGTGCGCGGGGCGACGACGCGCGCCATTGCTCGTGAGGCCGGTGTAAATGAGGTGACCCTCTTCCGTCATTTCGAGAACAAGCTGAAACTTCTGACTGCCGTTCTGAATCAGCGCGCGGAAGAGCAGATGACGGCACTTCATTGCCAGAATCTTGAAAACCTGTCGCTGGCGAAGGCATTGAGAACCTGCGCCGAGGTTTACGACAAGGTCCTCACCGAGGACGAAGGGTTGATTCGAACGGTAATCGGAGAGACGCATCGAAGGCCCGAGTGTGCCCGGACGTTTGTGCATGAGGCCGTGGCCCCGTGGCGCAGGCGCCTGCGGGAACTTCTGCAGAAACGCCAGGAAACAGGCGAAGTCCGCGCGGATCTGGCGATTGCCCCTGCCGTCGACCTTTTCACCGGAGCGCTTCTCGCGGGAATGCTGAAACGGACATCCCCCTGGCGCCCCTGCGACTACACACGCGACGACTACCTTCAAACAACCATTGAGATCTTCCTGCGAGGCGTTCGCGCAGCATCCGAAGACCGATCACGCAAAAACACGCCATGAGATCCTATCTCTATATCCTCGCCGCCTGTCTGGGTCTGGCCGCATGCGGAGAAAAGCGGGATTCCCAAACCGCGCCACCGCCCGCCGAAGTCACGGTGACGCGACCGGTGGAACGAAAAATCGTGGAATGGGACGAATACACCGGGCGCTTGCAGTCGCCTGAATCCGTCGAAATCCGCTCGCGGGTTGAGGGCTATCTTCAGTCGATCAACTTCAACGATGGAGAGATGGTGCAGCGCGGTCAGCTGCTTTTTGTCATCGACCCCCGCCCCTACGAAGCTGCGGTGAACCGCGCCAAAGCCGCCCTGGTGCAGGCGGAAGCGCAGGAGCGGCTTGCGGAGACAAACTTCGCGCGCGCAAAGGATCTGCAGACCAAGAAGGTCATCTCCCAGCAGGAATTTGACTCCCGCCTCAACGACTACCGGGCTTCCCAGGCAGCGGTCGAACAGGCGAAAGCATCCCTCTCTGCGACGGAACTGGATCTCGGCTTTACGCGAATCACAGCGCCAGTGAGTGGGCGCGTGAGTCGCTATTTCGTCAGCGCCGGCAACCTCGTGTCGGGTGGAAGCGACGGCACCCTGCTCACCACCGTCGTCTCGCTCGACCCGCTGTATTGCTATTTCGAGGTCGATGAGAATTCCTTCCTCCGCTACTCCGCGCTTTCCAAAACATTCGCCTCGAGTCCCGGCCCCAACGGTCCTGCAGGGTTGCCTGTCGAAATGCGGATCGGCAGCGAAGAGGGATACCCCCACAAGGGCACGCTGAGCTTCGTGGACAATCAGGTGGATCCGGAGACGAGCACGATCCAGCTCCGTGCCACCTTCCCAAACCCCGAGATGAAGCTCACCCCGGGGCTTTTCGCGAGAATCCGCATTCCGGCACGCGAAGAACATGTTGCCACCCTCCTGCCCGATACGGCTGTCGGCACGGACCAGTCCGTTCAATTCGTTTACGTGGTGGACGACACCAACACGGTGGCCCTTCGCCCGGTGGAACTCGGGCCACTCGTGGACGGTCTCCGCGTCATTCGCAAAGGCGTCTCGCCTGAGGATCGTGTCATCGTGGACGGCCTGATGCGTGTGCGTCCGCGTGCCACGGTGAAGCCCATCGAAGATTCCGCCACCTCCCAGAGCAGCATCGAGGAAACCGCCTCGGCGCAGAAAGCGGAGGGCCGTCGCATAGCGGTCCGCCCGGCTCAGGAGGTTGACCAGTGAAGTTCTCTCACTTTTTCATCGATCGCCCGATCTTCGCGTCGGTCGTCTCGCTGGTGATTGTCATTGTCGGCACGCTGGCATTTTTCAATCTGCCGATCTCGCAGTATCCGGAGGTCGTGCCACCGACCATCACGGTCACGGCCACCTATCCCGGCGCAAGCCCGGAAGTGCTGGCAAAAACAGTCGCCCAGCCCATCGAGCAGCAGATCAACGGTGTCGAGCGGATGCTCTACATGAACACGATCTGCACCGTGGACGGCCGCATGACGATCACCGTGACGTTCGAGCTCGGCACCAATGTTGACGAAGCGCAGGTGCTCGTTCAAAACCGCGTGGCCGTCGCCGAACCTCGTCTTCCGGAGGAGGTCCGGCGGCAGGGCGTCGTTGTCCGCAAGAGTTCTCCGGACCTGATGCTGGTCGTTCATGTCCTCTCACCGGACGGAACCTTCGATCAGCTTTACATCAGCAACTACGTCAACATTCAGGTCGTGGATGCGCTCAAACGCATCCGCGGCGTGGGTGACACCACTGTTTTCGGCGGCCGGGAATACAGCATGCGAATCTGGCTGAACCCGCTGAAAATGGGCGAGCTTGGGCTCACCACCGAGGACCTGCTGGCAGCCCTGCGCGAGCAAAACGTCCAGGTCGCAGCCGGGGCGATTGCACAGCCGCCGTTGCAGGGAACGGAGGCCTTTCAGTTCACGGTCAGCACGGAGGGCCGGCTCGAGGATGTCGAGCAGTTCGACAGCATTGTCGTAAAGAGCAACAACAAGCGCATCGTCCGCCTGCGTGACGTCGCCCGCGTGGAACTTGGTGCGCTCAGCTATTCAACAAACAGCTATCTGAGCGGACAGCCCGCGGTCGGAATCGGTGTGTTTCAGCTTCCGGGTTCGAACGCTCTCGCGACTGCGGAGGCGGTTCGCGCGGAGATGGAAAAACTGAGCGAGAGTTTTCCTCCGGGTCTCACGTATCGCATCGCTTTCGACCCGACGATCTTCATCGAGGAATCCGTCCACGCCGTTTATCACACGATCTTCGAAGCGGCGATTCTCGTCGTGATCGTCATTCTGCTGTTCCTGCAGACCTGGCGTGCGGCGCTGATTCCTCTCATCGCCATTCCGGTTTCGCTCATCGGCACCTTCGCCGCGATGGCCGCATGCGGATTCAGCCTCAACAATCTCTCCCTCTTTGGCCTCGTGCTGGCGATCGGCATCGTCGTTGACGACGCCATTGTCGTCGTCGAGAACGTCGAGCGTCATATTCGCGACGGACTCACCCCGCGCGACGCTTCCCGCAAGGCAATGGACGAGGTCGGCAGCGCGGTCGTCGCCGTGGCACTGGTGCTGGCGGCGGTCTTCGTGCCAACCGCGTTCTTGTCGGGAATCACCGGGCAGTTCTATCGTCAGTTCGCGCTTACGATTGCATTCTCGACCGCGTTGTCCGCGTTGGTTTCCCTCACGCTCAGCCCTGCGCTCACGGCGATTCTGCTTCAGCCGCACCACGCACCGCGCGATCGCTTCTCGCGCCTGCTCGATTTCATGTTCGGATGGCTTTTCCGCGCATTCAATGCCGTGTTTGACCGCTCGGAGCACATCTACTCCCGCGCCGTGACGCGGCTCATCCGTCACACGGCCATCGGACTTTTCATCTACGCGGGACTCCTCATTCTCACCTGGCTCGGCTTTTCGTCCGTCCCCACCGGTTTCATTCCCGCGCAGGATCAGGGGTATCTCATCATCGACGGCCAGCTTCCGGAGGCGGCCTCGCTCCAGCGCAGCGACGACATCGCAAAGCAGGTCGTCGCCATGGCGCGCGAGACCGATGGCATTGTCGACGTCGTCTCCATCGTCGGTTTCTCCGCAGCGACGCGGGCCAATGCGTCGAACTCGTTCGCGCTTTTTGCACAGCTGAAGCCCTTCGACGAACGCAAGGGACACAAGAACCTCACGGCCACGGCGATCAGCCAGGCATTGTCTGCAAAGGTTGCCGGGATTCAAGGGGCACGCATCACGGTCATTCCTCCCCCGCCCGTCCGGGGCCTGGGCACCGCCGGTGGATTCAAGCTCTACGTCCAGGACCGCAAGGATGCGGGACTCGGTGATCTCGAGAAGGCGCTTGGCATTCTCACCGAGGAGGCGGTGAAGCAACCTTCCATCGCCGGCGTGTTCTCCACGTTCCGCACCGGAACTCCGCAGTTCTATGCGGATGTCGACCGCACAAAGGCGAAGATGCTCGACGTGCCATTGGCCAATATCTTCAACGCGCTCCAGACCTACCTTGGCTCGTCCTACGTCAACGATCTCAACCTCTACGGCCGCACCTTCCAGGTCACCGCGCAGGCCGACAGCGAGTTTCGAGACGCGCCGGAGGATGTCCGCACGTTCAAGGTTCGCAGCAACACCGGCGCCATGGTTCCGCTGGGCTCTCTCGTTGAACTCAAACGCGTCGCCGGTCCGAATCGCGTCGAGCGCTTCAACCTCTACACCGCCGCTCCGCTGCAGGGCGGAACGAAGCCAGGGTTCAGCTCCGGTCAATCGCTCGATGACATGGAAGCCGCGGCGAAGGCCCTTCCGGAGGGGATGGAGCTTGCCTGGACGGAAATCGCATTCCAGGAACGTCTGGCCGGAAATACCGCGCTCTTCATCTTTCCGCTGTGTGTCCTCTTCGTCTTCCTCACGCTCGCGGCGCAATACGAAAGCTGGTCACTGCCGCTGGCGATCATCCTCATCGTGCCGATGTGTCTGTTGTCGGCGATTGCCGGCGTGTGGTTCCGCGGTATGGACAACAATATCCTCACGCAGATCGGCTTCGTCGTGCTCGTCGGGCTCGCCTGCAAAAACGCCATCCTCATCGTGGAGTTCTCCAAGCAGCTTCAGGAGAATCAGGGCAGGGATCGTTTCGCCGCCACCGTGGAAGCCTGCCGGCTGCGACTGCGGCCGATCCTCATGACGTCCTTCGCGTTCATCCTCGGTGTGCTGCCGCTGGTCCTTGCGAGCGGCCCCGGAGCGGAGGCGCGCCAGGCCCTCGGAACCGCCGTGTTCTTTGGGATGCTTGGTGTGACCTTCTTCGGAATCTTCCTGACGCCGATTTTCTACGTCGTGATCATGGGATTCGCCGAACGGCGTCGGGAGCGCAGGAGGCAGCTCGTTGGAGCCACCGAACCGGCGCACTTCTAGAAGGCAACCTTCGCATCGGCCCCGCCTTCGTTGCGGACGCTCGATCCGCTGAACGTGGCCGAGGGGTTACTCCACGCGGGACAACAACCGGGCGACGGTTGCGACCAATTCGGGTGAATCGATCGGCTTCGAGAGAAAGACATCGAAACCGGACACCATCGCGTTGCGGCGATCCTCCGAGCGGCCAAAGGCGGTCAACGCCACCGCGGGAACGCCCCGGGCTTTGCCATCCATTTTCCGGATCTCCTGAATCATCTGGAATCCGTCCATTTCGGGCATTCCAATGTCGCTGATGAGTAGATCGTAGTCGCGGGTGGACAGACTCTCGATTCCGGACCGGGCGGAATGAACCCGTTCCACTTCCGCCCCCGCGGTGGACAGGATCTGGTCGATGAGTTCCGCGGCGTCCCGGTCATCGTCGATGACCAGAATGCAGCGACCCGACAGGTTCGGCTGTTCCCACGCCGACGAAGCGTGGGGACGTCCATGAGGATGCACCTCGGCGGGCGTGCGGTGCATGGCCAGCGGAAAAGGCAGATTGACGCGAAAACTGGCCCCGTGCCCCAATCCCGGACTCTTTGCGCTGATCGTTCCGCCGTGAAGTTCCACAAGGTGCTTCACGATGGCCAGGCCGAGCCCGAGGCCGGAATGCCGGCGCGTCATCGAACTTTCCTTTTGAATGAAGCGATCGAAAACGCACGGCAGGAAGTCCGGATCGATGCCGATTCCGTCGTCGTTGACCGTGATCTCGACATGGGAATTCACACGTTCGAGAAGGACCTCCACGGTTCCTCCTTTCTCCGTGAACTTGATCGCATTCGTCAGGAGGTTCCACACGATCTGCTGCAGTCGAAGCGGATCTCCACGAATCGCACCGGCGCGTGGATCGAGCATCTTGCGCAGCTGAATTGCCTTCTCGGAGCTGCTCGGCCCGAGGGAATCCACCACCGCTTCGATGATCGCGCAAAGATCGACCGGCTGCAGATCGAGACGCAGCTTGCCCATCAGAATCCGGTTCATGTCCAGCAGCTCTTCGATCAACTGCGACTGGGCATGCGTGTTCCGGGTGATGACCTCGGCCGCGCGACGGATCATCTCTTCGTTCGCGTTTCCATGGCCAAGGATCTGCCCCCAGCCGTGAATGGCCATCAACGGCGTCCGCAGTTCGTGCGAAAGCGTTGCCAGAAACTCGTCCTTGATGCGATTGGAGCGCTCCGCCTCCAGTCGCAGCTCGCGTTCGCGTTCCAGCAATCGATCACGCTCCTCCTGCAACTGCTTCTCGACCGTGATGTCCCTGGCAATCTTCGACGCACCGACCACCACCCCATCCCGGTCGAGAATCGGAGAAATCGTGAGCGAAACGTGAATCAGCCGGCCATCGCGCGTTTGCCGGACGGTCTGAAAATGATCCACCCTGTCCCCGGCGCGCAGCCTGGCAAGAATGATGTCCTCCTCATTCCGCCGATCCTTGGGAAACAGGCGGACAATCGACCGGCCGATCATTTCGTCCGCGGAATAGCCGAACATCCGCGTCGCGGCTGAGTTCCAGCTGAGAACGATTCCATTCAAGTCCTTGCTGATGATGGCATCGTCCGAGGACTCCACGATGGCCGCGAGGTGGGCCATCATGAACGGATCGTCGTTGGAGAGTTGCGAGCTCAAGCCGTGCAAGCTATGAGCGCCCGGTAACCCGTGCCATCGGGAAAACGCCTGAATCTACGGGTCTCAATTGGAGCGATCCTCGCACCCAAGTCTTGAGGACTCTCACTGTCTGCACCGTTCCCGATTCGAAGCACGCTTTCCCTCGCCCACGGAGCGTGCGATAAATTCCCGATTCGATGCCTGCCGCGTTTGCCTCCTGGGACCTCTCTCCGGGACTGCTGGCGTCATTGATCCTCACCGGTGGCATCTACACGCGCGGCTGGCTGCGTCTCCAGCGCACGACGCCGCATCGGTTCCCCGCGTTCCGGTTGGTCTGCTTTCTTGGCGGAGTTGTCGCACTCTACCTCGCGGTCGCTTCTCCGCTCGACGCATTCGCAAACTTCCTTCTCTCGATCCACATGGTGCAGCACCTCCTGCTCACCATGATCGTGCCGCCGCTCCTGCTCCTCGGTGCGCCATTTCTTCCGATGATGCTCGGACTTCCGCGAGTGGTCGCGGTGGAGGGCGTCGCGCCATTTCTTCATTATCCGCCGCTCCGAAAACTCGGGGCCTTTCTCGTCCATCCTGCGTTCGCGCTGCCGGTCTTCGCGCTCTCCAACGTCATCTGGCATGTGCCCGCCCTCTACGAACTCGCACTGGGCGACGATGGATGGCACCAGATCGAGCACGCGTTCTTCCTCGGCACCGCCATCCTGTTCTGGTGGCCGGTAGTTCAACCCTGGCCAAGTCGTCCTGCGCTCCCGCGCTGGGCGATGATCCCCTACCTCCTTCTCGCAGATCTCCAAAACACCGCCCTCGCAGCATTCATCAGCTTCAGCGGTCGCGTGCTTTATCCCACCTACGGAGCCGCTCCGCGCGTCGCGGATCTGTCCGCCCTCGATGACCAGGCGGCTGCCGGAGCCATCATGTGGGTTCCCGGCTCCATGGCGTTTCTCATTCCCGGCGGTCTTATTGCGATGAGTCTTCTCGCGCCCCGCCATCGGCGCGCGCCCGCTCCGGCCCGTCGTCCGGTTTCACACTCCCGTCCGCGCCGCAGCATCGCCCCGCTCGTCACTTCGCTTCTGGTTCACATCCGCCGGCCGCTTCAATTCGTTTTGCTCGCTGTTGCGGCTTTGGTCGTGTGGGACGGATTCCGCGGCCCTCCTGCAAGCGCGATGAACGCCGCTGGCGTTCTGCCGTGGACCCACTGGCGCGGACTCACCGTTCTCGCACTTCTTTTCGCCGGAAACCTCTTCTGCATGACCTGCCCCTTCATGCTGGTTCGCGATGGCGTTCGCCGAACCCTCCGTGGCCTGACGGCGCCGTTCCCGTTTCTGCGGGGCCGCATTTCCCACGCACAGTGGCCCCGGCTCTTGCGCAACAAGTGGCTGCCTGTCGGCCTCATCGCCGTCTACCTCTGGGCCTACGAGGCCTTCGCCCTCTGGGACTGGCCCGTTGCCACCGCAGCGATCATCCTGGCCTACTTCGTGGCAGCGGCGGTCATTGACACCCTCTTCAAGGGGGCAAGCTTCTGCAAATACGTCTGCCCGATCGGCCAGTTCCATTTCGTTCAATCCCTGGCATCTCCGGCCGAGATCCGGATCCGCGAACCCGATGTCTGCCGCTCGTGCCGCACCTACGACTGCATCAAAGGCAACGCCACTCAACGCGGCTGCGAACTCCAGCTCTTTCAGCCTCGCAAGTCCGGCAACATGGACTGCACGTTCTGCCTCGACTGCGTCCGCGCCTGTCCGCACGAGAACGTCGCCCTCCAGCCGGCCGCGCCGGGAGTCGATCTCTGGCGCGATGACGCCCGTTCCTCGATCGGTCGCTGGCAGAACCGACCGGATCTCGCCGCGCTGGTGCTCGTGCTCTCCTTCGGGGCGTTCGCCAATGCCGCCGGCATGGTCGCACCGGTCCGGACGTTCGCCGAATCCACCGGACTTTCCCACCTCGCATTCACCACGATCTTCCTTGGTCTGTTTTTGATTCTTCTCCCGATCGCTTCGGTGTCCATCGCCGCCGGACTCACCCGTCCGCAGGAGAAATCCCCCGCATCGCTCGCGAAAACCGCGTCCGCCTACGCCGTCGCATTCGCGCCGCTCGGATTCGGCATGTGGCTCGCTCATTTTGTTTTCCACTTCTTCACCGCCTCCCACACACCAATTCCCGTGATGCAACGTCTCGCCGGACTGGAACCCGACTGGACCGTTGCCTCCTGGGCGTGGCCGGGTCTTGTCGGACTCGAGCTCCTGTTTCTCGACGCCGGCTTTCTGCTCGGTCTTTACGCGATTTGGCGCATCTCCCGGCAGCGTGCCATCCACCCGCTGCGCGCGGCGATTCCCTGGGCTCTGCTCGCTGCAGCGCTTTACGCCTTCGGCGTCTGGGTCATTTTTCAACCGATGGAAATGCGCGGCACGCTCACGCCCTAGAATGAACAATCCTTCCCCATCACTCCAACCTCGCGGTCCGGAACGGCGCATTGCAACAGGCGACCCCGGCGCTTATGGGTTCGATAACCGCACCATGACGCGCCGTTTCAATTTTCCACGCTGGTCCCCTGCCCTCGCGATAACGTCCTTCATGGCGCTCATTTTTCTGGCAGCCTCGCCCGGAGCTCGGGCGGACGGTGGCGCCGTCATTGCACAGGAGACGGCGAACGATCTGACGGTCACCATTTTTGCATCGCCCGCTCCACTCCGCGCGGGCCCGGCGGATATCAGCGTGATGCTGCAGGATGCGAAGACCGGCGAGCCGGTTCTCGACCGCAACGTGGTGGTGTCCGTTTCCTCGCTCGATGTCTCCGCCGGCGCCGCATGGGTTCCTCCCTGCTGCTCGATGGAAAGCTCGTCCGCGGTTCGCGCCACCCACGCCAATGCCCAGAACAAGCTCCTTCAATCCGCGAATGTCATCGTTCCCACCTCCGGCCCCGTCGCCGTTGCCGTGCGCATCGACGACTCGGCACCGATTGTCGCAAACCTGGAGGCCCGCCCGCCGCTCCCTCCCGCAGCCGCCTACTGGCCGTATCTCGCGCTTCCACCGCTCGCAATCGGTCTCTTCGCGATCAACCGACGCGCGCGACATCGAAAGCCGCCGGAGAGGTAGGCGACGCTATTCGTCCGGCGCACTCTCCCCGCCCACGAACTCTCCAATCGGACGAAGCAACGGCAGGTGGTCGCACACGATCTTGAAAGTCGCGAGAATCGGCACCGCGAGCAGCGCGCCGGCCACGCCCCAGATCCAGCCCCAGAACATCAGCGAGAGAAACACGATCACCGGATTCAGCGTGAGAATGCGCCCGATGACACTGGGAGTGATGAAATTGCCCTCGAGCAGATTGATCGCGAAATAAATGGCGGGCATCACCAGCGCATAGGCTGCGGAGTCGAACGTCAACAGCCCAACCAGCAGCATCGCGACAATTCCAACGAGCGGGCCCAGATACGGAATGAAGTTCAGCGCAAACGCGAAGACGCCCCAGAACACGTAGTTTCCGAATCCGACTGCCGCGGCCGCGAGGCCGACCGCAATCCCGACGCACACGTTCACGATCGTGATCGTTCGCAGATACGTCGAGATCCGCTCCTGAATCTCCCGCGCGATTTCGACGGCGCGGCGCTTGTCTTCGAACGTCGGCACCATTCGGACGACCTTCCGCAGAAACAGATCCCCCGAAGCGAGGATGAAATAAATCAACACGAACATCAGCAGGAGATTCGCCGCCAGTGCCGGAGTCTGGCGAAGCATCAGCCCGGTCATGGTTTCCTCTCGCACCTGCACAACCTGGCCGTCACTCTCCCCCCCGGTGAGCTTCTGCACCTGCTCGGACGTTTCCTGGACCTTCGAAAGCGGTCGCTGGAGGAACTCGAGCCTGTAGCGGATGTCGGGAATCCGCGACGGAATCGTCTGCATCCACTTCGAAGCCGGTTCCACCACGAATGCCGCCGCAAGCCCCAGTGCTCCCACAAGGACCGCAAGCACGATGGCCGCACCCGCAGCCGGTGGCACCCACAGCCGGTGATGCAGCCAGCGCACCGCGGGAACGAGAAGCAGACTCAGCAGGAGCGCGAGCAGCACCGGCAGAAAAAACGAACGCGCGAAATACAGCGTGTAGAGGACCGCTAGAAGCGAAAGCAGAGTCAGGGCCACGGATCGAACGCCGACTCCGCTGCCCAGCAAATCGAGCATGCGGCGGAAATCGGAGGATCGCGCGGATTCGGAACGGGACTTCACAAGGCAAACGTCCGAAGAAATCGCGCCCGGCAGCTCGCGCGGTTCCCTCTTCGCGACGATCGCATTCAGTCCGCACTTGGCCGCGTTTGTGTTTTCGTCCCATTCTCCCCCTCATGCGCACCGCCCGATATCTCGTCTTCGCGCTCGTCCTCGCCGGTTGCGCAAATCCCGGCGAACCGAAGCCAAATCTCACCATCGCCAAGTGGCGCATGATTGATTGGCACGACTCCGGCGGCTACCTGCGCACGTTCACCGCAGCCGCGGACCGCGCCGACCGCATTCTCGAGCGTCACCTCCGGAACCGGCCTCCCGGCGCCGCGATCGTGTTCGACATCGACGAGACGCTTCTCTCGAACTGGCGGTTCCTCCGTGGAAACGATTTCGGCGTCACCGAAGGGGCATTCGTCCCGTGGGCCCGGCGGAGCAGCGATCCGGCACTCGAGCCCATGCACAAAGTCTTCGCGAAGGCCCGCGCCCACGGCATTCCCATTTTCCTCATCAGCGGCCGACCCGAATCTCTCCGCGAAGCCACCGAACGCAATCTCAACGCCGCCGACTACTGGGGCTGGACCCGACTGTATCTCCGACCCGATTCCGATCACGATCCCTCCGTCATCCCGTTCAAATCCGGCGTGCGAAAGATGCTGACCGAACAGGGGTTCGACATTCTTCTCAACGTTGGCGACCAGCACAGCGACCTCGCGGGCGGCTATGCAAGACACCGCGTAAAACTGCCCAACCCGTTCTACTACCTCCCCTAGCCGTCCTGGGAATCCGCCGGCAGCCTACGTGCCGTAGTATCGGTCGCCCGCGTCTCCGAGTCCGGGGACGATGTAGGCGTTCCCGTTCAGGTCGCGATCGATCGAGGCCGTGAAGATCGGCACATCCGGATGGGCGGAGTTCATTCGCTCCACCCCCTGCGGACAGGCCACCACGCACACCAGCCGGAGCTTGCGCGCGCCGGCCTGCTTGAGCTGATCGATCGCCGACACCGCGCTGTTGCCCGTGGCCAGCATCGGATCGACGCACACGACATTGGCCTCGTCGAGCCCCGGGGGCACCCGCAGATAGTAGGGTTGCGGCTGGTGCGTGACCTCGTCGCGAAACATGCCGATGTGTCCCACCGGCGCGTCGGGCAGAAGCTCCGCAAGCGCCTCGGCCATTCCAAGCCCGGCGCGCAGGATCGGCATCAGAAAAATCGGATGCGCGATCTGCGAACCGGCGCAGGTTTCAAGCGGAGTCTCTACTTCGACACGCGTCTCCTCGAGATCCCGCAACGCCTCGTAGCCGACAAGCAGGCTCAATTCATGAAGCGCGCCACGGAACGCCTTCAATCCCGTGCCCCTGTCGCGGAGGACGGTCAGTTTCGCCCTCACCAACGGATGATCCACGACATGGCAGCCCATGGGACCGTGCTTCTAGCACGGCGGAGCAAACCGCGTCTACTTCATCATCTCGTCAATCTTTCCCTCGATGGCCTCATACCACAGCTCATAGCCCTTCGCATTCGGATGGAGGCCGTCTGGCATGATGTCCTTCGGAATTTCGCCGTTCCCGTCGAGGAAGACTTCGTTGATGTCGAGATACTCCACGTAGTCGCGCTCTCCGAGCTTCGCGATCAGCTTGTTGATCTGCTCGGTATCCTTGCGTCTGCGGCTGTCCCGACCGTCGCGGGGAAATACGGCAAGCAGCAGGATCTTTGTCTGCGGAAGTTTTTCGTGAATCGTATCGACGATCTTCTCGACCCCCGCAGCGGCCCATTCCGGCTTGTCCGGCGGATTGTGGCCAATGTTGTTCGTGCCGATCATGAGCACCGTCACCTTCGGGCGGATGTGGTCGAGCTCACCATTCTGGATGCGCCAGAGGACGTGCTCGGTGCGATCGCCACCAATGCCAAAATTTGCAGGACGGTATTTATCGAAGCGCTCCCAAATCTCCCTCCCCGTATTGCGCCAACCATCGGTGATGGAATCTCCGAGGAAAAGCAGTTGCACCGGCCCCTGCCGCGTCCGCTCGAGGAACTCCTTGTGCCGGTGTTCGTCCTTGATCGCGGGGGTGATCGCGCGGGCCCCGGTGTGTTCCGGAGCCTGGTCCTGAGCGGCAACCGGACGGGAAATCGCGAGCGTCATAACGGCACAAAGGGACAACGACAGGGGGAATGCTCTCATGCGCCCGAAGAATTCCCAATCGTGCGCGTTAATGTCAATCCGGCCGTGGAAGCGGCTCAACCATCAGCTACTGACGCCGCAATTCGGCCGAACGGACCGTCTCATCACGCATTGGGCAGATGGATTGTCGTCCAATGAATGTCGTCTTCGGACCTGCCGGCGGCGTCCTTTGATACCGCTCATCCGCGATCACCCAATCAGGTTTCGTCACGTTGGAATTCTGCACTCAGAAATACATCAGACGCTTTTAGAGGCACTCTTCTGTTAGGCAGCCATATACCACTCGAGTATTTTCTGAGGCTCGCTCTCGTCAACCGCGACGGGGCAGAGATTAATCCACCATCGCGGGGGAGTTTTTTGGGCAATATTCAGCCAATGAGAGATCCCTCCCGCCAGACTCTCAATATTCCCTTCCTGCTCTGGAGCCCGTATTTATCGGGCTTGAAGGGTGGAGCCGACGGCGAGATTCGAACTCGCGACCCGCTCATTACGAATGAGCTGCTCTACCCCTGAGCTACGTCGGCAGCAGTTCCGAAAACGGAAGCGCAATAGAATGCACGGTCACAGGGTGCACTCAACAAAAAATCGCAGGACGATGCGGATCTTTCGCAAAATCGAGGAAGCTTCCCCCTGAAGACTTTCCCCAATCAAATCGCACCGTCCTGCGCGCACCTGCCATCCTAGCCATTCCGCCGGCCATGGGCGGCACGCCGGCGTCCAAAAAACAGGACCGCCGTCGCTCCAACAACGAGAAGCACCCATGTGGAAGGCTCGGGAACCACCTGAAGGATGCCCGTGCCGGTGAAAAGTGCGTTCTCGAACATGGCACCTGAGTCGATCGCGCCATAGGTTCCGGGTTCTTCGAAGGTCATCCCACCGTCCAGGGACAAGCCGCCGATCAAAGCGATGCCTGTAAAATTCAGATCAACGGTTCCGTCGAAGGAGAGTTCCTCCACGATCAGATTCTGATCCGCAGCAATCGCCGTATGGATGTCGAGTTGAAGGGTCGCCCCATGGAGAACACGCACATCGCCGCCGATGCCAAGGTTCGACTGAACGATGAGACGAAAGTTCTTCGTAAAATCACCTGCCCCCACCACGGTTCCGCCCGTGTAGGTATTGGATCCCTGAAGAATCGTGGTTCCCAATCCGCCGCCCCCCGCCTCGTGGCTGAGTAGCGTCAGGGGGCCCGTTCCGCCGATACTGGCGACTACCATGGTCGTGCGCCCCGAGGCATTTCCTGCACCGGTGCGAATCGCGCCACCGGTGCCGCCAAGCGTGATCGTTCCGTCAAGAACCATCGAGATTCCGTCGCCAGCTCCACCTCCCTGTTCAAAGGCACCTCCATCGACGAGTCGAAGGTCATTGACGGTGATCACTCCTCCGTTTCCTCCCTTGTAAAGGAGCCGGCCGACTCCCGATACGGTCAGTGAGTCGCCCTCGAAGGTGAGGCTCTCAATGCTGCCGTTCGGCGTGCGCAGCGTATAGTCCCCGGTGAAGTAGTTGTTGCCGGCGGTTGGCGGCAGGTTTTCCGGCCAGTTTGTGCCGGTGTTGAAGCCGCTGGTCCCGCTGGCGTTGTTGCCAGTCATCGAGATGTCCGCGGCCAACGCGGAAAAGGAAAGACTGGAAAGCACCACGAAAAGCGATGCACAGGGACGAGCGGAGAGGAATGGGATTTTCATATTGGGGGAGTTGCGTCGTTTTACGGTCGGGAGAGGAGGAGTTCCAACCATTTCGGGAGATGCAAAGGGAATGGAGCCCGGCGTGAATCCATCGGCCGGGCTCCATGAATTCTCACGGAAGGGTTAGCTGCGACGGAGTCTGGCGCGACGCACGAAGGCGAGCAGACCCAATCCAGCGGCGATCGCGAGACTGATTTCCGCAGGCTCAGGCACCACCGTGAGGGTGCCGGCGCCGGTGAACACGGGCATCTCGAAAGTGGCTCCCGATCCAATCCCGCCGTAGGTGCCAACACCGGCAAACGTTAGACCGCCGTCGAACGACAATCCTCCAATCGCATTGGTCCCATCGAAGTTGAGATTGATCGAACCATCCGCCAGCGCTTCGGAAAGAATCAGGTTCTGACTCGTTCCAAGAGCGGTGTTGATGTCGAGCTGCAACTCTGCACCGTCGAGAACCTCGACATCGCCGCCAACACCCAGGCTGGATTCCACGACGAGACGGAATTTGTTGGAAGCGTTGCCACTTCCAATCGTCGTTCCCCCGGTATAGGTGTTCAGTCCTTGCAGGTAGGTGAGGGCCAGACCTCCGCCTCCCGGCTCGTGGTTGAGGAGGGTCAGATGTCCTGAACCGCCAATACTGGCAGTGACCGTCGTCGTGCGCCCGGACGCATTTCCTGCACCGGTGCGAATGACGCCGCCGGTGCCGCCAAGCGTGATCGTGCCACCGAGGGTCATTGCAATCCCGTCGCCGGAACCGCCGCCCTGTTCAAAGGCACCGCCATTGACCAGTCGGAAATCATTGATGATGATCGTCCCACCATTGCCTCCTTTATAGAGGAGTCGACCGCTGCCCGACACGGTGAGAGAGTCTCCCGCAAAGGTGAATGCCGAGGCGCTGCCGTTCGGCGTGCGCAGTGTGTAATTTCCGGTGAAGTAGTCGTTGCCGGCCTCGGGAGCCACGTTACCCGGCCAATTCGTGCCGGAGTTGAAGCCGCTGGTTCCGCTACCGTTGTTGCCGGTCATCGTAATGTCCGCAGCGGAGGCGGAAAGCCCGGCGCTGCAGATGATGGCCGCAAGTTTTGCGGTGGTTCTACTGGAGGGGATACTGAGGAGTTTCATTGGTTATTTGTATGGGGTGGACTCAATTCGTTGCTGAATTGCAGCGGCACAGTCTCAAAATGCGCACATGCGTGCCGCCCCCCTTTCGGAAGGGGAAGCCCTTCAGATAGAGAGATAGAGAGTCCCGGTCCCCTCTAGAAACCGGGACTCTCTTCGCTTCGCGGAGCCGTGGCTCCGGGCAAGCCCACCGCACCCCTCAGGAGCGACCGACCGCCTCAAGCATGATGGGAAACACGATCTTCGCCAGCACCCCTCTTTGGAAAGGGAGCTAAAAAAACGTGCGATGGAGAGCCACTCCGTCCTATCTTCCCCGCAGAGATGCGCCCCCTCCGCAGGCTCCCCTCCGTTCCGTTCGTCCCTGCCTCCACGGTCCTCGCCGTGATGGCAGGTTGTTTGTTGCATGTCGCGATCGCCGTAGCGGATGCCCCTTCGGTCCCTCCAGTCCGGGACCTTCTCCGAACCGCAGGATCCGCGTCATTCGCGAACCAACCTGCGCAGACGCGAGGCATTGTGACCTGGGTGGATCCAACGGAGAAAAAGGAATTCCTCATCCATGACGGCACAGGCGGACTGTGCATCACATTCAACCATGGCGACTGGCCGGAGGTGGGAGACGTCCTCGAAGTGGATGGCACCCTGACCCGCGGCTCGTTCTTTCCCATCCTGGCGGAATCCACGTTTCGAAAGGCGGGAAGCAGTGAGCCCCCCAAACCGTTTCACGTGATGCGATCCTCCATGTCCGACCTGCTGCATGGATACCTCAACAACGAGCCCGTCTATATCGAGGGATGGGTGCGCTCGGCGGAAATGGTGACGCCCACCACCCTCCGGGTCGTGCTCAATGCGAGTTCCTATCGCATCACCGCGCGGATCAGCAACGTCCACGATCTCAACCTCGAAGAACTGGTCGCGTGCAAGGTGGGAATCCAGGGAATCGCCCGCCCGGTGAAAGCACGCGGGACGCTTCAGCGACTGGTGGATGCGCAACTCCTCGCCGCGAATTCTCCGCCCGAAGTTCCCCACTACATCTCGCAACTCATCGATGTCGAGGTTTGGGCCGCGGATCAAAAGGATCTGAAAATCTTTGGACCGAAAGGGGTGCGCCCGTGGGACCGCACGTTCACCCCCCTCTCCGACGTCTTCGATCACCTGCCCGGGCAGGTGGTCCGCGGCGACTGGCGGCGCGTTCGCGGACAGGTGATTCTGACGAAGAACGGCATCGCCTATCTCAGCGATGGACACGGCGGCCTTGGCGTCAAGAGCGCCGATGTCTCGAGAGTTCATCCCGGCGAATGGGTGCAGGCAGCAGGCTATCCGGATCTCGAGAACGGCCTGCCCGTCCTTTCGGATGCGATGATCAAACCGGCGGAGTCCGAGGCAGGCCGGATCGCGCCGATCGAGGTCGATGCGGCGCAGTTGCTCGATGACTCGATGCACGGGACCTATGTCGCCGTGACCGGCCAGCTTCTCGACCGGATGCGGGCTCCGCCCCGCCCGGGCGAATCCTCCTCCGGCCGGGGCGCACTCGTCCTCGCCCTGCAGGCCCCTCATCTCGTGTTTACGGCGGAACTCGAGGGGGCTGGCGTTTCCGAACTGGCGCGCAAACTCGAGATCGGAAGCACGCTTCGGCTTCAAGGCATCTGTCAGGTCCAGACGGATGCATCGGGAAATCCCGAGTCTTTTCGAATTCTCGTCCCCGGCGTGGAGGACGTCACCGCCCTGAGGCCGGCCAGCTTCTTCACCGTCAAACGCCTGCTCACACTCCTGAGCATCACACTCGCCGTGCTGCTCGTCGTCCTGCTGATCGCTTTTCTCATCGCGCGTCGCAACATCCGCCTGCAGGCGGAGATTCACGAGCGCGAGGCCATCACCGCCGAACGCAACCGCCTCGCACGCGACCTTCACGACACGCTCGAGCAGGGCCTCACCGGCATCCAGCTTCACTTGCAGGGAATCAACGCCGCAAAAAACGGAGCGAGTGACGAGATCAGGAAGCGTCTCGCGGCGGTGCGATCTCTCGTGCAGCAGTGCCACATCGAAGCGCGCCACTCCATCTGGAATCTGCGCTCGAGCGAATCCGAGCGCTTCGACCTCGGCGAGGCACTCGAACGCGCGGCCCGTTCCCTCGTGGAGGGAACGGGCATCCAGGTTTGCCTTCAGCAATCGCGCACCGGAACCGAGATTCCGCCCCTCATCGAGGACAACCTCTTCCGCATCGGGCAGGAGGCATTGACGAACGCGGTCAAACACGCGCGTCCGACACAGCTGCAGATCAAACTCGCCGTCACCGATGACCAGATCGACCTCTCCGTGATGAACGACGGCGCAAATGATCCCCCTCCACTCGACTCCAGCGGTCGCTTCGGTTTGCGAGGCATGCAGGAACGTGCGGACCGGATCGGCGGCGAGCTCACCATTTCCAGCAACCAGGACACCGGCTGCGTCGTGCACGTTCGGGTCCCGATACCTGTCTCCCCCCTCCCGGAATGAAACCATCCTCCCGAATCCGCATTCTCCTCGTCGACGACCACTTTGTGGTGCGCGCCGGTCTTCGAAGCATTCTCGACGAGGAAGAGGACATGGAAGTCGTCGGAGAAGCCCCAAACGGATTAAAGGCGGTCGAGGCCTGGGAAGCTCTCACTCCACACGTCACGCTCATGGACCTCCGCATGCCCGTATGTTCCGGCGTGGAGGCGGCGAGGCTCATTCGGGCCAAGGATCCGGGCGCCCGTATTCTCGTCCTCAGCAGCTACGAGGGAGATGAAGAGATCCACGCCGCGCTGGAGGCAGGCGCAACCGGGTATCTGCTCAAGCACAGTTCGAGCGAACAAATCGTGCCTGCGATTCGCGCCCTCGCCGCGGGCAAAAAATGGATTCCCCGCGACGTCGCCGCGCAACTTGCCAACCGCAAGCGGTCCGAACCCCTTACCCAGCGCGAGCGGGAAATTCTCCAGCTTCTCGCGACCGGACTGGCGAACAAGGAGGTGGGCGGTCGCTTCGGCCTCACCGAGGGAACCGTGAAGTGGCACGTAAAGAACATCCTCGGAAAACTTCAGGTGCCCGACCGCACTGCCGCCGTCACGGTGGCGCTCCGCCGGGGAATCATCCAGCTGCCTTGAAAGCCGTCACGAACGGCTTCATCGAAGGGCTTGAGGGATGGCTACCCCGCATGGATTCGAACCATGAATAAAGGCTCCAAAGGCCTCTGTGTTACCGTTACACCACGGGGTAATCGAAGCCGACTTCTACGCAACATACGCGCGATTCGCAATGCGCAAGATTGCCAATCGGCGCCGGGTGTGATGGAACGAGCATCCCGATGTCCAAGAAACTGCGCAACCGCATTCTCGCGCTCTTCTGCCTGCTTGTGTTCGTTGCGGCCGGCTTCCTTTTTTACACGAAGTGGGTCGTCCAGAAGCCGTTCGCGGTCATTCTCTTCATCGGAGACGGACTCACCACCGGCATGCTCGCGCCGGCGCGCATCTACGACGACGGCGCTCACAACCGCCTCGAGATCGAGCGGTTCCCCAACCTCGCGTTGCTGACGACTTATGCGAACGATTTCGCGGTGCCAGACGCCGCGGCAGCCGCCAGCGCCATTGCGACGGGCAGGAAGGTCAACAACCGCTCGCTCTCCGTCGACGCCGGCGGCAAGCCGCTCGTCACCCTGCTCGAACTTGCGCAGAAAAGCGGACGTGCAGTCGGCATCGTGTCGAACGCCTCCCTCACGGATGCCACCGCTGCGGCGTTCTACGCAAAGACCTCATCGCCGCTGGATCACGAGGGCATCGCCCTGCAGCTCTCGCAGCTGAATGTCGATTTGCTGCTCGGTGGCGGAGCGAACGACTTCCTGCCGGAGGCGAAGGAGGGCGGTCGCACCGACGGACGCGATCTATTGCTGGAAATGCGCGACCGCGGCTACGACATCGTGCGCACGCGCAACGAGCTCCTTGAGGTGCCGGCATGGCGCGCCGCGCGCGTCCTTGGAGTTTTTCGACCGGGCAACCTCGAGTTCGCCGATGTCGCAGACCGCGACGGCTCCCATCCCTCCCTCGCCGATCTCGTGCGCAATGCGATCCGCCTTCTCCAATACAACCCGCAGGGCTATTTCCTCGTGGTCGATGCCGGCTTGATTGCGAAGGCCTCGCACAACAATGAAGGCGAACGCGTGCTGCGCGAGATTCAGGAACTCGACCGCGCCGTCGGAGCGGCAATCCAGTATGCGGGGGAAAACGCCCTGATCATCGTCACCGGCAAGCAATCCGTGGGAGGATTTCGCATGAACGGCTTTCCGTTCAAGAACGACCGCGGGATGTCGATCATTGGAACCAATGCGCAGGGAATTCCGTCCATCACATGGTCCACCGGTCCGGGCGGAACCCTTCCGGGCGATCAGGCAACCCCGGATCAGCCGCCTGTGCCGAGCGAACCCGCAGCGGTGAGGGCTCCTGCGGCCATCGGGGTCGTCGAGGATGTCATCGCAGTCGGCACCGGCCCCGGATCGGAAAACCTCGATGGCTTCAAAGACGTCACCGATGTCTTCAAGACGATCGCGGCCCAGCTGTGACGCTCCCCGGCGTGACCGGCGCCGCCCGGCTCAACGCTTCCGCATCAGCCAGTAGATCTCGCCCGGCCACCACGGCATCGCCCCACCCCAGGCGAGATTGAAGCGCATCCACCCCGCGGAATTTTCCAGCGGACTCCCCTTGCTGCGCATGAAAAACGCGCCGCTCAAAAACTCGGTCGTGCAGCCGGCGGCCTCGCCCATCCGTCGCACGCGCTCGGGCGAAAATACACTCACGTGTCCCATCGGTTTCGCGGTCTTTCGCACTGCTGCCTGACGGGATTTCACGAGGAAATCCGGCAGCACCGGGAAACCACCAATCAATACTCCCCCCGGACGAATGCGACGCGCAATCTTCGCCAGCACCGCCTCGGGCTCGAACAGATGCTCGAGCACATGCAGCAGCACCGCCGCGTCATAGTCCTGCGGCAAATCAAACGACGCGTCCTCCAGATTCGCCTCGAAGAAATCGTCGTATCCCGCCTTGCGCAGCTTCTCGGTAAGCATCACAGCATCCACCGCGGTCCATTTGCCGGTCGCAGGCTGCACCGGGGCCGAACGCACAAACTCGAGAAACTGCCCGGTGTGAACGCCGATTTCTGCAACGTCGAGCGGCCGTCCGGCATCCTGCGCAGCGATGCGCAGCAGATGATAACCAAACCAGTAGCGCAGCAGCCGGATCGGATACTTCACGGACTTCGCCTCCTTCGGAATGCCGAATCGTTTCGTGCGCACGACCGGATTGTTGGCGAGGAATTCGATGTCCCAATCGAGAGGTTTGTATGTCGGCGCGTTCAAGGCGCGAAATCCTGAGAGTGCGCCGGGATACGGTCAAGCGCGCCGTTGCGACCGATCTCCCTGCGTCCAATGAATCACATCTACAAGAAGGTCGAACTCGTCGGCTCCTCGCCCGACGGCATCGAGGACGCGGTGAAAAACGCCCTCGCGCGTGCATCTCAATCCCTCCGTAACCTCCGGTGGTTCGAGGTCGTCGAGACCCGGGGTCACATCGAGGACGGTCGCATCGCGCACTGGCAGGTCACAATCAAGGCAGGCTTCACCCTCGACGAGAACGCCGAATCGTCGTGAACGCGAGGGCGCGAATCAAAGCCCGCTGGCCGTCGACTGCTTGCTCGTAATCGCCTTGAAAATCGGCCCGTCCTTCGCGACCGGGCGCACCGGCCGCTCGGGCTCGGGCAGATTCACCTGCAGCTTGAAGAGCGGCAGAATCGGCTTGCCGTCGGGCCCCTTCTGATACGTCGCGTCCTTTTCCTGAATGTGGAGGTTTGCGTAGAACGCGCTTCCGGGAATCTCGCCGATCATGATCTCGATCGGATAAAATTGACCGGCCTTCATCGGGATCCAGTCGCCATAGACGACGTGCTTTTTGGGATCTCCAAACCGCTCACCCCATCCGCCGCGGAGACTTTCCGAATCCCTGGACTCCCAGCTCGTGACACGCGCCGGCGTGAGAGACCCCTCCAGCACGACGCGGTTGTTAAAGCGCACCAGGATGAAGTCGTCGGCCGAGCCTGCGAAGCGATACGTGCCGTCCTTCGGCGGACTCACCAGACCGCGATAAACAATGAGCCAGTATCTCGGCTGAATGTCGGAATCGAAGGCGCGGGGGGCGTCACTCGCGTTGATGACCGGAATCGCCAGCTGGCCCAGATAGAGCTTTTTGGGAACCTTGAAGTAGCTCCGCATCGCGCTGTCCCGCGCGCCGGAATTGATCAGCCGTCCCACGGCCTTGATATAGGCCAGAGTATCTTCGTGATTGTAGCCGCCGGTGCTGCGGTTGATCTCCGAAGGCTCTCCGTTGGCCTTGAGCTTCAGATCGTAGAGCGTGCCTTCGAGCAGGCCGTTGCCGGGATTGCCCGCGCCGCCAAAAAAACCGCCTTGCATGCCGTTGCCCTGTCCGCTTCGACCGACTCCTTCCACGGAGTCCGTGATCAACGCCTCGGTGTCGAGAGGCACAAGCGTCTCGGTCGGCATGCGCGGCAGCTCCGGCAGGGCAAGCGCGGACGGCCGCAGGCTTTGAATACGGTTGTTGTAAACCGGCTTCGGCCGCAGCGAGGACAGCTCGTCCATCGCCATCCGGTGCTCCCGGTCCTGCGGCGTCATCTGCACCTCCTTCTGCACGACAAACTGCGCCTTCGGCTGCGACAGGTAGCGTGCGATCACCCAGATGCCCGCGCCGATGCCTGCAACGACATGAATGCCGATGCTGATCAGCAGCACGAGAATGAGGAGTTTGCGGAGACGTTTGCGGCGGTCGGCGGGTGCGATCTCCGCCATTTCGGAGAACGTCGACGGCTCTTCAGGGGGACGGGACTGTTGCATTGGGGAGCCGGAAATCTAGTCCGGCGCCGCGTCGCTGTCAGGTCGAATCTCGCCCGTCAATCATCGGAATCAACGACCTCCGGATTCCGGCCTTGCAGGGGGCTCCATCGATGATTCGGCCTGCGCGCCGGGAGGATATCGATCCCCTTCGCGATCCGGGTCATGGATCGGAGAAGCGGCTGCATCGCGGGGGACGGAGAATTCACCCATCCCTCCACAATCGTCAGTCGAAAATCAGACCGCCTTTCCGCGGGTCGGACGGCCCTCGTCCGCATCGATGTAATCAAACATCACGAGAATGTCGTCACGGTCCTGAAATCCGCTTTCCGCGATGCGCTCGGCAAGCTTCGCCGAGACCTGGTCGTTCCAGCCCCGTTTGCGCATGAATTCGCTCCAGACCTCGACCTGCTCCGGCGTGGGGCGGACGCCGTTTTCAAAGCACCATTCCAGCACCTCCTCGTCCGACTTGCCCGCCTTCACCTGCGCAACAACATCCTCGTAGGACACCTGCAAAAAACTGCAGCAGCGCTCGTCGAAGCCGCTGCCCAGATTGGCGTGAAGGTCCTCTCGCAACTCGCCCGCCGCGTGCAGGCGGATCTTTTCGAGCATGCGCGGGAAATAGACGATGCCTTCGATGCTTGCGTAGGGCGACTTCGGAACTTTCATGTCCCCTGTTTTTAGCAACGCCGTCCACTGTCCCGCAACCGGGAAGCCGTCAATCTGCCGTCACCGCGTCCCGCCACTCGAGCGCGGCGCGTTTCAGTTCGCTGGCGACCTTTGGATTGGCTCCGGCGAGATTCTTCTCCTCACCCGGATCGTCCTTCAAATTCACGAGCGTTGCGTCGTCCCGACCCCGCAGAAGAAGCTTCCAGTCGCCGCGCCGGATCGCCGTGGCGTCCCCGTTTTCCCAAAACAGGTCCCGATCCGCAGGCGGCTTTCTTTCCGTCAACAACGGCAGCAGGTTCACGCCTGCGAGATCCTTCACCGGATCGTGGACTCCCGCCGCTGCGAGCACGGTCGGAAATACATCCACGGCCATCAGCGGCGTGTCGATCGTTTGATGCGCCGGAATCTTCGCCGGCCACGAGAAGATGGCAGGCACCCGGATGCCACCCTCCCAGAGCGAAAACTTCGCGCCTCGAAACGGCTCGGCACTTCCACCGCGAAACTCGGCTTTGACTCCGTCGAGCCAGTTGCGCGTTTCGCGGGACGGACCGTTGTCGGACATGAAAAAGATCAGCGTGTTGTCGAGCTGTCCGCGCTCCTCCAGCGCCTTCACGATCCGCCCCACCCCTTCGTCGACGACCCACAGCATGGCCGCCATCATTCGCCGGTCCGGCGGCAGATGCGCAAACTTCTCCACGACTTGCTGCGGTGCGTGCAGGGGATAGTGCGGAGCATTGTAGGCAATGTAGCCGAAGAACGGCTTGTCCCCCGACGCCGCCATCGACTCGATCGCCTCATCCGTGATGAGATCGGTGAGATACTCGCCGTTGCGCCAGATTTCCTCGCCGTTTTTCCAGAGATCGTGAATCGGATCCGCGGAACTCCAGTAGTAGAGGTGCGAGTAGAAATCCACGCAGCCGGCGTGAAAGCCGAACATCCGGTCGAACCCGCGATCCATTGGACGGCTCCCATCGGCGGATCCGAGATGCCACTTCCCGGCGTGGAACGTCGCGTAGCCGTTTGCCCGCAGCACTTCCGCGATCGTGGGCGCATTTTTGGAAAGTCCCGGCGTGCCGTGAGCCGAGGAAAGAATCGATCGCACGCCCGCCTGCGCCGGAAACCGTCCAGTCAGCAACGCCGCGCGCGATGGCGAGCAGACGGGTGAGTTGCTGTAAAAGGTCGTGCACAGTGCGCCGCGCGCTGCGAGGGCATCGAGGTTCGGGGTCTCGATCTCCTTCGAACCCATGCAGGAAAGATCCGCGTAACCCTGGTCATCCGTGGTGATGAGCAGGATGTTCGGCCGCGCCGTCGCAGGCTTTGCAAACACCAGAACCGCGAACGTGAAAACGACGAGGGGGAAACGACGCATGCGGATCAGAAAATCCGCTCAATCGCCGATGACCAGCCTATTTCGCGGCGCTCACCGCAGGCTGACGGCTCTCGAGGAATGAACTGAGAATAAACAACCCCGCTGCAACGCAGATGCACGAGTCGGCGACGTTGAACGCCGGCCACGGGTTCGCGAATTTCACGTGCAGATCGAACAGCAGGAAATCCACGACGTAGGAATGCACGAGCCGGTCGGTGAGATTTCCAAGGATGCCCGAGAGGAGCAGTGCCGCGCCTGTTGTCACAAGACGCCCCTGAAACGCACCGCGCCACCACAGCAGCAGCACGACCACCAGCGCCACGCACGAAAGGCCGATGAAGAAGCGATTGCTGTCGCTCAGCATGCCGAACGCCGCGCCGGTGTTGTGAACCTGCACGAGCCAGAAGAAATTCGGGATGATCTCGATCGAATCCTCCACAGGAATGAATTTCAGCACGAGCCACTTCGTGATCTGGTCGATCACGTAGAGCGGCAGCGTGAGAAGCAGGATGAGACGGATCACGCGACCGGTAGTTTGACGACGGCCTCCACGCAGCGGTCGCACAGATCCGCGTGCGCGGCATTCGCGCCGACCGATGGGAGCACACGCCAGCAGCGGGCACAGGACGTTCCATGAGCCGCCGCGAGCGTCGCAGCCGGTGCCGCATCGAACACCTCAAACTCCAGTGCGCTCACGATGAAAAATTCCTCCAGCTCCGCCAGATAAGGCTCGAGCCGTGAGGCAACCTCGTCCGGGACCGTGAGCGTCACCGCCGCCTGCAGGGACTTCGAGATCGTCTTCGCCTGCCGGGCGGGCTCGATCGCCTGTTGATAAACCACGCCGCGCAGCTCCAGCCATTCCGCGACCTGCTGTTCGATGGCCGCGTCGCGCAAACCTTCGTCAACCTGAGGAAACTCCTCGAGATGCACGCTCCCGGAATTGCCGGCGAATTCCCACGCCTCGTCCGCCGTGAATGCGAGGATCGGCGCAAGAAGTCGCGTCACCGCGTCGAAGCAAGCCTGCATCACCGCCTGCGTCGCGCGACGACGTGGAGAATCCGGCGCGTCGCAATACATGCGGTCCTTCGTGATGTCGATGTAGAGCGCGCTGAGATCGACCGTGCAAAATTGATTCAACGCCTCGTAGGCGGCACGAAAATCGTAGGCCTCGTAGGCGGCACGGCATTTGGAAATCACGTCCTGCAGACGGCTCAGCATCCAGCGGTCGATGATTGTCGCACCCGCGGGCACCCCCGTTGAGGACGACGCTCCTGCCGGGCCGTGTGAAGCACCTTCACCATCTGAAAGGTTCGCGAGCAAAATGCGCAGGACGTTCCGGAAGCCGCGGTAACGTTCGGCGACCTGCTTGAACATGTCTTCGCCGAACGGAACCTCGTCCGTGTATTGCACCGTCGCCACCCACAGCCGGAGGATGTCCGCGCCGTATTGATTCACGAAATGCTCCGCGTGCGTCGGCTTCTTGTATTCCGCGGATTTGGAAATCTTCTTTCCGTCCTTGTCGACGACGAAGCCGTGCGTGATCACCTCGCGATACGGCGCGCATCCATTCAGCGCGACGCTCGTCATCAGCGAGCTCTGGAACCAGCCACGGTGCTGATCCGTCGCCTCGATGTAAATGTCCGCCGGGAAACGCAACTCCGGCCGGTGCCGGAGCACCGCCTCGTGCGAAACGCCGGAGTCGATCCAGACGTCGAGCGTGTCATTGCGTCGCGACGTGCCCTCCGGCAGCCCGAGTTCGGACGCCCACCAGGCGTCGTCCTTCCCGAACCACAGATTCGTTCCGTGTTCGGCAACCAGTGCGGCGACTTTTTCCACGACGGCCGGATCGAGGATCGCCTTCCCCTCCGTGTCGTAGAACACCGGCAGCGGCACACCCCACGTGCGCTGACGCGAGATGCACCAGTCCGGCCGCGATTCCACGGTGCCGGCGATGCGGTTGCGGCCCCATTTCGGCAGCCAGCGCGTCGCGTCCACCGCTTCCAGCGCGGGCCCGCGGATGTCGTCCACGCGGATGAAAAACTGTTCGACTGCACGAAAGACGATCGGCGTCTTCGAGCGCCAGCAATGCGGGTAGTCGTGCTCGTAATCGTGCACCGCCAGCAGCGAACCCTGATTGCGCAGAAACTCGACAATCTCCGCATTCACATCGAAGACATACTTGCCCGCCCATTGCGGCATCCCGCATTCGTCCGTGAGACGCCCCGCGTCGTCCACGGGGGAAAGCGTCGGCAGGCCGTTCTGCTGACCGGCGATGTAGTCGTCCTTTCCGTGTCCAGGTGCGGAGTGAACCTGCCCGGTGCCGGTTTCCATCGTCACAAAATCGGCGGTGATGAGCTTCGACGTCCGGTCGAGGAACGGGTGCTGCGCTTCCATCCCGGCGAAGTCCCCGCCTTTTCGCACCGCGATCTCCGAAGTCAGCGCAAGCCCCGTGTCCTTCGCAAAGGACTCGAGCAATGCCCGCGCCACGACGAGCCGCTGCCCGCCGAAGTCGCCGATCACATACTCCGCGCGCGGGTGCACCGCGATCGCCACGTTCGCCGGCAACGTCCATGGCGTGGTGGTCCAGATGACGAACGACGCGCCTTCGAGGTCGCCCGTGCCATCCCGCACCGCAAATTTCACGTAAATCGCCGGGTCCGTCCGCTTCGCATACTCGACCTCGGCCTCCGCCAGCGCGGTCTGCGCGCCGGTGCTCCAGAGCACGGGCTTCTTGCTTTGATAGACGAGTCCCTTCGCAACGAATTTTCCAAATGCGCGAATGATCTCCGCCTCGTAGGCCGGATCGAGCGTGAGATATGGATTCTCCCAATCCCCAAGCACGCCAAGCCGGCGGAACTGCCGCCGCTGGATGTCGATGAACTTCCGTGCGTATTCCTCCGAGCGCTGGCGCACCTCCACCGGCGACAGGCCGGAGGTTTCCTTCACGACCTTGAACTCGATGGGCAGTCCGTGGCAGTCCCAGCCGGGAACGTAGGGGGCGCGAAATCCGAGCATCGACCGCGACTTCACGATGAAGTCCTTGAGCACCTTGTTCAGCGCGGTGCCCATGTGGACGTCGCCGTTCGCAAACGGCGGCCCGTCGTGCAGCACAAACAACGGCGCGTCCTTGCGCCGTTCCTGAATCTTCGCATACAGCCCGTCGGCCTCCCATTTTTTCAGCCGTTCCGGCTCACGCTCGATGAGACCGGCCTTCATGGGAAAGTCGGTCTTCGGGAGATTCAGGGTCTGCTTGTAGTCGCTCATCGGGAGCCGTCCTAGGTATCACCGCCTCCGCGGCGGGTCAATGAACCACGGAGCGTGCAATTGGTCTCGGAATCCGCGTTTCTGAACACTCGCATCCCCCGGACGCTTCGTGATTACGTTGTTCCAATGTCCCGTCGCGTCCGCTGGATCCTCACCGCCCTCCTTCTCGGCGGTGCCGCAGCAATCTGGCTTAACCTTTTCCGTCGCACCCGGGAGGTCGCGGAAACGACCCAGCTTCCGCACACGGTTGCGTCACGCCTCGAGCAATACGGACCGGCGGTTCGAGCGCGGCTGCGCCCCCTCTTCGAAGCTGCGAACGTCGATTATCCGCCACCGCGAATGACTTGGCTCGCCTTGAAGGACGAGCGACGCCTCGAAATCCACGCGCCCGATCGCGCCGGCGTGATGCGTCTGGTTGCAAGCTATCCAATCCTCGCCGCCAGCGGAAAACCGGGTCCGAAACTTCGCGAGGGCGACAGGCAGGTGCCGGAAGGTTTTTACCGCATCGAGTTGCTGAACCCGAACAGCCTCTTTCACCTTTCGCTGCGTGTGAACTACCCCAACGCCTTCGATCTCGAGCATGCGGAGGCGGACGGGCGCACCGAACCCGGCACGGACATCATGATTCATGGCTCGAATGCCTCGGTCGGCTGCCTCGCGATGGGCGATCCCGCGGCGGAGGACTTCTTCGTGCTCGCGGCCGATGCGGGACTTGAAACCATCGAGCTCATCATCGCGCCGCACGACTTCCGCGTCCGGACGGATTTCCCGCAGGACGTTCCGGAGTTCATCATTCCGGTCTACCGGCGCCTTCAGGCTGCCCTCACGGAGCTTCCCCGGGAGCGGGAGCAAAATCCGGCGCGCTGAGTTCTTCGTCCTCAACCAATTTAAACCCCGCGTATTCTTGGGCTTGTGACATGACGGGGTGCTCGATTCTATTGTGCGCGTAATGACTATTCCTCGCGTCCTGGCTGCGGCTCTTTTCGCTGCGCTCTGCACCACGTCGTTCTCCCGCGCTGCCGACGCGGATTACCTGATGCCCACCGGTCCCGGTGGCGGACAGCCCGACGATGGGCTCCAGCCGTTCGACCCCAATCCTGCGGCCGATGGCTCCAGGACGCGGCAGTTCCTCACGTATGGAAAGGATGCCGATGGCAACGCGATCCCGCTGAAGACGCTGCGGATCACCAACAATACGACGCAGACGGTTTACCCGATCATGCGCGATCCGAATTCAAACGTCCTCGACAGCAATCCCGCAGTCGGGCTTTACGACCCCTACGATCCGCCGAACAAGGAATACCGCGGCTACATCGGCTACAAGGAGAACGGCAAATACTACTTTGGCCTGAAACCCGGGCAGAGCATTCTGGTGCCCCTGCCCCTCGTGTTCTGGAACGGCGCCCGCATCGGCATCGGCACCGACGGTCGCTATCTCATTTCCACGAATCCGAATCCGCTCCGCTACGATCCCAACGCCTTCCGCACCATCGCGGACGCCCTGCAAAGCCCGGACACCATTTCGAACGGTGTCGTGATGTGGTATCGCTCGGAAACTTCGCAAGCGCCGAACGAAGACACCGAAGACCAGCTCGCGGAATGGACGATCCGCGACCACACCTACCTCGTGAATCCGCAGATCACCGCGCGGACCAACAACGAGATCCCGGACAACCAGCTCGTCACCTTGATCAACTACGACGTCTCAAATGTCGACAGTCTCTACCTCCCTCTGGCCATGGCGGCAGAGGATGTCTGGGTCATTCCCCAGGGCGCAGGCACCGGCCCGACGCCGAATCGCAGCGGCTGGACGCCGGGATCGCATCCCGATGCGTTCGGCTGGACCGGAGCGATCAACCCCATCGAGTTCCTGCAATCGCACATCCGGGAGTTCACCAAGGAGACCAACAATGCGCTGCTTGGCCGGTATTTCAACGGCAAGGGCTGGCCGTTCTACAACCTCCCGAATCCCACGCATGATCCGGAAGCCCCCATCAAGATTCCCTCCGGCGCCAACGTCTTCGCTCAAAGCCCGCTCTACAATACTCTCACCAGCTACCAGGATCCCGACGACTGGCGAAGCTTCAAATACATGCTCTCCAGCGGCGGAACGGGCCCGATTTTTGCCAACGTCGGCGGCTCGGCCACGGCGGACGCGGCAGGCAGCACCGTCCTGCACCTGAACCGCGACGGCTATCCCGAGCAGTTCGCATTCATCCAACCCGGCTTCGGAGTCGAGGGCCATCCTCCGGAGGATCCGCCCACGCCGAATCCCATTCAGGCGGGCACCAAGGTCCTCAGCGTGAACGCAGCGGACGGCACCGTAACCCTCAACAAGCCGCTCGTCGCATCCAGCGCGAACTGTTCCTTCACCTTCTCGCGACCGGCCAGCGACTACGCCGTCGAGGCGATGATCCGCCTGTGGTATTCCTGGGCAAGTTACTACCGCCAGCACTGGCGGGACCTGAATCCGGCCGCCCCCAATGCGCCGGTGAGCATCACCGCATCCATTTCGCTGCACACCGCCACTCTCACGTTCAACGAGCCGCATCCGGAACTCGTCGAGGGCATGGCCGTCACCGGCCCCGCTCTGGATGATGTGCAGACCGAAGTCGGCAAGCACCAGGGGAACGCGGTCATTCTCGAAATTTCTTCCGACAAGAAATCCGTCATCCTCAGCCAGGTTGCGGATCGGAACTCCGTGAACGAAACCTACCAGTTCCACCCTCCGCAGGAGCTGCTCTGGACACCGAAATCCGAGGCCGATCCCGGCTATCCGCTTTTCGAACTCGATTTTTCCCAGGACACCCTGCCCGCCTGGCACAATCCCCTCGAGTTCTCCCGCGAGGTCTACCTCGTGATGGCGTCCATGAACCAGATCGGGCTGCCCAACAACAACACCGTGATGAAGTTCATGCAGGACATCGTCGGTGCAAACATGGGCTTCATTTTCACGAACGAGGCCAAGAAGACGGACGACGCCCAGATGGTCATCGCGATGATCCGCGACAAGATCAAATCCGTGCTCCGCGGCGTGAGCGACTTCACGAAGTATCCCGACGAACTCGACGCCGAGGGCAACCACATCGCGTGGTATCCGGATCCCGCGCTCCATCGTGGCGGCCGCGATTTCAACGTCTTCAACCTCGATCCCTTCGTCTGGTTCGTCCACGTCCAGCTGAAGTTCTCCGGCTACGGATTCTCGGTGGATGACGACACGGCCGACATCGGAGCCGGCGGTGCCTCGCACCTCCAGCTCAGCATTGCCGGACCCGGAGGTCTGCTAAACACGGCACCATGGACGATCCAGGCGCCCTATGGCCCGGTGAAGGATGTCACGGCGTATTACTCCGGACCGGCGAGCGACAACAACGGCGACACGCTTTACAACGCGATCTCGAACATCAGCGAGACCACACCGATTCGCGTCACGACCCCCTCGCCGCACCACCTGGCGAATGGTGATGTGATCCGGATTGATCAGGTCGCCGGCCCCGCAGGCACCAATGCAAACGGCACATTCCGGATCGGCAATGTCGGCAAGACCACGTTCGATCTGTTTGACGCGGCGACCGGCAGCATTCCGATCGCGTCCAGTGGCGCCTACACGGGCGGTGGACGCTGGAGCTATCCGCTTCATCCCTACATCGACACGATCGGCGCAAGCATGCCGGGACACAATCTCACGACGGTGTTTTACCGGGTTACCGGTGATGACGCCCTCGGGACATTCCTGGGAACGTTCGTGTCCGTGAAGGGCGTGGATCGCAACAGGAACTCCGGCGAACGCTTCCGCGTCTGGCAGCTCGGCAGGCAGGATGTCGGCCGGCTCCTCCTCGCCTCCGATCTCACCGATGCGGAAGGCAATCTCCTGCCCGCCGGGCTCTACACGTTCACCTTCTTCGGTGCGACCGAGGACGCCCCTCCCGGCCCCACTCCGACACCTACACCGAAGCCGACACCGGACTACGGACCGACCGTCAACAAGGCCCGGCGCAGCCTGCAGGAAATCTCGAAAGGCATTCGCAATGCACGCCGAACCCTGAGCGGGCCGGAACGCAAACAGAGCATTCAGGAGTTCAAGTTCTGCCGGAAGGTTGCGCGCTCGGTGATCGCCACGCCGTCCAACGCTCAGATGGTGCAGCTGCTCAACCAGAGCATGAATGCCACGGGCATCAAAAACGCGAACCGCAGGGCGAACAAATTCAAACGCCTCGAACAGCGCTTCCGAAAAATTCGCTGACGACGCAGGATCGGTTGCCTGCATGTTCGGGTCCGGCAGTCCGCACCGCGGCGCCCCCGAATTGCAGGCTTCCTCCGACGCGCAAACACCGCCATCCTGATTGTATGCAACGGATCCCCCTGCTGCTTCCGGCGATCGTTCTTGCACTGCTTCTGTCTCCGTGCGGCTTCGCCCAGACTGGAAAAGTCCTCGAGAACGTCCCCTACAAGACCGGCGACTCCCTTTCGCAACCCGAACGGGAGCGCTGCCGGCTCGACCTTTACCTGCCATCCGGCCGGGGTCGGGATTTCCCGACGCTCGTCTGGTTTCACGGAGGCGGCCTCACCGGCGGAAGCAAGGATGACGAAACCTCCAAAAAGATTGCGCGCCGCCTAGCCCGGGAGGGGATCGCGGTGGCCGTCCCCAACTATCGCCTCAGCCCGGGGGCGACGTTTCCATCGTATATCGAAGACGCCGCCGCCGCCGTCGCATGGGTTCACACCCACATCGCCGAGCATGGAGGAGATCCCGCGAAACTCTTCGTCGGCGGCCATTCCGCCGGCGGCTACCTGACCTCGATGGTCGGAATGGATCTCCGTTACCTGCAGAATGCGGGGGTCGATCCGGCGAACGTCATTGGATTGATCCCGATGAGCGGGCAGATGGTGACGCATTTCACGGTGAAAAAGGAACGCGGGATCGGCGAACACACGATCATTGCGGACGAGGCGGCGCCCATCCATTTCACCCGCAAGGAGACGCCGCCATTTCTCATCATCTTCGGCGACCGCGACTGGCCCGGCCGGCTGGAGGAAAACCAGTATTTCGCCGCGGCACAGCGCGCCGCAGGGAACGAAAATGTCACGATTCTCGTAGTGAACGATCGCGATCACAACAGCATCGCAGACCGCACGGGCGATGCGGGAGATCCGGCAGGCAAGGCGATCGTGGATTTCATCCGGCGTCACTCCGTCCCGCGGACCCGATAGGAAAATCGGGGACGATGCTGACCGCGAGGATGCGGCAGGGCATCGAATCCGAAACATGGGACCACTGGAGTTGATCCTCGTCTCTCTGGCGGCGATTGCGGGCACGTTCGCGGCGACTTCCGCAACCATCGCCTGCTGCCGGCTCGCAGCCCGCCGCGAAAGAGATCGGCAGATTTTCCGCGCCTATCTCGAAGATCCGCGGCAGCTCGAGATGTGGCTCACGAATGGCGCGATCGAGTTACTCGAGAACACCGTCGCGAAGGCTGCGGATCCGCTTCCGGAAGCGGATCAAGCACCGCCGTCAATCGCGTCCGCATTTCCCCGGCTTGCCATCCATCACAACGCGCTGATGGAAACGTAGGCTACTCAGGGAGTGCGGCGCTCGCGGCACGCATCGCATCGAGGCGCGCGGCTGCCTCCCCGGCTCGAAGCGCTTCGCGCGCGGCGGCCAGACCGGCGGCGGGATCGGGCGCGATGCCTGCAACGACAAGAGCGCCCGCCGTGTTCCATTCGACCATGTCCCGGATCGGCCCCGACAGCCGGTTCCGCAGCAGCGCCTCCAGGAGCGCGGCATTGTGCGCCGCGTCCCCTCCGGCAAGATCAGCCAGCGCCGGTCGGGGTATTCCGTAATCCGCGGAATCCAGTGTCAGCGATTCGAGCCGTTCTCCCTCCACGGCGCAGACATCCGTCGTGCCAAGCGTCGACATTTCATCCAGACCACCCTGCACGTCACCGGACTCGATCCGGCCATGCACCGCCCATGCGCGCTTCCGGCCCAGCTCGGCGAACACCTTCCCATAAACGGGAACCATCGCCGGATCGAAGACTCCCGCCAGTTGAAACGACGGCGCGGCGGGGTTGAGAAGCGGTCCGAGCTTGTTGAAAATGGTGGTCACGCCCTGGCCTGCGAGAAGCTTTCGGACGGGTGCCACCGCCTTGAATGCCGGATGAAATTTCTGCGCGAAGAGGAATACGCAACCGACGTCATCCAGCATTGCGGACGCCTGGGCAGGCTCCAGATCGATGCGAATCCCCAGCGCCTCCAAAACGTCCGCGCCTCCGCATTTCGAGGTGACACCGCGATTCCCGTGCTTCACGACACGCACGCCGCAGGCCGCCGCGACGAACATGGTCGCAGTCGAGATATTGAAGAGTCCGTGACGGTCGCCGCCCGTTCCGCAGACATCCATCACCGGTGCGCCCGTCGGGCGAATCTCGATGGGACGGGCGTGTGAGAGCAACGTCCGGACAAACCATGCGATCTCAGCCGGGGTCTCGCCTTTTGCGGAAAGCGCGGCCAGCAACCCGGCGCGCGCTTCAACGCTCTCCGACTCGTCGAGCAGGATCGCGCAGAGTGCGGCGACACCGATGCCGTCGAGTTCCGCACCGGATCGGATGGTTTCCAAAAGTTCATTCATGCGCCCAGCGGTCTAAAGCCCGGAGCCTAAATCCGGAATCCAAAATCACACCAGCACCGCAAGCACGGCCCCAAAAACAAGCGCCGCCCCGACCAGACGACGAATCATCACGTCCCGTGGTTCGTTCAGTTCATCGGTGCGAAGCCTGCGGGCGAGCACCCAAGTCAGCGCGACGCTCCACACCGCCCGCGAGCCATAGACGACGTTCACCGCCGTGGCACTCGCGTGCAAACCGAGGGAAATGGCCATTCCGAGAATCTGGAACGAATACAACACTGCGCCGGCGGCGAGCGCGGGAAGCGCGGGAACGGGAGCCTCCGCCAGTCCGCCCCGCATCTGCGGAACGAAAATCGCGATCGACGCGAGACCGGTCACCCCAAACATCGTCGCGACGAATGCCGGCACGCCGAGGTCCGGCGTCCATCGTTGCACCAGCACGTCGGTGAGACCGAACATCGCAGCGGCGCCGAGTGAGAAGAGCGCGTCCCTGCGCAGCAGACGCGGAAGCAAAGCGCGAGGCGTGGCGCCGGTCACCAGCAGCACTCCAAGCGAGCACGCAAGCGCGCCGAGCCACCATTGCGGCTCGAGGATTTGACCGAAAACGAGCGCACTGAACGCGGCAGTGAAGACGACCTTTGTCCCGAGCAGCGGGGTCGTGACGGACACCTCGCCGCTTTTCCAGGACAGCAAGGTGAAGACCTGCCCGAGCAGAAAAGTGCCGCCGCACACCAGCGGCTTCCAGCCCTGCATCCAGTTCACGTCCCGCGCCAGCAGCCAGAAAAACTGGAAGGCAACCGCCGGCAGGAGATTCACCGCGAGGTTCAGCGCGGCCTGGGTGCAGCCATTGCCAATGGCCTTCTTGATGAAAATCGCCGCGAGCACATACGCGAGCGCGCTGCCTGCGGGAAGCAGCAGGACGACATCCGAATTCACGAAGCGAAGGCAAGCAGTTCCTCTGCGGACCACTGCCCCGCGACGTTCGGGCGCTCGATCCAGCCGTAGTTCAGCACCGAGCCGCACGCCATCGCCGCGACACGCGATGCCTTGCCAAGCGGTCCCATGCCCATCACCGCGGTGGGCAGCGGCGGATCGTCCAGCAGTTCGAGCAACGCAGCAAGATCGCGCGGCGTCGAGGGCACCACGGCGAGCTTGAACACGTCGGCCCCCGCCTTTGCCGCGCGACGCTGCGAGGCACGGAGGTCCGCACGCGGCGGCATCCCCTGGAAATCGTGCCGGGAGAGAATCACCTTCACCCCCGCGTCACGGGCGGCGTCAATTACCCCCCGTTGCTCGCGGTGGAGCGCGAGCTCGACATCAATTGCGGCCGCAAAAGGCAGAGCAGCCAGGTAGCGTGACGCGCGTTCGGTCTGCGACAGATCTCCAAGACCGCCCTCGCTGGCGTCGCGAACGGTCACAATGACCGGAGCCGGCAGACTGGCGATCTCCATTGGCATCCGGCCAAACGCATCCAGACGCACTTCGAACGCACCCGGCCGGGGAATCTCTTGCGCAAGCGTAATTCCACGCGCACTTTGGAGGATCCCTACAACGTTGGCGTGGTCGAAATTGAGCTGTCTTTTTCTTTGACGCTTCATCAGTGCAAAATTTACTAACCGCTCCTTCGCCGACCTCCGGCCTTCATCTATGTTAGCGCGCAAGCAGGAGATCAATCTACAACTCAACCTCGTCGCCGACATGGTGATTCTGGGAGTGGTCTTCTGGGTCTGCCACCAGTTGCGATTCCATGGAATCCTGAGCCTCGACCACTCGCCGGAAATCCCGCCATTCAATTATTTCGTCTGGATTCTGGCGATCATCGTGCCGTTCGGGCCGTTCTTCCTCGAGTTGCAGGGGTTCTATCAGTATCCGCTCGAGAAGACGCTCTGGAAATCGCTCTCGCAGATCGCCCGCGCCGGCGTCTGGCTGTTCGTCCTGATCGGCGCCGCGTCGTTTCTTTTGCGCCTGCCGATCGAGAGCCGCTCGGTGATGATTTTCTTCGCGATGTTCGCGCCGCTGGCACTGATCACGAAGGAACGGCTCGCGACCGCGATCTACAAACGCAGCCTGCAAAAGGGCGAGGTCGGCGAACGCATCATCGTCGCTGGCGAGCCTGAAAAATTCGAGGAACTCGAGCAGTCGATGACTCCCGGCCAGCGCCTGGAAATCCGGATCGTGGACCGCGTGTCGCTGGATTCCGAGGACATGACGCCGCTCATCGAAGCGCTGCACAAGCACGGCGTCGGACGCGTCGTGCTGACCTTCAGCGACATGAAACTCCAGGTCGTGCAGAAGGCCATCGAGGCCTGCGAACTCGAAGGCGTGGAGGCCTGGCTCTGCGCGGATTTCATTCGCACCTCCATCGCACGTCCGACCTACGAAGTGCTCGCCCAGCGTCCGATGCTCGTGTTTCGCACCACGCCGGACATCTCCTGGGCGTTGCTCGTGAAGGCGATCATCGACCGTGTGGGCGCGGCCATCGGCTTGATCATTCTCTCGCCGCTGTTCCTCGTCGTCGCGGTGATCATCAAGCTCACCTCGCCAGGTCCGGTCTTCTTCACACAAAAGCGCGCAGGACGGCACGGACGGCCGTTCACGATGTTCAAGTTTCGTTCGATGAACACAAACGCCGAGATGCAGCGCGCGGAACTCATCGCCTACAACGTGATGAGCGGCCCCGTGTTCAAGGTCGACGACGACCCACGCGTGACGCCGTTCGGCCGGTGGATCCGTCGGACGAGCATCGACGAGCTGCCACAGCTCATCAACGTCCTGCTCGGCCACATGAGCCTCGTCGGCCCGCGCCCGCTGCCGCTCTACGAGGTCGAGCAATTCGAACTCCGCGCACACCGGCGCCGGCTCAGCATGAAGCCCGGACTCACCTGTCTCTGGCAGGTTCACGGTCGCAACACGGTAACCAATTTCAACGACTGGGTGCGCATGGATCTCGAATACATCGACCACTGGTCGCTCGGCCTCGATTTCTCGATCCTCCTGCGCACGATCCCGACCGTGCTCACGGGTCTCGGCGCAAAATAAGCCGCCTGTCGCGCCGGCACCGTTTTTTCTCTCGTCAACCCTGCCTGCATCCGCATAGGAAACCTCGCTCCATGCCAGACGTCTCTTCCAAGCCCACCAGCGTCGTCACCGGCGGCGCCGGCTTTCTCGGCTCCCACCTCACCGACCGGCTTCTCGCCGAAGGCCACCGCGTCATTGCCATCGACAATCTCATCACAGGCAGCGTGGCAAACATCGAACATCTGGCCGGCAATCCCGACTTCAAGTTCATTCACCACAACGTCACCGACTTCATCTACCTCCCCGGAGCGGTCGACTACGTGTGGCACTTCGCCAGCCCCGCCAGCCCGATCGACTACCTCGAGCTGCCCATCCCCACGCTCAAGGTCGGCTCGCTCGGCACGCACAACGCCCTTGGCCTCGCCAAGGAAAAGGGCGCGGCATTCATCCTCGCCTCGACCTCCGAGTGCTATGGCGATCCGCTCATTCATCCGCAGACCGAGGACTACTGGGGCAACGTGAATCCGGTGGGCCCCCGCGGGGTCTACGACGAGGCCAAGCGGTTCGCGGAGGCCATGACGATGGCCTACCACCGCTATCACGGCATGAACACGCACATCGTGCGCATTTTCAATACGTATGGTCCCCGCATGCGTCTGCGCGACGGGCGCGTGGTCCCGGCGTTCATCGGGCAGGCACTGACGAACCAGCCGCTCACGATCTTTGGCGACGGATCCCAGACGCGCAGCTTCTGCTACGTGTCCGACCTCATCGACGGCATCTTCCGTTTGATGATGAGCGATTATCACGAACCGGTGAACATCGGGAATCCTCGCGAAATGACGATCCGCCAGTTTGCCGAGGAGATCATCCGCCTCACCGGCACGGAGTCGAAGATGGATTTCAAGCCGCTCCCCGTGGATGACCCCAAGGTCCGCCAGCCCAACATCGGCCTCGCCAGGCGGCTTCTGGGCTGGGAACCGAAGGTCGACTTCGAAGAAGGCATCCGGGTCACGATCGACTATTTCCGGCCGCGTGTCTGAGAGGCTCCGAACGAAGATTTCCAGCGACTTTCAAGAATCCTCATTGCCTTGCCACGATCGAATCCCTACTGTGAAAATTCTCGCACAACCCGGTAGCAACCCCTTGAACATGATGAAACGCCTTCTGGCCGTCGCCGCTGTCGCATTCGCCGCCGCCTCCACCGGCATGGCCCAGCAACAAAAGCTCGAAATCAAGAGCATCGATATCGACAACAACGCGCTCACTCCGGAATACAACATCGGCGTCGGTCCCCAAAAAAAGGCACCGAGCCAGAAGTGGCTCTGGGTGGAGGTCGGGTTCACCTATCAGGACGCCAGCCGCGATCCGAAGCCCATCGACGACCTCAAATTCACCTTCTACATTCTTCTCAACGACAAAACCCGCGAGAATCCGAAGGGCACGCTTCTTGTCGGCAGTGTGAACCTCACGGGCGTCACGCCCGGCGGCCCGAGCGAGATCAAGCGCACGGTGATGCTCGTCAGCCCACAGGTTCTCAAGCGCTTCTTCGGAGGCAAGGTCCCGCCGAACCTCAGCTCCGCCACGCAGGCGATCGGCGTCACCGCCCAGGTGCAAGGCCAGGTCGTCGCCCAGGAGAGCATCGGTCTGGGCAAGGGCAAGCCGGATTGGTGGACCCAGTTCCAGCAAGGGCCTCCCGGACTCGTGCTCTCGAAGGACCAGACCCCATTCGCCCCGCTGTTCTATGACTACTTCGAGGCGACCAAGCCCCAGACTCCTGGCGCCTACTGATCCTTCCACCCCAATTTCACCCGACACGTTTCCTTCCGAATGGCTGCACCGACCCGCACACGAGTGCTGAATCTGGGGATGCAGACGGTGGCACTCGCTGAGTTCCACACGTCCCCGGACGGCTCCCTCACCCTCGATAGAATTCAGGTTTCCGAACTCCTCGCCGATCCCGGTGCCGATGCTTCCCGGCCCGGCCAGATCGAAGCGACGATCGGGGAAATGAAGAAGAACTGGAAATCCGCGGGCGGCGAAATCAACTACGCCCTTCCGTCGCAGTCCGTCTTCTCCCGTTATCTGGGCCTCCCCGGCTCGACTCCCGAGGATCTGAATCAAATCATCGGCTTCGAAGCCCAGCAGAACATCCCCTTCCCGATCGACGAGGTCGTGTGGGATTACCAGCCACTCGGGCAGCCCGTCGACGGCAAGCTGAACGTCGTCCTCGTGGCGATGAAGACCGATGCGCTCGAGGCGGTCAACGCGGCCGTGGAATCCGCAGGATTCGCCCCGCAGACCATCGACCTCGCGCCGATGGCCCTGGTCAACGCCTTCCGTTACAATTATCCCGACGCCCAGGGGTGCAGCCTCATCGTCGACATCGGTGCCCGCACGACGAACCTGCTCTTCATTGAAGGAGAGAAGACCTTCACCCGCAGCATTCCGATCGGCGGCAGCACGATCACCGGGGCGGTCGCCAAGGAGTTCGGCCAGCCGTTCGAGGCCGCCGAATTGATCAAGAAGGAAAAAGGCTTCGTTGGTCTCGGTGGTTCCTATGCGGATCCCGAGGACGAGATCGTTGCCCGCATCTCCAAACTTGCCCGCACCTCGCTGACCCGCCTGCACGCGGATATCGCGCGCTCGATCAGCTTCTACCGGGCAAACCAGCACGGCAGTCAGCCGAGCCGTGTCTACCTCGCCGGTGGAGCGGCCAGCATGCCCTACATGCTCGAGTTCTTCTCGGAGAAGATGCAGATGCCGATCGAGTTCCTGAATCCTTTCCGGAACGTGAAGGTCGCCTCCACCGCGGACGTGCAGCTTCTCTCCACCCGGGCACATGCCCTTGGCGAGACGGTGGGCCTCGCGCTGCGTGACGCGGGAAATTGTCCGATCGAGCTGAATCTCCGTCCTCCGACGGTCGTCAACGCCCAGGCACTGGACAAGCGCAAGCCCTTCCTCATCGCAGCAACGGCCTGCCTGTTCCTGGGCATTCTGATGTTCTGGGTGTATTACTGGAAGGCCGCGGCCGTCCACGAAGAGGTCCTCGCCTCGATCGACAGTGAACTCAGCGGACTCGAGAGCCAGGCAGCAGCCTTCGACGCCGCCAAGCGCTCCCAAGAACAGCTCGCCGCCATTGCGGATCCCCTCATCACCGCCTCCATCGAGCGCGAAATCTGGGTCCGCATCATCGACGAGCTCGGCACCAAGCTCCCGCCCGACTTCATCTGGATCACCCGGTTGACTCCGTTGAGCAACGGCCGGCCCGTCACGATTTCCGGCGCATTGACCGCCGCTCCGCGGACCGCCGCTCCGACGCCGACCCCGCGCCCGCGGCCTGGCCAGCCTGCTTCCGCCAGACCCGCGGAACCACCGCCGGTCAACGGAATCACCGCACTCCAGATCGACGGCCTCTATTTCAACAATCCCAACCAGGCCAAGGTCATCGACGATTTCGTGAACAATCTCGAAAAGTCCGAGCTCTTCGCTGTGGACCCCCAGAAGAAGACGGAAATGGTCACCGTGCGCAAACAGCCCGACGATGAAACCTGGGCCTACGCCTACCAGATCATCCTCCCCCTCAAGAACCCCATCGCCCTGCCCTGACCCTGGATGAAAAAGAATCCGTTTTTGATCGGTTACGCCACCGTCACTGCTGTCGGCGCCGCGGCGCTCGGCTTCCTTCTCTACAGCGGCTACAGCCACTACACGGAAGTTCGCGAGACGTATGAGGGCAAGGCCCGGAAATTCGTTTCGCTGAAGAACCGAGTTCCCTTCCCCAGCGCGGAAAACAACGCCGCCTACGCGGAACTCACCGCCGAATACAAGAGCGCCTACGAAAAGCTCGTCGCGCAAATCAACGAGATGCAGGAGCCTCTCGAGCAGATTTCTCCCTCCGCATTTCAGGACAAACTGCGCGCCATGGTGTCGGAGGTTCAGGCCTCCGCAGCCGCAAACAGTGTGGAGCTCGACCCGGCGTTTTACCTCGGCTTCGACCGCTACCAGGCAGAGCTTCCGTCCGACCAGGCCGCGGCTCCGCTTTACCGGCAGCTCAAGGCCATCCGCCTCGTGATCGACCAGCTCATCGAGGCAAAGGTCCGCCGCATCGTTTCCATCCGCCGGGATCTGCTTCCGCAGGAAGGTGGTGCCGCTTCCACAGAGCCGGAACCTCGTCCGGGCGGCAACCAGCAGCCTTCCGGCGGCCGTTCGCAGTCTGCCCCCTCCCGTTCGATCGTGAGCGCCGCTCCATTCGAAGTCGTCTTCGTGGCGGACCAGGGCAAGGCCCGGCAATCGCTCAACGCGATCGCCCGCGCCAGCCAGTTCCTCGTCATTCGCGCGTTGAATATCGAGAACAGCGCCACCACCGGACCTTCCCGCGAAGCACCCCCGGAGACGGCAAGCAACAGCTCCACGCCGCCGCCATCCAGTTCTCCCGGCGATGAACTCGCCAGCCTGCTCGGCACCAATACAACGAGCAACGAACCCTCTGCCGCGGCTCCGACCTCCACCCTCCGCGTCCTCGTCGGCCTAGAGACTCTCACCGTCGGCGCCCGCATCGAAATGCTCACGTTCAACCTCGCTGACAGCAAGGAATAAGCCCTTCCCCACATGGACTGGTTCAAGAAACACTTTGATCGCATCATTCTGGCCCTCGTCGGACTTCTCGTCCTCGTGTTCGCCGGCCTCATCGTCATGAACATCCTGAACTTCGAGCAGTTGTTCGAAGAGCAGAAGAACTTCCGCCCGGCGAACAACCAGCTCCCGGCGCCACCGACGGAAGTCGTCGTCAAGCGCACGGAATCGCTGACCTCCCCCGCCGAATGGGCGGTTCACGAAGGTTCCCTCTTCGTCTCCGAGCCGTTCATCAGCGTCGACGGCGCCGACCCCGAAAATCCCTTCAAGAGCGACACTCCGCTCTTTCCGCCCATCGACAACAAATGGATCGTCGAGCACAACATCGACTTCTCCGACGGCAACCTCCGCAACGCGGATCCCGATGGCGACAAGTTCACCAACGTCGAGGAATTCCTTGCCAAGACCGACCCGAACGATCCCAAGTCCCGCCCGGGATACGCCAGCAAGCTGCGCCTTCTCGAGTGGGTCAAGGAACCCTTCCGCCTGAAGTTCAGCGGCACTCCTGACGAAGGAGAAACCTTCACGGTCAATACCCTCGACCTGCGCCAGCCCACCCAGTTCCGCAAAATCGGCGAAATGGTGGAGGGCACCCCCTACAAGCTCATCAAATACGAGCCCAAGACGGAAGCCGTCAGCGGCCTCGAAAAGGACATCTCCGAGCTCACGATCGAGAATCAGGAGACCGGCGAGCAGATCGTTCTCATCTACGACAAGGTGATCGACTCCCCCACCCAGTTCGCCCGCATGAGCTACCTGTGGGACGGCTCGGAACTCAAGGTCAAGAAACTCGATTCGTTCTCTTTGGAGCCGGAGCCAAACGTCAGTTACAAACTCATTGACATCTCCGACACCCAGGCAGTAATCGAAAACGCTCAAACGCAGGAGCGGATCACTGTCCCGAAGGCCGACTAGCTCAGCACGCACTTTGGACCCACACCCCCGCCTGCCGGATACACTCTCCTCTCAGAAACCGCTTCCCGTCACTTTTGCCTTAACCATGCCAAGACAAGCCGCACTGCTCCTCGGAATTCCCACGCTTGCCCTCGCAACCCTGACCCCCCCCCTCTTCGCGCAGCAGGCGGGTGTTCAGGGAGCCGCGGCTCGCGAGATTCAACGTCGCGAACAAATCAGCGATTACGCCGCCGAAGCCATCAAGAATGGCAAGGCCGCCATGGCGAACCGCGATTATGAATCCGCCTACGCCTACTTCAAGAGTGCGGTGGATTCCCTTCCCAGCGGCGGCACGGCAACCGCCGCGATTCGCTCCGAAGCCCTCAACAACTTCTGCGATGCGACCGTGCAGCTTGCCCGCCAGCGCATTTCCGAGGGGCGTTACGCCGACGCGGAAACGACGATCAACGTCATCCTTCAGGAGCAATACGCCCCGGACTACGGTCCCGCTCTTTCGCTGCGCCGGGATCTCAAGGCCGGCAACGTCTACAACCCGACGATCACTCCCGGCTTCGTCGCGAGCGTGGAGGAAGTCAAGCAGCTCCTCCGGGAGGCTGACGGCTTCTACCAGAGCGGCGAGTTCGACCTTGCGTTCAAGCGCTGCGAGCAGGTCCTGAACATCGACAAATACAACATCGCCGCCCGCCGGTTGATGGAGCGTATCGACAACGCTCGCGAAAATTCCGCGATCTCCGCCTACAACGCCACCCGCTCCGAGCTGATCACCGATGTGGACGCCGCGTGGGAACTCCCCGTTACCAAATACGACGCGGGAGTCTCGCAAATCATCGAGCAGCCTGTGCTCGACACGCGTGGAACGGCTTCCATCAACCGGAAGCTCTCCGACATCCGCATTCCCAGCATCCAGTTCCGCGAGGCAACCGTCCGCGAAGCAATCGAATACGTCAAGCTGCGCGCCAAGCAGCTTGACAACCTCGAGTCCGATGCATCCAAGCGCGGCGTGAACATCGTCCTCAACCTCGGCCCCGGGGTCGATGCCTCCACCCGCATCACGCTCACCCTCTCCGACATTTCCCTTCGGGAGGCGCTCAACTACATCGCACGCGCCGCGAACCTGAAGGTCAAGGTCGAGCCCTACGCGGTTGCAATAGTCCCGATCAACACTCCGACCGATGTCCTGATTCTCAAGGAATACAAGGTTCCCCCGGGCTTCATTCAGGCTGCTCCCGCCGGCGACACGGCGGATACCGGCGGATTCGGCTTCGGCGCTCCCGCCGCTGCCACAGCGACGGTCTCCCGTTCCGGAGCGAAGGAGTTCCTCGAATCCCGTGGCGTGTCCTTCCCGCCCGGAGCCAGCGCGAACTACCTCCCCAGCAGCTCCAAGCTCATTGTTCGCAACACCCAGCCGAACATCGATCTCATCGACACGCTGGTTGAAAACGAAACCACCGCTCCCAGCCAGGTGGAAATCGAAGCGCGCTTCGTCGAGGTCACCCAGAACAACCTGAAGGAACTCGGCTTCGACTGGCTGCTTGGCCAATTCGCCCTTCCCTTCGGCTCGGGCGTCTACGGAGGCGGTGGAACCTCCGGCTTTGGCTCCACGATCGACAGTGGTGCTTATCCGATTACCGAACCCGGAATCAGCTATCCCGTCGGTGCCAGCAGCTCGACGGCAGGCCCCATCACCGGCGGCAATCGTTCGGGCGGCACCGCAATCAGCGTCAACGCTCTCGACGGCCTCCTCTTTGGCTCTCCTCTTGGAGCCGCCCCCGGTGCATTCGCCATCGCAGGCGTCTTCACCAATCCGCAGTTCCAGGTCGTGCTGCGTGCCCTCAACCAAAAGAAGGGCATCGATCTGATGACCGCACCGAAGGTCCTCACGAAGAGCGGCAACCGCGCGACCATCCAGGTCGTTCGCGAGTTCCGCTATCCCACGCAGTTCGATCCGCCGCAGATCCCGCAGACCGTGGGCACCCAGGGCTTTACGCCTGTCACGCCGACCACTCCGTCAGGTTTCGAAACCCGCAACCTCGGTGTTGAACTCGAAGTCGAGCCGACCATTGGTCCCGACGGCATGACGATTGACCTCAATCTCTCGCCGCGCGTGACCGAGTTCGACGGATTCATCAACTACGGCAGCCCGATCTACACCACGGCGACCAACGCTCAGACTTCCATCGACGCCCTCGGCTTCCTCGTGTCAGCCGACACCGGCAACTCCGCCCAGGTGCTCGTCTCTGAAAACACGATCAACCAGCCGGTCTTCAGCGTCCGTCAGGTCACGACAATGGTCACCATCTACGACGGCCAGACCGTGGTTCTTGGCGGCTTGATGCGCGAGGACGTGCAGAAGGTCGAGGACAAGACCCCCATCATCGGCGACATCCCGCTTGTCGGGCGTCTGTTCCGCAGCTCCGCCGACCAGCATATCAAGCGCAACCTCATCATGTTCGTGACTGCGGCACTGCTTGATCCCGCCGGTCAGCCCCTGATCAAACAGGTAATCGACGACGAAGAGGTCGCCGCGACCGACGCCGCCGCTGTCGGCGGAGAGGACATTCCTGGCGATCCGCTCAGCAACCCAGACCTTCCCTCCCTTTAATCGCCGCCTGAATCCCATCCCATGACACGCACTTTCATCCTACCCATCCGCCCCGTTGGAGTGAGTCTCGCGCTCACCGCCCTGGCCCTTTCCGACTCGGCGGCCGGAACCTATCAATCCGGGACGGGCGGCCTTGAGGGAACCGCCCAACGTGAACTCGTCCGCCGACAGGAGGATCTTGCTGCCGCGCAGCAGCGCCTCAAGGCGGGAGATCGCGCGCTGGCGGAAAAAGACTACGAGACCGCCTACCTTGCCTATCTCGACGCGGTGGATTTGATCGGCAGCGGTCCTGCTGTCCAGTCCGAGCGCTCGAAGGCCTTGAGCAAATTCAGCAGCACGGGTGTCACCTACGCCGAGGAACTGATCGCCTCCGGTCGTTACTCGGAAGCCGAGCAGGTCGCCAAGACGATCCTCCTCCAGCAATACAATCCGACCTATCAGCCGGCCATCCGGTTGCTTTCCCACCTCGAGCAGCCCGACTATTACAACAAATCTGTCACGCCGCGCCTTGCCGCCAAGCGTGAGGATGTCTCCCGCCTGCTCGCGGAGGCCGAGGGCTTTTATTCCCGCGGCAGCTTCGACTCCGCGTTGAAGCGCTACGAGGAAGTGCTCAGCCTCGACCGCTACAACATCGCTGCGAATAAGGGCATCGAAAAGGTCAACCTCGCCCGCTCCTCCTACTACCAGGAGGCTTACAACGAGACCCGCAGCCGGATGCTCTGGAAGGTCACCGAAGGCTGGCGTCTGCCAAACCGCCGCTACTTCGGTGGAAAGGACACCATCGAAACGACGGTCTCCGATTCGACCTCCCAGAACGAGCAGATCATCGCCAAGCTCAATCAGATCATCATCCCGTCCATCGATTTTCAGGACATGTCGGTTCGCGATGCGGTTGATCTCCTCCGCCAGCTGAGCCAGAAGCTCGACACGGTGGAAACCGACCCTGCGAAAAAGGGCGTGAACATCTTCCTGAGCCTTGGTTCCGGTGGCAGCTCCGCGGGAACTGGAGGTGGCGATCTGCTTCCTGCGGTTCCCGGTGAGGAAGCTGCTCCTCAGGCACCCGTCGTCACCGAGGATACACCGATCACGCTCTCGCTTACGAATGTTCCTCTTTACGAGGCGCTTCGTTATGTCGCGGATCTGGCCGGCCTCAAGATCAAGATCGATCCGGTCGCCGTCTCGATCGTTCCGCTTACCGACGTGAGCAACGAACTCATCACGAAGGAATACCGCGTCCCTCCGAACTTCATTCCGAGCTCGTCTGGAACTTCCCTCGAAACGTCGACCTTCAGCTTCGACGACACCAGCACCGAAAGCCGGATGGGTGCGAGGATGACGGCACGGGAGTATCTGGAATCCCTTGGTGTGGATTTCCCGGAGGGCGCCAGCGCCCAATACATCTCCTCGGGCAGCCGTCTGCTCGTTCGCAACACGCAGGACAACATCGACTTCATCGATACGATCGTCGACGCGGCCCGCGGTGCCGTTCCGACGCAGGTGCAGATCGAGGCCAAGTTCGTCGAGGTCAATCAGAACAACCTCAAGGAACTCGGTTTCGACTGGTTGCTCGGTCCCATGTCCATCGGCAATGGCGTCTATGCCTCCGGTGGAGAACCCGCACTCGGTTCGGAAGGCTTCCCCTTCGTCCAACCCGGTAAAAACCAGCCGATCGGCACGGACTACGTGACGAGAGGAATTCGCTCCGGCACGGGCACGGGCCCGAACGCGGGCGTCTCGGTGAACAGCCTCGATGGGCTGCTCAGCAGAATGACATCGGGTGCCGCCCCTGGCATCTTCTCGCTCGCCGGAATTTACACGAACCCGCAGTTCCAGGTCGTCATCCGCGCTCTGGATCAGCGCAAGGGCATCGATTTGCTCTCCGCTCCGAAGGTCACTGCGCGCAGCGGTGAACGTGCGGTCGTGAACATCATTCGCGAGTTCCGCTACCCCACCGAGTTCGATCCGCCGCAGATCCCGCAGTCTATCGGCACGGGTAACAACTTTGGCGCCGGGGTTACCACCGGCTTCACCACGAGCCCGATCATCACTCCGACCACGCCGGCAGCCTTCGAAACCCGAAATCTCGGTGTTACCCTCGAAGTCACCCCCGTCGTCGGTCCGGATGGCTACACGATCGATCTCGATCTGTCGCCGGAGGTCATCGATTTCGACGGCTTCGTGAACTACGGCACGCCGATTCGCAGCATCGCGAGCACCGGCGGCCTGGGCGGCATCGGCGCCCAGCCCGTCAGCGTCATCGTCAGTGACAACGTCATCAACCAGCCCGTGTTCAGCACCCGCAAGGTCACGACGAACATCACGATCTGGGACGGCATGACCGTCGCCCTTGGCGGCCTCATCCGTGAAGATGTCCAGAAGGTGCAGGACAAGGTTCCGTTCCTTGGCGATGTCCCCCTCGTTGGACGTCTCTTCCGCACGGACATCGATCAGAAGCTCAAGAAGAACCTCATCGTGTTCGTCACGGCGACGCTGATCGACGCTGAAGGCAAGCCTCTGCGCTCCGATCTGGAGCAGGAGGAGATTGTCGAGCCCCTCGGCCTCCCCGAGGAGATCGCTCCGCCGGTCTATCAGGTGAAGGGCTCCACTTACAAATAATCCTGCCGGCCATCCGGCAAATCACCGAGACGGCGGGGTTCCATGACCCCGCCGTTTCTTTTTTAATATCTCTTTCCATGCCGACCATCGGAATCACCGGCGGGGTCGCCTGCGGCAAGACCACCTTCCGTCGCATGCTGCTCGAGCGTATCGACGCGGATTTTTTCGACACCGATGCATGCGCGAAGGAGTTGCTCGATTCGAACGAGGCCGTCCGGGAGGAAGTCCTCTCCAAGGTCTCGCAGGATGCCTACACCCCCGACGGCCAGCCAAACCGGCAGGTTCTCCGGGATTTGATTTACAAGGACATTGCCAAGAAGAAGACGCTGGAAGGGATCCTCCACCCCCGCATCAGGGAACGCTGGACCACCGATGCGAAAACGCTCTCCGCACGTCATCGCATCTTCCTCGTCGATATTCCGCTGCTTTTCGAAACCCGCGCGGAACGTCTTTTCGACCATGTCGTCACCGTCGGATGCAGTGAAGCCACCCAGCTCCGGCGACTTACCGACACCCGAGGACTGTCGCTGGAACTCGCCCGAAAAATTGTTTCCTCCCAATGGAGCCTCGACATTAAAGTGCAGCGAGCCAGCCATGTGATCTGGAACGATTCCAATCCTGAGCTGCTCGAATCGCAGGCCGACCTGCTCGCCACACACCTCCGTCGATTGTATGACTGATGCCGCCGCCGCCGGCACCGCCGCACCCGAAACCGCTCCCCGCACTCCGATCGTTGTTTGTCTCGACGACCTTCAGGCGCTTTCGCGCGCCGAACTCGTCGCACGGGCCGTCGAACGCGGCGTGCGCCTCCGCTCCGAGGGCAGCATCCGGCATCTTGCGCTCGACCACGCCCGGTTCCACCTGGGCTCCGGCGATACCGTCATTGCTTCGGGCATTTTTACGATCGAGAACCAGCGCGGCTGGCTTCGCTCGCCGCGGTTCAGCTTCCGCGCCGGGCCCGACGACATTTTCGTGCCGCCGCAGTTGATCAAGGATCACGGGCTCCGTCCCGGATTGCTTGTTAAAGGCCGCCTGCGTCTTCCACAGCAACGCGAGCAGGGGCTCGTGATGGAGGAAGTCACGGAAATCGAAAACCGGCCTGTCGCGGAGTGGCAGACGCCGGTCGACTTCGACAAGCTGACACCGCTGTTTCCAAACGAGCGGATCCTCCTGGAATCACCGGGATGCACGGATCTAGGGCCACGGGCAATCGATCTTCTCGCGCCTCTCGGCAAGGGCCAGCGCGGCCTCATTGTCGCCCCACCCCGTGCGGGAAAAACGGTTCTGCTCGGCGAAATCGCGCGAGCGATCCGTCGAAATCACCCCGAGATCCATCTCATTCTTCTCCTCGTGGACGAGCGCCCTGAGGAGGTCACCGATTTTCAACGCGCACTGGATTGCGACATTTTCAGCAGCACGTTCGACGAGTCTCCCTCGCGCCACGTCGCCGTTGCGGAGCTCGTTTCGGACCGCGCCCGACGCCTCGTGGAACTCGGCCGTGACGTCGTCATCCTCCTCGACAGCATCACGCGCCTTTCCCGCGGCTACAACAACCTCCAGCCATCCAAAGGCAGCCGCACAATGAGCGGCGGCGTCGATGCGAAGGCTCTTGCGAAGCCGAAGAAATTTTTCGGCGCGGCGCGCAACCTCGAGGAGGGCGGCAGCCTCACGATCCTCGCCACGGCCCTCGTGGAAACACAGAGCCGGATGGATGACCTCATTTTCGAGGAATACAAAGGCACCGGAAACATGGAGGTTCATCTCGACCGGACCATTGCCGAGCAGCGAATCTTCCCGGCCATTCAAATCGTCAAGTCTGGCACGCGCCGCGAAGAGCTCCTTCTTCACCCCGACGAATACGAACGCGTCGTGCAGATTCGCAAACAGCTCGCCGAGCTGCCGGCCGTCGAGGCCATGGAGGTTCTTCACATCAATCTTCTGAACACTTCGTCGAACGCCGAACTCCTGCTGACCGGTCTCCGCGGGCTTTGATCCCACGCCGAAGCATGACCGGATTTCCATCACACCAATCCGGGCCACAGACAATGTCCGCCCTGCGCGGCTGAACAAGCCATCGACTCCAGACGCTCCATTCCTCCCTTCAAATTTCTTGTTCGCGCGTTCGATCCGCCGCGCTTCCGCGCATTCGTCGCTCGATTGAAAGCCGCGGACCTTCGCGACACGATCCGTCTCTGCCTCCCCGCCGCCATTGTCGCGATTCTGCTTCGTGCGATTCTGCTCGCGACGATGCCGGCAGCATTCGTTCACAACGACACGGCATCGATTGTCGAAACCGCCGATAGACTCGTCACCCGCGGCGCCTTGGTGATCGAAGGCAAGAAAACCTTTCTCGTTCCGCTTGCCTACAGTCTGCCTGCACTCGTCGGACTGCCGATTCTCCCGTTTGCGGCAGCCGTTCAACACCTGCTCGGCGTCGCCTCCGTCTTCGTGTGCGGTCTGCTCGCACGGTTGTGGTTCCGAAACTGGCGCACTCTCGTCGTCCCGCTGACGATGCTCATCGCGCTCCAGCCCGTGCTGCTGTGGTATGAACATGCGGCGCTCGCGGAAACATGGGCGGTATTCGGCGCGCTCCTCGTTGCGCTCGCCGCCTCCGCATTCCAGCGCATTCCGAATCGCTACACGCTCGCATTCCTTTTCGTGGCGTTGCTCTTCATGGCCGGCGCGCGTCCCGAGGGGCGTTTGTTTGCGCTGTTCGCGCTCGCTTTGGTGACCGCAACCCTGTGGGGAAACTGGCGCACGTTTCGGGTGGCCGTGCCTGCGACAGCTGCATGGACGGTGATTCTCTTCCTGCTCACGCGAACGGGACAGAGCGGCCTTTTGCTTTTTACCTCGGTCCTGCATCTATGCCCGGACCGGCTCCACTTTTCCCCTGGCGTTGCGGAGGCGGCCGCTCCCGTTGTCGCCGACGCACGCGAGCAATGGGCCAGCGACACGAGTGCTCCCAAGCTCGTGCCGCTTCGCAAGGCCCTCCGTGACACCCTCGTGGAAATGCAGGTCCAATCCGGAATTTCACAAGGTGTTGCCGGGGACAATGTGAACCGTATCTCCGCCCGTGCCGGACTCGAAACCGCGGCGCGCTCCCCGTTTTCCCTGCCCGAACTCGCGTTAAAGAAATTCGTCATCGCTCACCGCGAACCTCCCGCACCCCTTTTCGCCGAATACGCGATCACCGGTCAGCTCGACGCACTCTACGACGGCGATTCCGAACTCAAAGGACTGCGATCCGCTCCGCTTCTTTGGGGACGCAACTTCACGACTCCCGGGGAAGCTGCGACATTTCTGCGCGAAACCTATCGCCCGTTCCCCGCAGATCTGACCACTCATCTGCAGAACCTTTGGTTGCACGTCTCTCTCCAGCCGGCGCTTCCGTGGCACCTCCCCGGAGCTTCCATTCAGGACGTGCCGGTGCACGGCATCCCGTGGCTCTATCTTGCGGCGGTTCTTGGGATGCTTGCCCTCGCCATGCGTGACCCTGCGCCGCTCGGATTCCACCGCATCTGGGGCCTGTTTTTCGTCGGCCTTTTCATCCTGATCATGGTCACCGCGAACATCCGCGCGCGTTTTCGCGTCCTGTTCGAACCATTCTGGCTGCTTTACGCGTTCGCCTTGTTCGATACGGTGATCATCCTTGCGTCGCGCCTCCTGCCGCGCCGGCGCCGGACGTCATGACGCGCCCTGCTGTTCAACTGATCATCCTTTTCCTCGGCGGCTTCTTCGTGAGCTGGCTTTATCAGACGCCGCCGTCGCTCGGCGACGATCTGAACTACTGGGGACTCGCGATGGATCTCCATCAACGCGTCCCGGGGGCGTGGGACGCCGGATCCTTTCACGATCTCCGGTGGCCTGTCTGGGGAGTCTGCTGGCTGCTTCAAATCCCCTTCGGATTCAGCGCGCTCTCCTACTACATGGAGCCGATGGTCTATCTCGGAACCGGGGCGATCGTCGTGTGGTTGCTCGCGCGCGAGATTGGAGCTTCCGAACGGGTCGCATTTCTCGCCGGCATTCTCTTTTTGTTTCATCCCCAGCTCGACTCCGTCTCCGTGCGTCCAATGCCGGATCTCTCCGAGGGATTCTGGGTGGCCGCGGCGTTTCTTGCATGGCTCAAGCTCGTCCGGTCCGGGAACACCGCTGCAAAATGGCTGCTCGCGGCCGCTGTCGGGCTCTGTATTGCGATTGGTCAGGCAAACCGGATCACCGGAGTATTCGCCATTCCGGTCCTGGTGATCGCCACCCTCGCATGCTACCCCCGCAAGCTCGGCTGGCTCATCGCATGCGGTGCATTCGCATCGATGTTCGTCTTCGTCGAAATGGCGATCTATCACGCGATCACCGGCGACTGGTTCCACAGCCTGCACGCAAACCTTGGGGCCCGTGGACGAAAGGGCACCGAGGAAATTCCTCTCTGGGAACTTCCGTTCCGCTTCCTCCCCTCCCTCTTTCGTCGGCCGGCGGATTCGATCTTCAACACCCTTGCCGTCGCCGGTCTCGGCGTGGCGGCATTCCGTTTCGGCCGACCGGGCCGCGCCATTGCAGCCTTCGCCGTCGTCTATTTCCTCACCTACAGCTGCGCCCTCCAGAGCTTTTCGCCACCTCGTCCGCTGGTTCGCGACGGCGACCGGTTTCTTGCAAGTCTCGCGTTTCCCCTCGCGATACTCACAGCTCTGGCAATCGCGACCCTCCTTTCCCTCATTCCCGCCACGGTTCGTCGCATCAAGCCGATCGCCTTTCTCCACCGGCGTCCCGCTGCGGCATTCCTGCTTCTCGCCGCAGTCCTCATCTTTCTCTCGAGCCGCACCTTTCGCGGAAACAACTACCTCCACGAGATCGCGGGTCACCTCCGCTCCATTCCCGAGGGAACAAAGGTGCTTTCCCACGACGCGATGCGCCACGTCGCACATCTCGCGGATCCTGCTGCCGCGTCCCGAGTGGAATGGACGCTTCGCAAGGACCTTCTCGTTCCGTCGCCGGACACGCTGCACCAGATGAATGGCAGCGATCAGGTGTGGTTCATCCGGAAGTGGATCTGGACCGGAACCCGCAAGAAGAGCGAATACGATGTCGCAGACCAGATCGACGAACTTGCCCCCTTCCTCCGCGCACCGATGGCCGGATGGACCGCGGAAGCTGCCATCGCGAAAGGCGATGTTCCCGACTTTGTCTTTCTCTCCCGCCGCAAGAATGACGCTCCTCTGCGCGAACAGGCTCCCGACGGACGGCTGCTTCGCGATCTGTTGCTGCCGGAATTCGACGTTCCTCAAACGTGGACGTTCGAAAAACCTCCGCGCGAGACCATTGTCTTTCCCCGCCGCCCGATTCCATCCTGGTTACGCGGTCGCACGCTTTTTATCCCATCCAGCCAGGCGTCCAACACGACCGAACCGGTCCGCGCGTGGCTGCATTTCTACGCGGATGGTCGCGAGATCCAAAAGCTCACCATCAAGCCCTACTTCTTTCCCGAGACGAGCGAGGATTTCCACTTCCTGAGCATTCCCGCAGACGCCGACTCGATGGAGCTCCGCGTCCGCGTCTCGGAAAAGGCGCGCGAGATCTCTCTCGACAGCTTCCGTATTTTCCTCGACGGCCCCGAGCCGTAACCTTCCATTCTTCCGCCATGACCCTTCGCGAAATCGCCGACCTCATCTCCGGACAAGTGCCATCCGAGCACGCCGGCATCGAAATCACCGGTCCCGCCTCTCTCGTCGAAGCCGGCCCGGGAGACATCGCTTTTTTCGGAAACGCCAAATATCTGCAGGCGCTCCGCGCAACGCAGGCGTCCGCCGTGCTCGTTCCCCGCGACTTCGAGGAGGAGATCAAGCCGGCATGCATCCGCGTCGACGACCCGGCGGCCGCGTTCGCACTCGTGCTCGAGCGGTTCGCCCCCCCTCCCGTTCAATATTCCCCCGGCATCCACCCGTCGGCCATCCTGGGAGTCGATGTCGAGATCGACCCCAGTGTTCACGTCGGAGCAGGCGCCGTTATCGAAAACGGTGCCCGCATCGGCGCCAATACGATCATCGGCGCGCAGTGCTTCATTGGTCAGCACGCCACCATCGGCATGGATTGCTTCCTCCATCCGCGCGTGACCATCCGCGAACGCTGCAAACTCGGCGATCGCGTCCAGATTCACAGTGGCGCGGTGATCGGTGCCGACGGGTTCGGTTACGAGTTGAAGGAGGGCCGCTATGTGAAAATTCCGCAGACGGGCATCGTTCAGATCGACGACGACGTGGAAATCGGAGCGAATACCACGGTCGACCGTGCGCGCTTTGGCCGCACCTGGATCCAGACCGGAGCGAAGATCGACAATCTCGTGCAGATCGCCCACAATGTCCGCGTCGGCGCACACACGATCATCTGCTCACAGGTCGGTATTTCCGGCAGCACCCGCGTCGGCAGCTATGTGACCCTGGCCGGGCAGGCCGGTCTCGTTGGCCATATCGAGGTGGGCGACCAGGCCATCGTGGCCGCACAAACCGGTCTCAGCCGGAATCTCCCGCCCAAGTCGATCGTCTGCGGCTCCCCCGCCCGTCCCATGCGCGAATGGAAGGAACAGATCGCGATGGTTCATCGCATCGGCAGGCTCTACGAACGCGTGAAGAAACTCGAGGACGCCGCAAAGCCGCCGGCTTGACGCCACATTCGGACCCGCTCCCCCACCGATGCCCAACGCCTCCCGCAAGCGCACCCGCCGCCGCCTTGTCGAGCTGGCCTGCATCTGTCTCGCCGTCGCCCAGATCGGATGGTTCGTATTTCCGAACATGCAGAACGTGCGCCAGGTCGAACATTTCGCGCGGGATCAAATCCTCTGCATGGATCTCAATTCCGCGAGAGCGGACGAGGTCGTATTCATCGCGGTCGACGAAAAGTCCCTGACCCTCGACCACCTCTTCCCAGAGGATATCGAAGAGGCCCCGGAGCTGGCCTGGATGCAAAACGGCTTCCCGTGGCCGCGTCAAATTTACGCGGCGGCCCTCGATCGCATTTTCGGCGCAGGGGCCCGACTGGTTATTCTCGACTTCATTTTTGACCAGCCCCGGGAGGGAGATCCGGAACTGAAAGCGGCTCTCGATCGTCACCCGGGAAAAATCGTCCTCGCACAGAATTTTTCCGTCGATGACCAGGATCCCTCCCGGGACTTCGACGACATTCATGCAATGACCGTCCCCTCCACCACCTTGGTGGAGGAGGGTGCGGACAATGTTCCCATCGGTTACGTGAATTTCTGGGGGGATGAGGACGGCGTCGTGCGCAACGCGCGCTATCGCCAGACGCTATCGGACACCATCGGACGGGTTCCGAACACCGGCGAAAAGGTTTACGAGTCGTTGAGTATGGTGGCCGCACGATTGCTCGGTGCCGATACGACACACATCGAGACCAGCCGTCCCCTTTCCTTTCGACTTTCGGATACAAACAGAATCCCCACGTTCTCCTTTCACTCGCTCTTCGTCCCTTACGAATGGCGGCAGTTTTTGAAAAGCGGAGACGTGTTGCAGGACAAGATCGTGATCATCGGGCCGTCAGCAACACGGCTTCACGACTTCCACAATACGCCGGCGGGAAGGCTTGAGGGGCCGTTGCTTCATATCCACGCCTTGCTCGCAGCGCTCAACGACTCGTTCTACACCCGGGCCGGCGCCGTTTCCCGAAACCTCATTGTCGGAGCGGCCGTCATCCTCGCCGGGATTCTGACATGGCTTTTCCGACGACGTCCCATCGCCGCGTTCTTCTCGCTTCTCGGTGGTGTGGTTCTCTATCTCGCAATCGTCCTCGTAGCCGCCCGCGTCTTCGATTACCTGCTGTTTCCGATTCAGCCCTCCCTCGTATTTCTCCTCGCCGGGTCCTCCTGCATTGCATGGAATTTTGCGCAGGAACGTCGCGAGAGCGGTCGAATGCGATCGATGCTCGACCGGTATGTCTCGCGAAACCTGGTGCGCGAGGTCCTCGACAATCGTGACGATTTTCTGGCGCGCCTCGGGGGCACGCGTCAGCCGGTCACCGTGTTCTTCTCCGACGTGCGTGGCTTCACGTCGTTTTCGGAATCCGCCGACGCCTCCGAAGTCGTTGAGCAACTCAATGAATACCTCGGTGAGATGGTGGGTGTGATCTTCCGGCACCAGGGCACGGTGGACAAGTTCATGGGCGACGGGATCATGGCTGTGTGGGGCAATGTCGTCAGCGAAGGTCCGGCGGTCGACTCTGCACGCGCCGTGCGTGCCGCGATGGAGATGCAGGAGCGCATCGCCGCTCTCAATGTTCGCTGGGAAGAGCGGGGCCTGCGGCCATTTGCGGTGGGCATGGGGCTGCACCACGGCGAAGCGGTCTTCGGAAACATCGGCTCCGAGGAAAAGATGGAACCGACCGTGATCGGCGACACGGTGAACCTCGCCTCTCGCGTTGAAGGCCTCACCAAGAAATACGGCGTCTCGATCTGCGTGACTCAATCCGTCGCGGAGCTGATCACCGGCCAGTTCCTCCTGCGCCCGGTTGACCTCGTTCAGGTCGTCGGAAAAAGCCGCCCGGTCGAGATTTTCGCCGTCCTGGGACCCGGCGACATGCCACAGCCCGACTGGCTCAAACGCTACGCAGCCGCGGTCGCCAGTTTTCGCGCCCGGCGTTTTGCGGAGGCCGCCGGGGAGTTTCGCACCTGCCTCTCCTCTGTCCCGGACGACAAACTTTGTTCGATCTACCTCGAACGCTGCGAACGATTCGTCGTCCAGCCGCCACCGCCCGACTGGACCGGAACCGAAGTCGCGACCTCGAAATAACCACCGTTTGCTCCTCCGCGGAGCCCCAAAGGTTCCTCCGAACCTGCTGGCGAATTCCGCGACGGGTGCGATCTTTTCCCGATGGACGTCGTCACACTCCCGCTGAGTCGCCGCCGCTTTCTGAAATCGCTCGTTCTCCCGGGAGTCGCTGCGCTTCTTCCGTCCTCATTCGCCGCCATGAACCGTCCTCAAGCCCACCTCTTCAAGGACGCGGGAACGATCCCCAACAATCCCATCCTGCCGGTGCTCATTTATGCACAAGCCATGCCGCACGATGCGGAGGCGATCGAGAGAACTCTCGAGCGAAACGGCTGGCGGCCTGCATGGCGCTATGGAGTTTACTCCTTCCCCCATTACCACAGCACCGCCCACGAAGTGCTCGGCGTCTATCGCGGCTCGGCCCACCTGCGACTCGGACACTCCGCGGGCGAAGTCTTCGAGGTTCGTGCCGGCGACGTGATCGTCATCCCAGCCGGAGTGGGGCACGAGAATATCGAGGCTAGCGACGATTTCCACGTCGTTGGCGGCTATCCACCAGGCCAGTCCGCCGATCTTCTACGCGGCAGACCGGGCGAGCGCCCGGGCGCCGAGGCCCGCATCGCCGCCGTGCCCCTCCCGGTAACGGATCCCGTGCACGGCGCCGGTGGCCCGCTCACCGAACTCTGGAAAGCATCCGCGGATTGATTCTATTTGCGAAGCGCCGCCCGGAATTCGGACGGCGCTCGCGAAATCAATACCTGTCGCGGACCCGTCGCTGCTATTTCCGAACGATCGTCACCTTCACGGGACTCGAAACGAAGCCGTTCACGTCGACTGCCCGGACGATGCACTTCGTCTTCCCTTTCTTGACGCGAACATTTTTCGCCCACTGCGAAGTCCCAAGCGCGCTGCTGGATTTGCGGCCGACCTGCACCTCCACCCGCTGGACCCGGAAGGTTCCCGTCGCGCTTCCCTTCAGGCGCACCTTGCCCTTGCTGGTCACGATCTTCCGCTTGCCGGCAACCTTGACCACGGGCGCCACCACGCTCTCCAGGCCAACGTAGAGTTCCTTCGCATTCGGCGTGCCGGCCACTTTTTGCACAGCGTTGCTGAACAACCGGGCAAAGTTCTCGTCGCTCAGCGCATCGATGCCCGCCATTACCGAGAACGAGAGCACCTCACCCTTGCCTCGGGTCCAGCCGGCGAGTCCGGCGATTTTCTCATTGTTCGCCGTGCTCGTGTAGTAACGGATTGCACCACCTTTGAGGATGAAGATCTCCTCCGTGCCCGTGATGTTATCCGCAGGCGTCGTGAAGGTCGCCGGCACTCCGTCGTTCAGTGTCGCATCCGCCGCATCGGCCTCGAAAGTCACCGGCGAAACTGTCCGGAAACCGGCCCGCGTATGGAACGGAACCAGACTCTCCAACCCCTTCAACTTCGACCACGAATACTGGACATAGCCCAGCCAACCGGTGGTCACGAGGCCTCCTCCCCCTTTCACAAAATTCGAGAGATACGTCTGACTGCGGGCGGCCATGTCCGGCGCGAGGTAGTTGTAGTTCACCTGCAGAATCACCGTCTCGAAGTTCCGCAGATCCGTCGAAAGGCCGAACTTCGAAAAGGACGACCCGAGAGTGACGTCATGCCCGGCAGTCTTGAGAACCTGAACAATCTTGTTGTCCTGATCGTAGTTCTCGCTCGACATCACCAGGACCTTCGCCGCTTCGGCGGCCGAAAGTCCTGCCATCAAAAACGCGGCTGCCGCCGCACCACGCACCAAATGTCTGGATACCATAGGCCGCCGAAAATGCCCGGAATTCTTTGATGCTCAAGCGTATATAAACTCGCAGCCAAACCGTTCGGTTGCATCTCAATCATCCTATTTCTTCAGAAAGAGTCCCCGGGTTCTGGTTTCAATCGCACTCCTCCGAATCGCGGCATTGCGCCCCGGCACGGCTCCTGCAATATGCACCTCGTGGTTCAACTCCTAGGCCGGCAAACGCTCTTCGCCATCTCACGCCTCGGGGATTTCGCTCTCTTCCTTGGCGGTTCCCTTCGTGCCGTCGTTGGTGCCCGCCGGCTGCCGCGACGGGTCCTGCGGGCCGTTTACGAGCAGGGAGCGCTCTGCCTGCCGGTCATCCTGATCGTCGGGGCATTTACCGGCATGGTGCTGGGATTGCAGGGCTACCACGTCCTGAATCGATTTGGTTCGGAGGGGCTGCTCGGCACGCTTGTCTCGCTCAGTCTCGTGCGGGAGCTGGCCCCCGTGCTTGCGGCCTTGATGCTCGTCGGGCAGGCGGGCTCGGCCCTCGCGGCGGAGCTTGGCATTCAGCGAAATTCCGAACAGATCACCGCGCTGGAAACCATGGGGGTCGACAGTCTCGGCTATCTGGTAACTCCACGGCTGCTGTCCGCGATTCTCGTGTTCCCGCTGCAGACCGCGTTGTTCGCGGCGGTCGGCCTGTGGGGCGGCAGTCTCTCGGGATCCGTGCTGATGGGGCTGGAACCCGGAATTTACTGGTCGTCGGTTGAGCGGGCAATCGGCAGCGGCGATCTGCGGGAGTGCTTCTTGAAAGCTGTCACCTTTGGCATCCTCACGACCGCCATTTGCGCGTATCACGGATTCAACGCCCATCGCTGCCGCTCCGCCACCGGCGCAAGGGCGGTAAGTGCTTCGACGACATGGGCCGTTGTTCACTCCAGCATCGCCGTGCTGGCCGTGGACTACGTGATCACTTCATTCTTCGTGCGATCGTGAGCGATCCCCTTCTCCAGGTCTCCGGACTTTGCAAGCGCTTCGACGGACGGGAGGTCCTTTCCGGCGTGTCTCTCGATGTTCGACGGGGCTCCGTCTTCAGCGTGATCGGCCCGAGCGGTGCAGGAAAATCCGTGCTCCTGAAATGCATCGCCGGAATTCTCCTTCCGGACTCGGGGGAGATTCGTTTCGACGGACGTCCGTGGACCGACGCTGCCGCGCGGGCGGATTTTCGGCGTCGCTGCAGTTTCCTCTTTCAAAACAACGCGCTGTTCGATTCGTTGACGGCATTGGAAAACGTGGCGCTCCCGCTCGAACAAACGACCCGCCTCTCCAATCGCGAGATTCGTGCCCGCAGTCTCGACGCACTGCGTCAGCTCGAGATCGAGGATGCGGCGGACCGCCACCCCGGCCAGCTCTCCGGCGGAATGCAAAAACGCCTCGCCCTCGCCCGGGCCATCGTCACCCGACCCGAACTCGTCTTTTTCGACGAGCCCACAGCGGGACTCGACCCATTGCGGAGAAACGCGGTGTTTGCAATGATTGCCCGCTATCAACGACAGCTGGGCTTCACCGCTCTGATCGTGACGCATGACCTGTCGGAGGCCCTCGTCACGAGCGATCGTGTCGCACTGCTGGACGGAGGGCGAATTCGCTTCGAAGGCGCTTCGGAGGAATTCTTCCAGTCCGACGATCCGGTGATCCGCGATTTTCGCGACAGTGTGCAGGTGCTTGGCAGCACCGTCGCCTCCATTCGAAATTCCGATCCGTCATGAACCCATCCCGACTGGAATTATTTGCCGGCGTCTTCGTCTTCGCAGGCATCGCTGCCGTAGCCTGGCTCGCGGTAAAGGCCGGTTCGGGGGAACTGTCCGCGACGGACACCTATGTTGTCGAAGCCCGCTTCACCAACGCGAGCGGGCTGAATCGCGGTGGAGCGGTCACCGTCGCCGGCGTTCCGATCGGCAGGGTGGATGACGTCCGCATGGATCCATCGGATTACAGCGCAATCGCCACCCTGCGGCTGCGGTCCACTCTTCGCCTGCCGACGGACTCGATGGCATCCATCAAGACCTCCGGACTCATCGGCGACAAATTCATCGCGCTTTTTCCCGGCGCGGAAGACACGTATCTGGAACCCGGCAGCCGAATTACGATGACAGAATCCGCCGTCGACCTCGAATCACTCATCGGAAAAATCGCCTTCGGCAGTGTCGATGAGACCGGGAGCGAGGACGAAGAAGAACCCATCACTGAATCCGCTCCATGACCCTGCGCCTGCTTTGTTTCCTGCCGGTCATTCTCCTCCTGTCGGACACCTCTCTCGCCGCCGATCCCGCCGAGCAGCGCCTGCGGAAGGCCATCGATGAGACGATCGCCATCGCCGAGCAAAGCACCACGAACGCCGCACTCATCAAGAAAGTGCGCCCCGTCCTGGAACGAAACATGAGCTTTGCGGCAATGACGCGCCGGGCCATCGGTCCCGGCTGGCGGCAGTTCTCCGCGGATCAGCAGAAAAGGGCAATCGACCTCTTCACCGACCTCGTCATTCGCCGCTATGGCGGCCGTTTCACGATCGGCGAGCGCCCGCGGGTCACCTACAAGGCGGCAACCACCCCTGCCCCAGGTCGCACGGAGATCCGGACCACCCTTCTCTACAAGGGGAGCAACTACGAAGTAATCTACCGCCTGGAACAGGCCGAGGACTGGAAGATCACCGATGTCGTCGTCGAGGGCGTGAGCTTCGTTGCCAACTACCGCTCGCAATTCGACTCGCACTTCCAGAAGGGCGGGCCCGCCGCCGTGTTGAAGGCACTTGAGAAGGCTGTGGAAAATCCAAAATGAAAATCCTCCCATCCGTCGCACTCCTTGTCTGCGTGCTTCTTTCCGGCTGCGCGTCGACGCGGTCCGGTTCCGCGCCCACACCACCTCCGGAAACCACCGGGGCTTCCGACAAAGTCGGCAGCGACGGAAAGACGGTGGCCGGCAGCGGCGACGATCTCGAAATGTATGCCGTTGCCGTGCCGGTGGCGGATCCGTTGCAGCCGCTGAATCGCGCAACCTTCTGGGCGAACCACCAGCTCTACGTTTACGCGTTGCGGCCAATCTCGAAGGGCTACGAGTTCATTGTCCCGGAGAAAGGCCGCGAGGCGGTTCACAACGCCTTCGAGAACGTCAAGTTCCCGATCCGTTTCGTGAACAATCTTCTCCAGGGCAATCCCTACCGCGCCAGCCAGGAAACCGGGAAATTTCTGATCAATACGACATTCGGGGTCGCCGGTCTCGGCCGCCCCGCAGAACGCGTGCCGTTTCTCTCAAAGGTCCCACCCGCAGACATGGGCCAGACCTTCGCAAAATGGGGCATCGGCGACGGCTTCTATTTCGTGATTCCGGTGATGGGACCCACCACCCTGCGCGATGGCGTCGGACTCGCCGGCGACTACGCGCTCAACCCGATCACGTGGTGCGGATTCATCTGGGGGGGCTATGGCTGGTTCATCGCCATTCCCGCGGCAAACACGATGCGGTCGCTCCCCTACCAGCTTGCGATCTACGACGCCGCGACCGGCGACACGCTCGACCGTTACCTCGCCGCCCGCGACGCCTACATCCAGTATCGCCGCGAAGTGAACAGCCGGGCCTTCCAGGAAAAGCACGAGTCCGATCGTTGATCGTGCCTCATGAGCGCCGCACCTACGGGATGATCAACACCTGCCCGACCTTCAGGTCGACACTCCCGTTGAGCTGATTCTGATTTGCATCGGCGATGTCCTTCCATCGGCCCGACGTGTTGTAGAACTTGCGCGAGATGCTCGCCAGCGTGTCGCCCTTGACGACGGTGTAGGTGCGCGTCTCCCTGCCGACCGCCTTCTCCGCGTTCGCGGTGGCCGGGTTCGTGGAAAATCCCTTCTTGTCGCGCGCTGGAGTCGGCGAGGCCTTCGGCTTCTTCCTCTCGGCGGCAAGTTCCGCCTTGAGCCTCGCAACCTCCTCTTCCAGAGCGAGGTTTCGATTCATCAACCGTGCGCCCTCCTTCTTCGTCATGATCCCGCTCTCCGCCGAGCGTGCAGCCAGCTCCAGCTCGATCCGGGATACGAACTCGCGCACCTCCTTCTTCGCCGCTTCGTCCGACGACATGCGCAGGAACCGCCGGTAGTGATGCAGCGCGGAGACCGGATCCTTCAACTTGTCGTCGTAAATCAGCGCCAGCGTGTAATGGATCTTCGCGGTCTCCGCCGTCCCGTCCAGCAGGGATTCGTAGAGGCGAACGGCGCGCGGATAATCCTTCGCCCCCTGGGCCTCGCGCGCCTGTTCCTCGACTTTCGACTTCGCCGCGGGCAGCGAAAACTGATCACACGCCGGCAGCACCGCCAGCACGAGAATCGGAAGAATCAAACGGCCAAACGACATGCCGCTTTGTTGCCGAAACCGCCCGCGAAGCGCGAGCGAAATTGGGGGCGCGCACTTCAAATCCCCCGAAACGTCCGGTTTACCGGCGCCGGTTGAATGCCGAGGCCGTCCGTTGCGCCTCGCGCTCCGCCTCCCGCTTCTTCAGGTCGCCGCGCTTGTCGGACGCGGCCTTGCCCTTGCCAACCCCAAGTTCGACCTTCACACGCCCCTGCTTCCAATAAAGGCGCAGGGGAACCAGCGTGCGGCCGCCCACATTCGACGCGGCAAACAACTGCTCGATCTCCCTGCGATGCAGCAGCAGGCGGCGCTTGCGTTTCGCCTCGTGCTGCTCGTGACTCGCCCGCTCGTAGGGCTGAATGTCCGCATCGAACAGGAACACCTGCCCGTGCTCCACCCGCGCGTAGGATCCGCGCAGGTTCACATGCCCGGCCCGGATTGACTTGACCTCCGTGCCCAGCAGCTCGATCCCGGCTTCGATCCGGCTCTCGATCGAGTAGTCGTGAAGCGCCTTTCGATTCGCGCAGATTTCCATCGCCGGACGCGCCTCACCGGCCCGGGCTACAGCTCCGGTGCAACCTCGGGAGCCTCGATCTTCAGCTTCCCGGCAAGGAACTCCTCGATCGCAATGTCCGCATACGTCATGCGCGGAGACACCTCGACATGCGGGCGCACACCGCTGCTGAGCTGGCGCACGCGGCGCGAAACCGCGTTGATGAGAACCTGCTTGTTTTCGACGATCTGGGCGGCCTCTTCGAGTCGCTGGTAATTCATGATGATTTCTCGGACGGAATTTATGAAACGATCAGCATCGGGATCGATTCCCGGCTTTCCGGTTTTCTAAATTCGGTTCTTTCTCCTCGAAGGTTGTTATTCCGCTGCGGGCTGCTGCTCGCCGGCGAGTTCCTCGCCAACCATGTAGCGGACGAAGCGGCGGACGATGATATTTTCGCCAAGCTCGGCGATCTTGCTGTTCACGTAATCCTTGACCGTGAGGTCCGGGTTCTTGATGAACGCCTGCTCGAGCAGACAGATCGTGCTGTAGTATTTGTCGATCTTGCCATCGACGATCTTGTCCACGATGTTCGCCGGCTTGCCCTGCACCTGCGCGCGGTAGATTTCCCGCTCCTTCTCGATGAGCGTGGGATCAACCTGCTCGCGCGACACGCACACGGGACTCGCAGCGGCGATGTGAAGCGTGATGTCCTTCACGAACTCGCGGAAAATCTCGTTCTTGGCGACGAAGTCGGTCTCGCAGTTGACTTCGACGAGCACGCCGACCTTGCCCTGAAGATGAATGTAGGAGGCGACGATGCCTTCCTTCGCGGCGCGGCTGGCCTTCTTCGAAGCGCCGGCGATGCCCTTCTTGCGAAGGATCTCCTCGGCTTTCTCAAGATCGCCGCCCGCCTCGTCGAGCGCGCGCTTGCAATCCATCATCCCCGCGTTGGTTTTCTCGCGGAGCGTCTTTACAAGGGCTGGTGAAACGGGTGCTGCGGTGGACATTGAAAAATTTTCGTTTGAGGTTCTCAGTTTTTCGAAGAAAAGGGGCGGCCCGGTGTCCAGACTGAAAACTGAACACCGAGCCCCGGGATATTTCCGCTCTATTCCGCGACGGCCGCGAGGTCGGCGTCCGTCTTCACGGATTGACCGCGACCACTCATGATCGCGTCGACAAGCTTCTGCAGGATCACACGAATCGACCGGATGGCGTCGTCGTTGCCGGCGATCGGGTAATCCACACGGTCGGGATCGCAATTCGTGTCGACGATCGCGACGATCGGCACACCGAGGCGGTTGGCCTCCGCGACGGCAATGGATTCGCGGTTCGTGTCGATGATGATGAGCGCGTCGGGCAGCTTCTCCATGTCCATGAGGCCTTCGAGGTTTTTGCGCATCCGCGCAGCCTCACGGCTGAGAGCGGCAAACTCCTTCTTGCCGATGCCACCGTGATTCGGCGACTTCTCGATCTCGTTGATCTCGCGAAGGCGCTTCACGCTCTTGCGAATGGTCTGGAGATTGGTGAGCGTGCCACCGAGCCAGCGCTGGTTCACGTAGAACTGGCCGCTTGCCTGCGCGGCTTCCTTCACGGCTTCCTGCGCCTGCTTCTTGCACCCGACGAAAAGCACCTTTCCACCGCCCTTGACGAGCTTCGTCAGAAACTGCGTGGCCTCCTCGAGCTGCTCGACCGTCTTGGCGAGGTCGATAATGTAGATGCTGTTTTTTTCTTCGAAGATGAATTCCTTCATCTTCGGGTTCCAACGTTTCGTCTGGTGGCCGTAGTGAACGCCAGCCTCCAGAAGCTCGGTCATCATTTCCATTTTGGAAGAATTTTCGGTTGTCATGCCGGTAAGTGGGTGGAGTTAGCTGGCCTCCTGCTCGAGTTCGACGGGTTCGGTTTCGGGGATGGCCTCCCCGACCGTTGCGAGTTCGAACTCTCGGTTTGCGGGGAAACCTGAACCGGCAGGGATCAGGTGCCCCATGATTACGTTTTCCTTGAATCCGCGCAGACGATCGGTCTTGCCGAGCGTTGCCGCTTCGGTGAGGACACGGGTCGTGTCCTGGAACGAAGCCGCGGAAATGAAGCTGTCGGTCTCCAGCGAAGCCTTGGTGATGCCGAGGAGAACGGGCACGGCCTCCGCGGGCTTGCCGCCCTTGGCCACGACCTTCTCGTTCTCGGCCTCGAACTCGAGGCGGTCGACCTGATCGCCCCAGAGCAGCGTGGTGTCACCGGGATCGGTGATCTTCACCTTGCGCAGCATCTGGCGGACGATGATCTCAATGTGCTTGTCATTGATCTCGACGCCCTGGAGGCGGTAGACCTCCTGCACTTCATTGAGCAGGTGTTCCTGAAGCTCCTGCGGTCCGCAGACCTCGAGGATCTCGTGCGGAACGACCGGCCCTTCGGTGAGCTGCTGGCCCTTCTTCACGAAGTCGC
>CALGTD010000108.1 GCA_937901895.1 uncultured Spartobacteria bacterium | reverse complement strand
CGACCGCGAAGGGCTGCAACGTCACCGCCACCTACCGTGCCTACAAGCGAGGTGCGCTCTTTGCGAACCCCTGCTACACGCAGATTCACCCGACGTGCATCCCGGTCAGCGGCAACTACCAGTCGAAACTCACGCTCATGTCCGAGTCGCTGCGCAACGACGGCCGCGTCTGGGTGCCGAAGCGCAGGGAGGATTGCGGAAAGCCGCCGCACGAGATCCCCGAGGAGGATCGTGATTACTACCTCGAGCGCAAATACCCGAGCTACGGAAACCTCGCCCCGCGCGACATCTCCTCGCGCAGCGCGAAGGAGGCCTGCGACGACGGACGCGGCGTCGGCCCCGGCGGACGCGGCGTTTACCTCGACTTTTCCGATGCCATCAAACGCCTCGGGCTTTCCACGATCCAGGAACGCTACGGCAACCTCTTCGAGATGTATGAAAACATCACCGGAGAGAACGCCTACGAGCGGCCGATGCGCATCTATCCGGCGGTCCACTACACAATGGGAGGCCTCTGGGTGGACTACAACCTGAGCAGCAATATTCCCGGCCTCCACGTCCTCGGCGAGGCAAACTTCTCCGATCACGGCGCAAACCGCCTCGGCGCCTCGGCGCTCATGCAGGGCCTCGCCGACGGCTACTTCGTCATTCCCTACACGATCGGCGAATACCTCAGCACGCAGTTCGGCAGGAAGGTCGATCCCAACCACCCCGCGTTCGAAGCCACGAAGAAGGAAGTCCTCGAACGCACGCGGAAGCTGCTCTCCGTCCAGGGCACGCGCAGCGTCGACTCCTTCCACCGCGAGCTGGGACTCCTGCTGTGGGACAAATGCGGCATGGCCCGCGACAAGGCCGGCCTCACCGAGGCGCTGGAGAAGATTCCGCAACTCCGCGAGGAATTCTGGAAGAACGTCCGGGTTCCCGGTTCCGGCACCGAGCTCAACCAGTCTCTCGAGATGGCGGGCCGCGTGGCCGATTTCCTCGAATTCGGCGAGCTCATGTGCCTCGACGCACTTACGCGTGAGGAATCCTGCGGCGGCCACTTCCGCACCGAATACCAGACGCCCGACGGAGAGGCTCTCCGCGACGACGAAAACTTCACCCATGTCGCCGCCTGGAAATACGAAGGAGACGGCAACCCGCCGACTCTCGTAAAAGAGCCGCTCAACTACGAGTTCGTGCATCTGGCGACCCGCAGCTACAAGTAACCGACCCGGCATCCACCATGGATTTCAAACTCAAAGTCTGGCGCCAGAAGGGCGCGAATTCCGAGGGAACTCTCGTCGACTACGAGGCGAAGAACATTCCCGCCGAGGCCTCCTTCCTCGAGATGCTGGATATCGTCAACGAGTCGCTCGTCAACAAAGGCGAGGAGCCCATTGCGTTCGACCACGACTGCCGCGAAGGCATCTGCGGCATGTGCAGCCTCACGATCAACGGCGTCCCGCACGGCAAGGACCGCGGTGTCGGCACGACGTGCCAGCTCTACATGCGCAAGTTCAAGGACGGCGAGACGATCACAATCGAGCCGTTCCGCGCCGGTGCCTTTCCGATTCAAAAGGATCTCGCGGTCAATCGCGAAGCCTTCGACCGCATCATTCAGGCCGGCGGGTTCATCTCCGAGCGGAGCGGCTCCGCGCCCGACGCGAACGCCCTGCCGATCCCCAAGCCCATCGCCGACGAAGCGATGGACGCCGCCGCCTGCATCGGTTGCGGAGCCTGCGTCGCAGCCTGCCCGAACAGCTCGGCCATGCTCTTTGTCAGCGCAAAGGTGAACCACCTGAATCTCCTGCCCCAGGGGAAACCCGAAAAGCACCGCCGGGTGCTCGGCATGGTTCGCCAGATGGACAAGGAAGGCTTCGGCAACTGCTCGAACTACTACGAGTGCGAGGCGGTCTGCCCCGCGCACATCCCTGCGTCGTTCATCGCCGCAATGAACCGCCAATACACCGAGGCCAGCATCCGCGAGTCCACCGGCGCAACGGTCTGACCGCCACGCGCAGGGAGACACTCCGGCCTTCCGTTCGCGCCAGGGCAGCGTGGCACGACGAGCAGCCGCGCATCATCATGATGCCGTGGTTGCGCGCCCCCTATTCCACCATGAACCACTGCACCTCAACGCGGCGCTTTTCCTCGGAGGTCGCACCAACCGGCTCCTCCCATCCGCGTCCGACGATCTCGATGCGCGCGGGGTCGACCTGCTGACGTTCGACGAGCAGACGCCGGATTTCCGCCGCCCGATCGCGGCTCAGCTCCATGGCCTTGAGCGCCATGGATCGCACGAACGCTTCGCCGCCCTGTTCCCGGAACTGCGGAACGAGCGCGTCGTCGACATGGCCCCGCAACAGGACGGTGGAACCGGGGGAAACCTGAAGCAGCCGGCGAATGTCGTCGAGTCGCTCGAGATTGCCGGGCGCGTTCATGTCGAGGTTCGCGGAGTTCGGCTCGAAGAGAAACCGGATATCCTTGCTGAGCAGCGGATTGTCCTCGACCGCCGGTCCGGACCCGGATTTTAAGGGACGGATTTCGACGACCTCGCCGGCATGGTTGCCAGCGGCTTCGACCGCCTTCAGCGCGGCAAGATCGAGGAACCGGCTCGCATCGACGGGGTTGGGGATGAGCCTGGGCCCGTAGGCATACACCGCGGATTGGTAGATCCCGCCGTAGCTGCCGGCGGCGTCGATCGCTCCGGAAAAGAACGCTTCGTTTTCAGGGAGGTTCGACAGATGGACCTTTGAAAGTTCCTGGCGTGTCTCCTCCGGTGTCCACCCGAAGGCCTTTGCCACCACGGGAACGTGCGCCTCGGGATCCTTCCGGACCATGGCATTGCCGTGCAGCAACCCGTCCACGAGTCCCTCGACCATCTTCGGGTTCGCTTCGGCGAACGGGCGATTGACCACGAGAATGTCCGCAATCACCAGCAGGTTTCGATTCGTCACGAGCTCACGGGCACGCCCGTTGCTCGCCTCCACGACTTCCGTCGTCTTCGGCGCCCACGTCACGCACCCGGCGAGTTGATCGCGGCCGGCCTTCAGATCGTCGAGAAACAGATCGCCTGCGGCGAAGGCATCCTCGCAGAAGATGAGGTTGATCTTCTCCGGATCGGGCCGCTCGTCGAGATCGGAGAGCATCGCGATCTCGATGCCCGCCTCCTGTGCGAGATAGCGGATGAAGAAATCCGCCTCCGTGAACTGCGCGGTCGCGACGACACGGCCTCTCAGGCCGTTGATGCTGCGCACATCCGAGCGAACGAGAATGCCATCCGCGCCGCGCGAGAAACCGATCTGCGCCGGCACGACGACGTTGAACTGCCGCCCGTAAACCGCCAGCACATCCACCGTGGTGGCGGACGCTGCCATTTTTCCGCCGTTGAGCGCGGACCAGCTCTCCTCCTCGCTCAGTTTGATGCGGACCTTGAACCCGTGATTCCTGAAGAAATAGGAATTCTCCGAGGGTTCGAGTCCTCCGTTCGCAGCGACCAATCCGGCGTAGCCGGCATATTCGCTGAGCTCCACGTCGATGACACCGTCCTTCGGCAGATACGGCGCGGACGGCCCGAGTTTCGGGGCTTCGTGCAGCGTTTCGACCGTTTCGATCCCGGCGGCAGGAGCGGCAGGTGACGACGGCACCGCAGGCACCGGGCGCGACTCCTCCTCTCGCGTGAGAACGAAAAATCCAAGACCGATCAACGCACCGACCAGAACGAGACTGAAAAGGATGCCGAGCGGCGTGAGCCCGGGTTTTGATTTGCTCATGGGATCTATTGGGTTTGGGACACGGGAAATTCGAAGTCGGTTTCGAGAAGACGCTGCTGTTCGTTCACCCAGTTGCGGGTTTCATCGAGTTCGCCGGAAACTCGATCGATCTGCGAACCGATCGTCTCGGGCGCCTTGGAAAGACGCACTTCGTCCAGAATGAGCGCGATCTGATGCTCGATGCGATCGAGTTCGGAGTTTGCAAACGCAAGCTTCTCCCGGCCGTCGATCAGCGCCTTGCGACGGCGTTCGAGAATCGCCACCTGGGCCTCGAGACTGCGGCGCAACTCCGGCCCGCTGCCGCCCGCCCGCTCCTTCAGGCGATGGATCTCCTCTTCGAGGGATTCGTCGGTTGCGCCGCTCTCCCCGAGCAGGCGTTCCATTGCCGCCTGCGTGAAAAGGAGACGGAGGTGGATGGCGAGCAGCCGATCCAGCCCCGCGCGTTGCATTCGCGAAATGGCACCGTCCATCTGCTGCTCCGCGAGGATTCTGTCGCACCGGGCCTCAACGGCGCGAAATCGTTCTCTGCGCTCCGCATCAAGCTGTGCAAGCGACGAGGCGAGGCGGTTGTCCTCCGCCTCCTCCCTCTCGATCCAGTGTTGCGCGTCGACGAGCGCACGAAATCGCGGCAGATGGGAAAGCCCAAGCAGGTAGGCGAGTTCCAGGCCTGCGCCGATCAGCCAGAATCCGGGGTTCAACAGTCCCAGCAGCGCAAACGCCCCAAGGACCGCCCAGTTTGGAGGCAGCGGCATCCCGGCAGGGCGAGCATTGAACGCTGCGATCACGTAGTCGAAAAATCCCGGAGAGGATGCACTCACGGCTTTTTGCGAAACACCTCTGGAACAAACGCCGCATCCGACGCCTCCGCAACCGCCAGGCTGGTTTGAAATTCCATCACGTCCGGAGAAACGGGCGGTTGATAATCGGCGAGCGCGGCAATAGTGGCGTCCTTCAGCGGAATCCCTGCGGCGTGAACCTGCCGATAGAGCTTCAGCGCCAGCGTCTCGGCGGCACCGGGCGTCCAGCGGATCGGCAGCAGATTTCGAAAGTCGGCGAGCCATTCCTCGTCAATCTGCAGATCAAACCGCCTCGCGATTGCACGCAGCAGGGAAAAGCTCTGCTCCGGAGTCGCCGTCGGAAGAATGGGGATCTTCACATCCACCCTGCCCGGTCGCTTGAGATCGACCTCGATGAGATCCGGCCGGCTCGACGCGAGGATCCACACGATGCGGCCGCGGTTCCGACGATCGCTCATCTCCTGTGCAAACATCGAATACACGCGACCGGAAAGGCCCGCGTCATTTGCACCGGAGTCGCGGCGACCGAGCGTCTGGTCCGCCTCGTCGACGAACACAAAGCAGCGGCCGAGCGCGCGCAGGATGCGGAAGATTTTCTCGAGGTTTCCCTCGGTGCTGCCGATCCATCGGTCACGGAAATTCCCAATCTTCACGACCGGGACACCGGCCTCTCCCGCAAGGCACTCGACCGCGTAGGTCTTTCCCGTTCCCACGGGACCGCAGAGCAGATAACCCATCGGCATCGCGCGAAGATCACCGCGTTCCCACAACGCGAGATCCTGACGCAGCCAGGCCTTGAGGGCCGGCTGGCCTTCAAAATCGTCCAGCGTCCGTGCCGGCTCGACGAAGCTGATGAGATCTCCGCCCTCCGCCTCGATGAGGCTCTTCTTGATGGCGGCCAGATCCGCGCGGGCAATCGCCCCCCCTTCCTTGCGCCTGCGGCGCAGCAGCCTGCGCACGGATTTCACGCTCGAACCGGTCAGCTGTCCCGCAAGCTCGTCCTCGCGTCCGCTCCACTCGCCGAGCAATTCGGGGGAGGCCTCCGCGCGGATCGTGTGCGCAAGCATCGCGGCATCCGGCAGCGGCACCTGCAACATCGCGGCGTCGGGATTCGTTGCCAGCATCGGATGCAGCTCGCTGAGGTTCTCGCAAAGCAGGAACGACGCGATCGGGTGACGGCGCAATGCTTCGTCTCGCGACCACTCGCGGACAAGCAGCGCGAGCGCATTGAGGTCGTAGCTCAACGCCTGCGGCACCGAAGGCGCAACGAGGTTCGCCGCGTGCACAAGCACGGCGACCTGCGGGCATTTACGCTCGAGCGTTCCGAGATTCGCGCAATAGCGCAGGAAGTGCGTGATCGCCTCGATCTCCGCACGCGGGACACGCCTGGCCTCGACGGTCTCGTTTGCGCCACGCCATTCGGAAAACAGCCTGCCGCCTTTCGCAACCCGCAGACCGTTGCCGAGATCGTAGGTCAACACGACCTCGAACCCCGGAAGCAACGAGTGGAGCAGAAAATCCTCGAGACTTCCAAAACCGGAAACCGGCGCGGGAAAGTCGTCGCCGACATTTCCGTAGAGCACAAACTGGCCGGTTGCGTGGCTCTCGTAGAGCAACGCCAGTTCCGCAGCCCACGATGGAAGGGCGGCACGCGAGGTCGACGTCATCGGTTGAATCGCTCGGGAATGAGGAATGACGGAGGCGTTTCGCCTATCATTCTCTGGCCGGGATCAGCTCATCACGCACCCATCGAGCGTTCGCCCTCGGTCGACGGCGTGACGGGCGGTTCGGGATCGAGCGAGAGACCTTCTGCGGCGGCAAAATCCGCCAGCGCCTGATCGGCTAGCGCCTTTTGCTCGGCCTCCTTGAGTTCAATTTCGGTGAGATTGATCGAATCCCTCGCAACCCGCGCACGGCCCGCAGCCTTCTGCCGCTCCTCCTCGACCATGCCGTGGAGCCGGTTCAGCGTGTCGCCGGATCCGCCAATGGAGCCGATCATTCCGGCTGCCATCTCGTTCATCTCGGCGGTCGCCTTCTTGATCTTCATGTCGGTGAGCGCGTATTTGAGCGACTCGATCTTGTCCTGCGCGGCCTTGATCGCAACGTCACGAGCCTTGAGCAGGTCCTTGTAGGTCTTTTCCGCCGCCTCGAGCTGCTGCCGGTTCTCGGCGAGCTGCCCCGCGATGGTCTGCAAACGCAGCGCATACTGCGCGGCAGCGTCGCGATTGCCGGCCTTCAAATGCGCGGATGTCTTCGCACGCAGGTCGCGCTCCTCACCTTCGAGCTTTTTCACCTGCGACATCAGGCGCTCGCACAAACCCGCGTGGGAGGCGAGCCCCTCGTTGTAATTGCTGATCTGCTTTCGGAGATTCTCCTTCTCGACTTCCAACAGAGCCTCGGGGTTGTTTTTCTCGAGCCCGGAGACGAACAGCCCGAGAAAACCGCGGAAGAGATTGGCGATGCGGCGGAACATGCGGATTTCCTATCGAATTCGCCGCTTCCTGACAATCGAATGCGAAAATCAGCGACCGAGCTGCTCCCGGCGGATTTCCGGCACGTAGATGCCACGCGGCTCGCACGTCCACCAGTCGCCGTCGGAATCCTCAAATGTCGTGAACCGGTAGTCGTCGATCATCGCGCGCAGAAACCGCGGCTTGTCGCCGTCGAAGGGATCGCCGTCGAGCAGCGCGAGCACGTCCGGCTCGGCGTCGAACAACCGCACCATCAAATGCAGCAGCCATGGGTTGTTCTCCACGCCTCCCAGCGCCGCAAACCACATCTGCCAGTCGAGTCGCGGCATGTAGGGCGCGACAAAGGGAGGCCGGCGATCGAGCGGCCCGGGTTTGTATTTGAAGCGATAGGATTCCCAGTTCAGCCCGTCCATGCTCCCCTGGATCAGGATTTCCGGACGTTCGATCGTCATCACGGCGAAAAGTCCGTAGCCATTGATGATCCGAAATGAAGCCACCGCTTCGTAGGCCGACGCCAGCGGACGCCACCAGCCGATCTGCGTCCGAAATGCGCTGACCAGTGGAATCCAACTCAACACAAACACCGCGACCGCAAGCGGGACGAGGATCCATCGACTCCACCGCACCCGCGCCGCGGCGCGCGCCCTTTCGCAAACGAACCGGGGCCACATCGCATCATCGATGAGCAGCACCGCAAGGGCGACCGTGAGGAGATTGAAGTAGCCGTAGTTGCCGGTGAGCTCGATGAGAAGGTTCAGTCCGATAAAGCCGGCAAATGCGATGAACCTCGGGCGGCGCGGAAGAAAAATGAAGAACGGCAGCACGAGTTCAATGCCGAACATCACGAGGCAGGAAATCTTCTGAAGCCAGCCTGGAAACTGCGCCACAAACCAGGCGAACGGATTCGGAATCGGCTGCGTCCAGTAGTGATAATCGAGCGCCGTGAGGTTCGCCCATGTCGGGTCGCCACTCGTGAGCTTCACCACGCCGGAGGCGAACATGAGCCGGAACAACAGCCACACGAGCAGAAATCGCGCGAGGGTCGGTGGCCGCCTCAACACAAGGCCCGGGCGCAGGCTCCACCCGGCCATGAAAATCGCCAGAAACCCTGACTCGAGCAAAAGCGAGTCCCATTGGAAGCCGTAGAAGATCTGCCCCGCCGTCACGAGCGAGAGGTGCGCGATCCATGCGCCCGCAAGCACCAGTGGTTGCGCGACACCAAACAGGATGAGCACCGAGCAGACCGCCCCGCCCCACGTCAGCAGGGTCACTGTCGCATACGGTTCGCCGACCAGCACAAGCGACGGCCACCGCCACCAGGCATCCGCACCAAGCGCCTCACGAACATGAGGAACGAGTTCGCCGACGGGAAGAATTCCGTTCGGCCCAATCAATCCATCCGACTGCACGCCAAACGACACGAAAGCGATCAGGTAAACGAGTCCGAGCAATCGGAGAAAAATCGCCGACGCGATGGCGTAGGTCGGTGGCCGCACGTCCCGTCCCCAAAGTGTGCGCGTCAGCCACGAGAACGCGGTGCGATTCCGCGCAACCACGTTGTATGCCGCATCCGCCGCCGCGCTGAACACCCGCACGCGCCGGTGCGCCCAGGCCAGCATGCGCCCGTAGGTTCGCGCCGTGGCCAGCGTGTCGAAGACCGCGCGTGCACGCTCCGTGCGCGAGCCGTCCGTCCCGACAAACTGCACCGACCGTTGACAGGCATCCGCCGGGATGCCGTCGAACGGGCCGTCCTGCGAACGGCGGTATTCGACCCGGTCACCGGTGATCGTTTTCCACCGCTCGATCCAGCGCGTGCAAAACCGGCAATCACCGTCGTAGACCATCAGCGGCCGCTCGCGATTCACGCTCATCGAGAAAAGACCTTACCTCGCGTCCGCATCTCCCTAAAATATCCGAATGTCGTTGCTGGATACGCTAGAGAAGCACTTCGGAAAATTCGCAATTCCCGGCCTGATCCGGTATGTGGTCGGGTTCAATGCACTCGTCTTTCTGCTTGGTCTGACCCAGCCGGCGTATCTTGGCGCGCTCACGCTGAACCGCGACGCAATCCTCTCCGGAGAAGTCTGGCGGCTGGTTTCATGGATTTTTATTCCGAACACCACCAGTCTGATCTGGGTGCTCTTTTACCTCATGTTCACGTGGTGGGTCGGCGACCTCATCGAGGGCACATGGGGCACGTTCAAATTGAACGTCTATTATTTCCTCGGCTACCTTGCGTGCACGATCGCAGCACTCGTCTTTCCCGGCCCGTCCCTCGGGAATACCGCACTCACAACGTCCCTGCTCTTCGCCGCCGCGACTCTCGCCCCCGAGCTGCAAGTCCTCCTGTTCGGGATCATTCCGCTAAAGCTCAAATGGATCGCCTTCATCAGCGCGGGACTTCTGGGCCTTTCCGTCCTCGGAGCCCCATGGGGCGTGCTGGCATCCGTGCTGATTGCCTTCAGTAATTACCTTCTCTTCTTCGGTCCGGCATTCTTCCGCCGGTCACGTGATGCCCGTGAAATTGCGGCACGTCGTGCCAAGTTTCAGCCCGCGACGGTTTCGACCCTGCATCGCTGCGAAGCGTGTGGGCGCACCGAGGTCTCCAATCCGGAACTGGAGTTCCGGGTGTCAGTGGACGGGAACGAATATTGCACCGATCATCTCCCAAAAAGGAACTCGGCCTGAGCAGTCGCGCGACGCTCAAAAACTGCGTGACCTCGTTGACCAGCAAGATCGCAGTCTGAAATCGCGTTCACGCTGCCACAAGGCGTCGCAACAACGCCGGAGGAATCGCGGATCAATGGCTGTTGCAAAAGGCCGGGGCCGGCGGCCGCCCTCGATCCACAGCGCCGAAATCTCAGGTAACGTTCAGTCCGACAGCCAGTCCGCGATGGGTGCATCCTCCGGGATGGGTCCGATCGCACGTAGTGTGAGTCGGGAGGTCCGCAGGGAATCTCCCGCAACCCGAAGGATGTCCTGCGCCGAAACCGCGCGCAGCCGCGCATGGGTCTCCTCTGGATCGACCACCTGCCCATACATGAGCGTCGAATACCCGATGCGCGAATTCTGCGACGAGGTGCGCTCGAGCGACATGCGGCTGGAGCCGATCGCGTATTCCTTCGCGCGTCGCAACTCCGCCGGTTTGACTGCCTCGGTGCGCAAACGGCGAAATTCCCGTGCCGTCAGTCGCAGAGCCTTCTCGAGATTCCGCGCGTCGAGGCCGATGTAAAAATTGATCACACCCGCGTCCGCATACTGGCTGACATTCGAGCTCACCGAGTAACAAAGTCCGCGCTTTTCACGGAGTTCCTGGAAGAGCCGCGAACTCACGTTGCCGGCGAGCAGCACGTTTAGCAGTCCCACCGCATAGCGATCCTCGCTCCAAAGATTGCAGCACGGCACGGCAAACGCGACATGTAGCTGCTGCGTGTCGCGGCGAATGATGCGCACGCGGGTGCGGCTGGTCGGAGCCGGAGCCGGCGATGCCCGCCGCGCCGATCCGCGCGGGAGCCCGGTGAGGAGGGCCTCGACCCTCGCGCACGCGTCCTCATGCCGCACGTTTCCAGCTGCCGATACGACGGTGACGCCCGTCCGGTAATGCCGCGCCCGATAGGCGATCAAATCTTCGCGCGTGATCCGGTTGATGCTCTGCAACGTGCCGGTAAGCGGCCGGCCCAGTCCGTGATCGGGCCAGAGATCCTCCCAGAGGAGCTCCTGGACGAGTTCGGAGGGCTCGTCCTGATACATCTGGATCTCCTCCGCGATGACCGCCCGCTCGCGCACGATATCGCGCGGAGCAAACTTCGGATCCAGATAGAGGTCGCAAAGCACGGATGTGAGACGATCGAAATGATCGGCCGGCGCGGCACCGTAATAGACGGTGTGGTCGTGCGTGGTCGTCGCATTGAGATAGCCGCCGACCTCCTCGACTTCCTGACCGATCCGGCGTGCCGAGCGACGCGACGTTCCCTTGAAGAGCATGTGCTCGATGAAATGGGAAATTCCGGACAGGCGCTCCGGCTCATGGCGTCCACCGACGCCGGCCCAGATGCCAAAGGTCGCCGACTGTGTTTGCGGCATCTCGCACGTCACGACGCGAATGCCGTTGGAAAGTTTCGAAAGCTGGATGTTCACGTCAAACTCGCCGCCGCACGCTGCCGGAGGACAAACTCCGCCAGCGTCACGTCGCGGGGAACGGTCACTTTAAAATTCCAGTCCGGATTCTCCACCAGAAAAACCGCCCCTCCGATCCGGCGCAGTGCCGATGTCTCGTCCGTCACCTCGACTCCGGCATTTCGCGCGGACTCGGAGGCACGCCGCAGCTCCGCCGTGCGGAAGATCTGCGGAGTTTGCATCCGCCAGAGCCGTTCGCGATCGACAACCTCCAAACAACGGCGATCGGCATCCGCGCGCTGCAACGTGTCAGTCACCGGCTCCGCGGAGGTCGCGGCACCATGTTCGACCGCCGCGGCAAAACATTTTGAAATGAACTCCGGCAACACCAGAGGGCGGGCGGCATCGTGAACCGCAACAAAATCGGAAGTCACGGCAGACAGGCCGTTCCAGACGGACTCCTGCCTGGTTTCACCGCCGGGAACGATCGCCGAAATCTTCCGGCATTCCCCTACTGCGGAACGGAGCTCTCCCTGTCGTTCACGCGCGCAAACGACGATGATTTCCGTCACGTCGTGACACTGTTCGAACGCGCGCAGCGTGTGCCGCACGAGGGGCTCCCCGGCGAGTGTGGCCAGAATCTTGTCAAATCCCATCCGACGACTCGATCCCGCCGCCACGATCACCGCCGCGAGCGACGGCCGGACATCAGAAGCGGGCCCGGAGGAAGCCTTGCCCTCCCGGGTTTCATCCCGGTCGCCGATCATGGCGCAAGCTGCTTCTGCACCTCGGTGCTCAGCGTCTTGCCATCGACGCGGCCGGCGGCCTTCGCGTTCGCAATCTTCATCACCGCGCCCATCTCCTTGCGGGAGGTCGCGCCCGCCTCGGCGATCGCCTCGCGCACCAGCGCCGTCACCTCCTCCGGCGACAGGGCCTTCGGGAGGTAGGCGTTCAAAACTTCGATTTCCGCGCGCTCCTTGTCAGCCAGCTCCGCCCGGCCGCCCTTCTCGAAGCCTTCCACGGAATCCTGCCGCTTCTTCACTTCCTTGCGGATGACCGCCATCGCCTCCGCGTCGTCGAGCTGCGTGCCCGCGCCGCCTTTTTCGATCGCGGCATTCATCAGGGCGGATTTCAACATGCGCAGCACGCCAAGCTTCACCGGGTCCTTGGCGCGCATCGCGTCCTTGATGTCGTTGTCGATTTGGGATTGGAGAGCCATGGCCGGAGAATAAAAAGACGGGACAGAATTGACAGAATTAACAAAATGGCGGTTTGCCATCCTTTGCGCCCATTTTGGGGAATTCATTTCCGTAAATTCTGTTAGTTCTGTCCAAATCTCTCATGTCCGTCCGCACCCGCTTTGCTCCTTCACCCACCGGCTACCTCCACGTCGGCGGCGCCCGCACCGCCCTGTTCAACTGGCTCTTCGCCCGCAAGCATGGCGGAAAGTTCATCCTCCGCATCGAGGACACCGATGCGAAGCGCAACACCGCCGAGGCCTACGACGTCATCTACGACGGCCTGCGCTGGCTCGGAATCGACTGGGACGAAGGCCCGCAGGTCGGCGGCGACTTTGGCCCGTATTTCCAGAGCGAGCGCAACGCGATCTACGAGAAACACCTCGCCACGCTCGAATCCAAGGGACTCGTTTACGAGGACGAAGGCGCCATCCGCTTCCGCTCGCCGCGCAAGACCGTCGTGATCGAGGACATCGTCTGCGGAAAAATCTCCTTCGACATGTCGAACCCCGTCACGCATCCCGACATGACGATCCGCCGGCCCGACGGCTCGTGGATTTTCCATTTCGTGAACGTCGTCGACGACATCGAGATGCAGCTCACGCACGTCATCCGTGGTGAGGACCACCTTTCGAACACGCCGAAGCACATCGAGCTCTACGAGGCGCTCGGCGCGACGCCGCCGAAGTTCGCGCACATTCCGCTCATCCTCAATCACGAGGGCAAGAAGCTCAGCAAGCGCGACGGCGGCTCGAGCATCACGTATTTCATCGACGGCGGCTACGCGCCCGAGGCCGTGGCGAATTACATCTCACTCCTCGGCTGGTCGCCGAAGGACAACCGCGAGTTCCTCCAGGTGGACGAAATTCGCGAACTCTTCGTGCTGGAGAACATCAACCGCCGCAGCGCGATCTTCGACCTCGACAAGTGTTTTTGGCTGAATGGCCAGCACATCCTGCACATGGATCTCGAGCGCTTTGCGGACCTCTCCCTGCCGTTCATCGAGAAGGCCGGCATCGCCTACGGCACCCGCGAGGCTCTGCTTCCCGCGCTGGCCATCGTGAAGCCGAAGATCAAGCACCTCTCCGACGTTCCCGACTGGATCGGATACCTCTTCCGCGAGGATTACGTGTTCGAGCCCGAGGCCGTGGAGAAGGCACTGCGCAAACCCGGCGCTCTCGAGCGGCTCGCGCAGTTGAAGGACGCCTACGCCGGTCTCGGCGAATGGACCGTCGCCGCGCTCGAATCGACGCTCAAGGAAACCGCCACGAATCTCGGCGCGAAGAATGGCGAATTCATCCACCCCGCACGCGTTGCGATCAGCGGTCGCGCAGTCGGCCCGGGCCTCTACGAAATGCTGGAGGTTCTCGGCAAGGAGCGCGTGCTGGCGCGATTCGATCGTGCGATCACGGAATTCGGCTCATGAGCGAGGTCTTCACTGCTGCTGATCTTCTCGAGCGCCCCGACACCCTGCGCTCGCTCCAGCCGCCCGTGCGCCTCGCGGTGCTTGGCGATCCGATCGCGCAGTCGAAGTCCCCGGTTTTTCAGAACGCCGCATTGAAGGCCTGCGGGATCGACGTCCAATACATCCGTCTCCACGTTCGCCCCGACGAGCTGGCTGCCGCGCTCCGCGCGTTGCCGGGCGCAGGGTTCCTCGGCGCAAACCTCACCCTTCCGCACAAGACGGCGGCCCTCGAGACCGTGACCGATCTCGACGAGACCGCCCTTGCGATCGGCGCGGTCAACACGATCGCGATCGACGACGATGGAAACCTCTCCGGATTCAACACGGACGGGCCGGGCTTCGTGCGCGCCATTCGCGAGGAGTTCCTCGCGGACGTTCGCGACCTGCGCATCATGGTGCTCGGCGCCGGAGGTGGCGCGGGTCGCGCCATCGCCGCTCAATGCGCCATCGAAGGCTGCGAGCGACTGGTTCTCGTCAATCGCACCGTCGAGAAAGCGCAGGCCTTCGCCGCTGAACTCGACCGCTATTTTCGTTCCGACCGCCTCGTCGGCCCCGCCGACCGGCTCGTTGCCATCCCGCACGACCTCGCCGCCATTCGCGCACAGCTTGAGCATGTCGATCTCGTGGTGAACGCCACTTCGATCGGCATGAAACGCACCGACCCGCCGGTCCTGCCACAATCGCTTCTCACGCCGAACCTTCTCGTCTACGACGCCGTCTACGCAACGGGTCGCACTCGTCTCGTCGAGGAAGCCACGCAAGCCGGCGCCCGCGCCGCGAACGGCCTCTCGATGCTCCTCCATCAGGGCGCGATCGCCTTCGAAATCTGGTTCAACCGCCCCGCCCCGCTCGAGGCCATGCGCGCAGCGCTGCGCGCGGGTTAGTCCGCATCGATTGCCAAGGTCGGGCGCGAGCTCATCCCCCGCGCCCGATCGCTTCATTCGCTGCGCGCGTCGGCGACGCATCGCCGCAAGGGCCAGCAGGAGCGTGCCGATACCGAGACCAATGTGAGCCGGCTCCGGCACGGCGCTGTAAGTCAACGTCAGTCGGGCGCCATCGCTCGAAAGCGAGAATCGGTTCGAACCCGGGGCGTTCGCAAATCCGGATGAATCGATGGAAAACCCGGCAGCGTCAAAGCCGGTGATCCCACCGGACGCCATGACGATCGTCCACGTATACGTCCGCGTGGGATCGAAGTTCGCGGCTTCTCCCGGATTGTCATCCAGTCCCAGCGAGCGGAGCGCGATCGTGAAGGGATTGTCCGCGCTGATGTCCGCCAGCGACAGCGTTCCGTTCACGTTGAGAAGATCCCAATTCGTCCCCGCCGCACCCGTGGCGTCATTGATTTCCCAAAGGTAAACGCCACCGCTCAGCCACGTGGTGTTGCTCGCAGTCAGCGTTCCCGGGCTGTTGCCGGGTGAAAGGATGCCGCCGTCATCGATCTCCAGTTCACCAATCGTGCCGCTTCCGGAAACGATCGCGCCTTCCTCGACGTAGAGCGAAGTGTTGTTCTCCACCAGCCCCTGCACGGTGCCGTTCACCACAGCCTGTGCACCTTCTGAAATCGTGACCGAGGCGGTCGAAAGCGACGCCCCTTCGCCGACTTCCAGGATCGCATCCTCGCCGGCGAAACTCATCGCACCGGCAACCATCTGCGAGCCATTGTCCCGAACGCGCAGGGGCCCAAAAGACAGGACGATATCCGCCTCGAGCCGTCCGCCATTGACGACCGAGAGGGCGCCGCCAAAATTTTCGAGGAACTCCACGGACGTGACACTGCCGCCATTGATCTCAAGCTCGTTGGTCAGGCTGCATCCGCAGAGCATGAGAATGGAAACCTCGCTATCCCCTGTAAGCGTCAGTTTGCCCGCACCCGTCTTTTCAAAACCAGTCCCGGGTCCCGTGGCGAGAATGGATCCCGAGAACGTCGTGTCCGAGTTGTCTCCTCCGACGATCAGACCCGATCCCTTGCCGATCTCGACGGTTCCCGCACCGGAAAGCGAGCCCGCCTCGACGAGGTAGCTGTCATCGTCGTCGCCATAGACGATCAATTTCGTCCCCTCGAGAAGGGTAAGCGCCGAGAGTGGCGACAACGCTCCGTCGGACAATGTAACCAGCTCACCCGACTCGATCGTGGTCGGGCCGGCATGGCGGTTGTCCCCGCTGAGCACAACTTGTCCACTCCCATCCGTCTGGATGACAACCTGCCCGTCTCCGGAAATCTCCCCGGCATACGCGGTTTGCTTCCCGTCGTGAGCCACAAGATAAAATGTCGTTCCCTCCGCCAGCTCGACCAACGACGAGGCCAGAGTTCCGTCCTGGAGTTTGAAACCGCCCTCGTTGACGTGCGTGTCGCCGGTGTAGGTGTGGTGGCCGACAAGCGTAAGGAGGTTGCCACCCGTCTTGGTCAAATCGCCCATTCCCTCGACCGGCTCTTCGAACGTGAGAAAGCCGGCATCGACGTCCAAAACGCCGCCGTTTTCGCCGAGCCTTACCTTCCGTGCGGTCAGAATGTCGGCCCGATTCAGAAGCGTGCCTCCGTCGAGCGTCAGCGGACCCGACGCCCCCAGGTTCGCATCCAATCCGATGCTCAGCACACCCTCCTCCACCACCGTGCCTCCGGCGTGGGAGTTCGCTCCTGTGAGAACAAGCGTGCCTGAGCCTCTCTTGATCAAGGCGCCCTCACCCCACAGGGAAATGTCGATCGTCGCCGTATGCTCCTGGGTATCGATGACTCCGCCGCCGGTGTCGAATCGCACCCCCTGCGCTTTGAATCCTGTAAAGAGGTCGCTCTGGTCTCCCGTCAGGCGCAGCGTGCCTCGGTTGGAAAACGAAAGCGTCGCCTGCCCAACACCGGCACTAACCTGACCTGCTTCGAGCACGCCCATGCCATCAATCTCGAGCAATCCCTTCCCCGAAGCATTCGCGGCGGTCACCGAAACCGAGGGCGCCACGACGCGGCCGTTGCCCGAAATGCTCAGCGTGCCTTCCCCCGCGTTGCCAATGGTCAGTGCCGTCGTATTCGTCCATGTGCCGTCGACGACCTCCACCGTCCCTTTGGATCCCTCACCCTGGGCGATCACCCCGCCCGCCGTCGAGATATTGGCAGAGGATCCGATTATGACCGCACCGTCATCGCCGTCATCACGTCCGACGATGAGAGACGTGTCCGGCGAAGCAAACCCTCCATCGCCGGAAAAGATCAGCTGTCCTGCATGGACGATCGTGCCGCCCGTATAAGCCTGGCTCGTGGTGAAGGTAAGCGTTCCCTCGCCCAATTTATGCAGCGCTCCCGTGCCCTGGATGCCCACGTTGATGATCGCGTCGCCGCCACTGGTGTCGAGCAGACCGCCATTGGCATCGATCCGGACCTGGGCGTTCTCTGTCGCAAACCCGTCGAACAGGTTGCCCTGGCTGCCCACCAGCTTCAAGGTCCCGCCATTCCATACGAAACTCCTCGAAGCCGTGGAGAGCGCATACGCGGTGACATTCACCACGTGCATCGTGCCTCCGTTCAATTCGACAGAGCCGCTGCCATTTTCCCCGGTATAACCCACCTGCACGAGCTCCGCACTGAGCGATCCACCGTTGAGCCGCAGAACACCGTCACCCATTTGCCCCACCATCACCCCGATGGCACTGACAGCGCCCGAGCCGCTGATTTCCAGCGTGCCCGAAGAATTGAGCATCCCCAGGTAGAGCATCGTGGACACCGTCCAGTTTCCCCCGGTCACCTTGGCAGTGCCGTTGCTCGTAAATCCCCCGATCCAGGAATCGTTCGTGTTCAGCGAACCGCCTTCGATCGTCACGGTGCCGTCGTGTCCGTTCCCCACGTAAAACGTCCCCCCGACCGAGACGGATCCATCCATGAGAACCAGACTGCCGGCCGCATTGTCCCCAACCTTCATATCGCCGCCGACGGAAAAGGTGCCGCCATCCAGGACCACGGACCCATTCGCCACTTTCGCTCTTCCCGCCTCCAACGTTCCGCCATGGAGGTTCACGGAGCTCGGTCCCGTTCCGTCACCCACCGAAAAGAGGTCCGAGACGTTCACCGTTCCTCCGTTGATATCCACATGACCGGAACCGTAGAGCGATCCCACACTCAGACCGGAAACCGACAGGCTGCCCCCACTGTTGACCACCATATTTCCCGTCTGCTCCCCTCCCAAAAACACCCGCGACCCGCTCAGGGCGCCTCCCGACTGGATGTTCAGCGTCCCCTCCGACAAGGCTCCGACGAAGATGTAACCGCGGCTTGCGTCGCCAGTCACGGTCGCCGTCCCGGGGGCGTTGTCCGGAAAACCAATAAACACATATTGGTCCAAGTCGAGGTATCCCCCTTCGAAGTGAATCTGTGCAGCCGCCGGATGCGTAATCAGAGCCGCTGCACAAGCCAGCCATGCAACAGGATTACAACGAAACATACTTCCTAACAGGTTGAATAGAAATGCATTCCCACTTTTGACAAGTGCATTTCCAGCCCGCGATTTTCGCACGCATCGGATGAACTCACGGAGTTTTCCTCCGTCGTTTTCCCTGCCCGAAAAAGCTGCTAGTCGAACGCCGGCAAGCCGTCCACGCTGCGGGCGTTTTCCCGGGCTCGATACTTCGCCATTCCCTCCGGCCCTTGTTTCGTCGCCCATTGATCGAGCGTGGTCCGGGGCCCCCGGTAGTCGAAGAACGGCACCGAAAACCCGCACGACTCGCTCACCCGCGTCACCGCCACGCGAATAATCGCCCGCGTTCCGGGATTCCGCGGAAACTTCTCCACCAGCTCAGCGAAGCCCGATTGATCCGGCGTGAGCACCGTCCCGCGACCGTGCAGTCGGACGATTTTCGGCCCGCCCTCGAACGCACAGAACATGATCACAATGCGCCCATTTTCGTGCAGATGGGCCGCCGTCTCCGCTCCGCTGCCCGTGTAATCCAGATACGCGACATCGAGAGGCCCGAGCACCCGAAAGGCATCTCCGCCCTTCGGCGAGATGTTGACGTGGCCGGCCGGCGACAACGGTGCCGTTCCCACGAAAAACACCTTCTGCTGCCCGATCCACTCCGCCAGCTCCGCGTCGATCTGTTCCCGCGCCCTGCTCATACGATGGCGAAAATCATCCGCTCCTCCTGCCGAACGCGCAAGGTCTGGGATGTCTGAAGAACTTTCGGACAATCCACTCCCCGCTCGTCGCCCGGGCCGACCTGGCCGTTCCTCGAAAGCAAGATGCGGCGTTCAGCCGAGAAGCGCCCGGGCCGCTTCCACGTCGGCGGCGATCTGAGCCTTCAATGCATCCAGTCCGTCGAATTTCCGTTCGCCGCGAAGGAACGCAATGAAATCGACATCGAGGTCGCGACCATAAAGGTCTCCGGAAAAGTCGAGGATATGAACCTCCAGCTTCCGCTCCACGGAGGAGGCCACAGTGGGACGGTAGCCGATGTTGGCCACGCCCCGCAGCACTGCGGAATCAATCTGCACGCGCACGGCATAAACTCCGTCGGGAGGAAACTGCTCGTTGTGCGCCCGAAGATTTGCCGTGGGAAAACCGATCGTCCGCCCCAGCCGGTCGCCACTCTCGACGGTTCCGAAAATCGTGTAGTCGCGACCGAGCAAACGCTTCGCTGTCGCAAGATCCCCCCGTTCCACGGCCTCGCGAATACGCGTGCTGCTGATGGTTTCCCCATCCGCGACCACGGACGGAACCTCCACGACATCGAATCCGAGCTCCGTCCCAAGGACACGCAGGAGTTCCACATTTCCGGACCGTCCCCTGCCAAAGGCCCACTGCTGTCCCACCGCGATCTGACGCAGCGGGCGACATTCTCCGGCCAGCCTGCGAATGAACACCTCCGGCGGCTGCTGCGCGAAGTCCGGATCGAAGCGAACGATCAGCAGGTTCTCCAATCCAACTTCCTGAATCAGGCGCGCCTTGTGTGCGGTTGACGTCAAAAGCCTCGGCGCACACTCCGGTCGCAACACGCGCGCAGGGTGCGGGTCAAAAGTCAGCGCGACGCTCGTTCCCCCAGCCTGTCGGGCTGCGGTCATCGATTGCCGCAGCACGACCTGGTGCCCGATATGCACCCCGTCGAAAACTCCGATCGACAGCATCACCGGGCCTTTCAGCTCCGACAGTCGCTCGATCGAATGAAGGATTTTCATCACGCGCCCCGAAGACGGGACACCTCGGGCAGACTCATCACCCGGCCCGCAAGCTCTGCCGCCGGCAACGTTTTCAGTTCTTCGATCGTCACCGCGCCGTCCACCGAGAAGCGGCCCGACTTCGTGCGTCGCAATGCCGTCAGGTGCGCGCCGCATCCGAGTTCCTGTCCGATGTCGTGCGCATAGGTTCGGACGTAGAATCCTTTGCTGCACACGACACGAAAATCGATCTGGGGCAGCGCAATCCTCAGGATCTCGTGGGCGTAGACATGCACGAACCGCGGCTCGCGCTCCACGCTCTTCCCCTGGCGGGCCAGCTTGTAGAGCGGCACGCCGTCCTTCTTGATCGCGCTCACCATCGGCGGCGTCTGGTAGAAATCGCCGTGGAATTTCGCGAATGCCGCATCGATCTGTCCGGCGGAAAGCTCCGGCACCGGCTTCGTTTCGAGGATCTCTCCGTCGGCGTCCTGGCTGTCGGTTGTTTCGCCGAGCTTCAGCGTGCCGACATATTCCTTGTCCTCGCTCATCAGCAGGTCCTGGATCTTCGTCCCCCGACCGATCGTGATGAGCAGCAGGCCGGTCGCGAGCGGATCCAGCGTGCCGCAATGCCCGACTTTCTTCGTATTCAACGCGCGGCGGACAATGCCGACCACGTCGTGAGAGGTCATCCCCGGCGCCTTGTCGACCGCGAGGACCCCGTCAATGGATTCGACTGACTTCATCACACAACACCTTCAAAAATTTTCTTTTCACCTCGTCCACTGGGCCACGGATCCGTGCCCCGGACGCGAGCGGATGCCCCCCGCCTCCAAACTCCGCGCAGACCTTGCACACATCGACGCGCGGGTCCTTCGAGCGCGAACTCACTCTCACCCGGCCGTCCTCGATCTCCTCGAAGAACACCGCCGCAACCACCGTATCGACCGAACGAAGGTGGTTGATGATCCCCTCGGTATCCTCGGGCTGGATGCCCAGCCGTTCCGCATCCACGCGGGTCAACGTCGTGCAGGCAACGCGATCGTCGCAGAAAAATTCCGCGTCGTTCAGCGCGTGCCGCAGCAACTCCAGATGCCGGCGCGGTTGCGTATCGTAAATCGCCTGCGAGAGCTCACCGACATTCACTCCGGCTGCCACGAGCGCCGACGCCACGGCAAACGTCCGCGCCGTCGTGTTCGAATACTGGAACGATCCCGTGTCCGTCGAAATCGCCGCGAAGAGGTTGCCTGCAATCTCCGGCGTGATCCGCGCTCCACGGGACTCCAGAAACTCGTAGACGATCTGTCCCGTCGCGGGGGAGGTGCTGTCGACGTGGTTCAACGTGCCGTAGCGCTCGTTGCTCACGTGGTGGTCGATATTGACGAACACCGGCGGAATCGCCACGCCGTCCAGGACAGTGCCAAGCCGTTTCATCGACGAACAATCGACGGCCACGATCGCGTCAAACGTCCGCGCCTGCGGCGACGGGAGTTCCAGCATTTCCCAGCACGGCAGGTAGCGGAATTTCGTAGCAAGCCCGCTCTCGTTCCAGGCGGTGACCTCCTTGCCGAGGCTCCGAAGCCAGATCGCAATCGCGAGCGTCGATCCAAGGGCGTCTCCGTCGGGCCGCAGATGACTCACGACCAGCACGGATTTCGCGGGCGCCAGCGCGGCGGCGATCTCCTCGAAGGTCGCGTTCATTCCTGCTCTTCTTCCCGGATGTCGTCGAAGCTCGCGGGCCCAAGCCCGAGCTCGTCCATGATCGTGATCACCCGGGAACCCCGCTCGATCGACTCATCGAGACGGAAATGAAAATGCGGCGTATTCTTGAGAATCACGCGCTTGGAAACCTCGTTCTGGAGCATCACCCGATGGTGTTCAAGCGTCGCAATCGCCTCACGCTTCTGCGCGGTGCTTCCCAGCGCGCTGATGAAGATGTGCGCCTGCTTGAGATCGGGTGTGATGTCCACCCCGCTCACGGTCACGAGCGGGGAGGAAAACTGCACCTCTCGCACCATGATGCTGCCAAGCTCCCGCTTGAGCAGCTCGCAAACACGTTGGAGCCGGTGCTTCATGGCGTTGTTTCGCGGATGTGTGTTTCCCCCGAGGCGTGACCTCAGAGCGTCTGCGGAACCTTCTCGAGGGTGTAGGCCTCGATGATGTCCCCCACTTCGTATTCGTGATAATCGCCGAGCCGGATGCCGCACTCGAGTCCGGCGCGGACCTCCTTCACCTCGTCCTGGAAACGACGCAGCGTCGCAACACCACCGTCGTAAACGGCCTGGCGGCGGCGCAGCACCCGGGCACGCGCGGTGCGCGGGATGCGACCGTCCTGCACGAGGCAGCCGGCGACCGTTCCCTTCGAAAGCTCGAAGACCTGCTTGACCTCGGCGTGACCGACAATCGTCTCGCGCACTTCGGGATCCAGCATTCCGGCCATCGCGTCCCGGATCTGGTCAATCAACTCGTAGATGATGCTGTAGAGCTTGATCTGGACGCCCTCGCGTTTCGCCGTCGCGGCGGCGCTGTTCTCCACCTTCACGCCGAATCCGACGATGATCGCGTTCGACGCGCTGCAAAGGAGAACGTCGGATTCCGTGACCGGCCCGACCGCGGAGTGAATGATCTGCAGCGCGATCTTGTCGCTCTTGATTTCACCAAGCGAGGCGACGAGCGCTTCGAGCGAGCCCTGGACGTCCGCCTTGAGCACGACCTGCAGCGTCTTCTTCTTCTCGGCGGCAAGGCTCTCGAAGAGATTCTCGAGGGTCGCGCGCTGGGGCGCACTCAGCTTCTGGGTGCGCAATGCCTCCAGCCGCTCCTCGCTCAACGCACGGGCGTTGCGCTCGGAATCCATGACAACAAGCTCGTCGCCGGCGGCCGGGAGACCGCTGAATCCCAGCACCTTCACCGGCGTGGCGGGGCCGGCCTCCTTCACCGGCTTGCCGGTGTCGTCGATGAGCTGTTTCACCTTGCCCCAATGGTTTCCGCAGATGAACGGCTTGCCGACCCGGAGAGTGCCGGTCGTCACAATGACGGTGGCGGTGGGGCCACGGCCCGACTCGACCTGAGCCTCGATGACCGTGCAACGGGCGTCGGCGCGGGGATTCGCCTTCAACTCGAGGATTTCCGCCTGGATCGAGAGATTCTCGAGAAGGTCCTCGAGCCCCGTGCCCTTCGTGGCGGAAACCGGGCAGCAGATCGTTTCGCCCCCCCAGTCCTCCGGCACGAGGCCGTGCTCCTGAAGCTGCGCCTTCACCCGGTCCGGGTTGGCACTCGGAAGGTCGATCTTGTTGATCGCGACCATGATGGTGACTCCCGCAGCCTTCGCGTGGTTGATCGCCTCGATCGTCTGCGGCATCAGTCCGTCATCCGCCGCAACGACGAGAATGACGATATCCGTCACGTTCGCGCCGCGTGCGCGCATCGCCGTAAAGGCCGCGTGCCCCGGCGTATCGAGGAAGGTGATGCTCGTGCCATCCGGACGCTTCACGCTGTAGGCACCGATGTGCTGCGTGATGCCGCCGGCTTCGCCTGCAGCCACACGCGCCTTGCGAATCGCATCAAGGAGCGAGGTCTTGCCGTGGTCGACATGGCCCATCATCGTCACGATCGGAGGCCGGGGTTTCAGTTCGGAAACCTCCTCCTCCACCGGCGGAGGCGGCGGCTCGACAATGACCGTCTCCTGCTTGTGAACTCCGCCATCCTTCTGACGCTTCTCGCGCTCGAAAATTGCACCGTGCTTCTCGCAAACCTTCGCCGCGACATCCGGCTCGATCGCCTGATTGATCGCCGCGAAAATGTTCAGCTCCATCAGGTCCGCAATGAGCTGGAACGGCTTCAGACCCAGCTGCTCGGCAAGCTCCTTGACAATGATCGGCGGTTTGATGTGGACGACCTTGCGGTTGTCGACAACCTCTTCAGCAGGTGCTGACACCGCCTCCGCCGCCTCGGGAGCATCGGGCTCGACGGCGACCGCCGGGGGTTCCTCGACCGGCTTCTTCGGCTCCTGCCGCGCCGCGATCTTGCTGATCGGAGGCAGCATGGTGCGCGTTTTGCGTTCTGCGTCCGGTTTGCGAACTTTCTTTGCCTTCGGCTCGATCAGCGAAAGCGCCTCCGCCTGCGGGGCGGGCTTGGGTTTGGTCGCGGGCTCAGCGGTGGCCGGCGATTTCTTGGAGCGCGCCGAGGACGCCTCGTCCGAAGCGCCGCGCTTCGTTCGAGTCGTCTTGTTCTCGGACTTTGAGTTGCTGAGTTTGGATGGCATTGAAATTCCTGATTGGGGCTGGCGCTTTCATGGCGCGGTCTAGGCTGCGCCGCCGTGCGCCTTTTTCGCGGCTGCGAGAATCTTCTCGCCGGTCTCCAGGTCGCAACCAAGAACTCCCGCGATATCGTCCGCGCCACTGACCACGATCACTTCGATCGAGTTCATGCCGCTCTTGGTGAGCGTGTCGGCCTGTTCCTGCGTCACGCCGAGCTGGTCGGCAAGCGAGCTGGCGGCCTGGGCCTTCTGACTTTCGAAGGCCTCCTCCTTGCTCTTGTCCTCGCCGATGTCGATGTCCCATCCCGTAAGCTTTGCGGTGAGACGGGCATTCTGACCACGCCGGCCGATGGCCTGGGACAATTCCTCCTTGCCGACGGTGATGGAAATCTTCTTCGCGACCGGGTCGAGCGTGATGCTGTGGATCTTCGCCGGTTTCAGGGCCTCCTTGACGAGTTCCTGCGGGTCCGCATGCCAGCGAATGATGTCGACCTTTTCGTTGTTGAGTTCGCGGACGATGTTCTTCACACGGGCGCCACGCATTCCGACGCAGGCTCCGACCGGATCAACCTTGTCGTCCGAGCTGTGAACGGCAACCTTCGTGCGGGCTCCCGCCTCACGGGCGATCGCCTTGATTTCCACCGTGCGGTCCGCAATCTCGCTGACCTCCACCTCGAACAGGCGGCGCACGAAATTCGGATGGCTGCGGGAAAGGATGATCTCCGGACCGCGGGCACCATTTTCGACAGCCACGACATAGCCGCGAATGCGGTCGCCAATGCTGTATTCCTCCGTAGGCACACGCTCCCGCGAGGGCATGATCGCCTCGAAACGGCCGAGATCCACGATCACATCCGAGCGCTCGAAGCGGCGCACCGTGCCGCTGACGATCTCGCCGGCGCGGTCCTTGAACTCCTCGTAGATCATGTCCTTCTCGATCTGGCGAATGCGCTGCATGATCGCCTGTCGCGCCGTCTGCGCTGCGATCCGGCCAAAATCCTTCGGAGTCACCTCGATGTCGATCTCGTCGCCGACCTGCACATTCGGATCAATCTGGCGCGCCCTCGAGAGGGAAATCTCGTCGTGTTGATTCTCGACCTTTTCCACCACGATCGGTCGCGCAAACGCCCGGATGTCCCCCGTCTTGGGGTTGATGTCGATACGCAGCTCGCGAGCGGTCGCAAACGACTTCTTCGAAGCCGTCAGCAGGGCGCCGGAAATCGCCTCGACGAGCACATCGCGGCTGATCCCCCGTTCGCGCTCGAGGTAATCGAGCATGGTGAGCATTTCGGCGTTCATACAAATAGAAATCCTGTGTGGTAAAATCGGCCCGCCGGCTGGGGGGGGAAGCGGAAACTAGGCAGGCGACAACCGGGCCGGTCAAGCTTCGCCAGCAAAGACGCGCAATCCGCGAAATCTGCGATTGACCCCGCATCCCCGCCGTGAGAACGGAGGCGCTCCCATGACTCGAAAGGAACGCGCCGAGCTGCTTGTCCGCCGCCTCCCGCAAATTTACCCCGACGCCCATTGCGAACTCGTCCACGAGAACGCCCTGCAATTGCTCGTCGCCACCATTCTCTCGGCCCAGTGCACGGACAAACGCGTCAACATGGTGACGCCCCCCCTTTTCGCGCGCTGCCGGAGCGCCTCCGACTTCGCAGAGATCCCCCAGGAAGAGCTCGAAAGCCTGATCCGCACCACCGGCTTTTTCCGCTCGAAGGCGAAGTCCATCCGCGGAGCTGCCCGGAAAATCGTCGATCAGCATGGGGGCGAAGTTCCCCAAACGATGGAAGCCCTTGCCGCACTGCCCGGCGTGGGCCGGAAAACCGCAAACGTCGTCCTTGGAAACGCCTTCGGAATCAACGAAGGCGTCGTGGTCGACACCCACGTGGGCCGACTCTCACGCCGGCTCGGACTGACTCGCAAAACAGATCCAGTCCATGTCGAGCGCGACCTCGTCCAGCTCTTCCCCCGAGAGCACTGGGCGGATCTCAGCCACTGGCTGATTTTTCACGGCAGACGCCGCTGTTTCGCGCGCAATCCCGACTGCGCGGGCTGCGAACTTTCGGATCTCTGTCCGAGCGCCTTCAAGGTCAGCAGCGCCCGGACAGCATCCGAAACCAACCGTTGATCAGCCCTTGGTCGCCTTCTCGACCCAGGCGATCATCGCATCCGGTCCCCCTGCCAGATAACCGACCTGCCGGGCGATTTCATTTCCCTCGGAATCGAGCAGCAGCAAGGTCGGGAATCCTCCCACCTTATACTTCTGGGCGAGTTCCTGATTCCGCTTCTTCACCTCTTCGCTCTGTTCCTTTTTGTTCGGAAAGTCGAGTTCCAGCAGGACCAGGTTTTTCGCTGCAAACTCCTTGAACGCCTCCTTGTCGAACGTTTCCTCGTCCAGCTTGATACACCAGCCGCACCAGTCGGAGCCCGTAAAGTCCACGAGAACGGGTTTCCCGGAGGATTTCGCCTCCGCGAGCGCCGCGTCGTAGTCCGTCTTCCAGGCCGGGGTATCGTCCGCCGCAAACGCCACGCTCGCTAGGGCCAATACTCCAAGAATTAGGGTAGGAATTGTTTTCATCCCTCTTTGGACAACGTGGCGTTCGGCCCGTTCAGCCGAATTACGCGATTTGGAGCGCGCCGAATGTCATAGGATCGATCGACGGAAAAATATCGGCGTTCCATGAACTCCGCTCCCCAAGGGTGAAGCGCAGCGCGGCCGTGTGCGCGATCATCGCCGCATTGTCGGTGCGAAGCTCCGGCGCGGCGGCGATCACGGCAATTCCCGCCCGCCCTGCAGCTTCCTCCATGCGTGCACGCAATCGCGCATTGGCGCTGACGCCGCCGCTCAGGGAGAGTTGCTTCCGTCCGCACGTCTGCGCGGCAGCGACCGCCTTTTCCACCAGCACGTCGACCACAGCATCCTGAAAGGACGCACAGACATCCGGCACGCAGGTTTCCCCTCGTTCGAGGAGATAGCGCACCGCTGTCTTCAATCCGCTGAAGCTGAATTGAAAATCCCCGGAATGCAGCATCGCCCGGGGGAACTCGTATCGATGCGGATCCCCTTCCCGTGAGAGACGCTCGATTTCGATTCCGCCCGGATAACCGAGTCCGAGCAGCTTCGCGACCTTGTCGAAGGCTTCGCCCGCTGCATCGTCCCGCGTCGAGCCAAGCACCCGGTAATCCCCCACGCCGGCAACGTCCACCAGGAGCGTGTGTCCGCCGCTTACAACCAATCCCACGTGCGGCGGGACGTCGGCCCTCCCGAAAAAGGGCGACAGCAAATGCCCCTCCACGTGGTTCACCGCGAGGAACGGTCGTCCACATCCGATCGCCAGCGCCTTTGCATGCGCAACCCCCACGAGCAACGCCGCCGGCAGGCCGGGTCCCGCCGTTGCCGCAAACACATCCACATCCGCAGGCACGATGCCGGATCGGTCAAACACGGCCTGCACGACGCGCGGCACCGCCGCGAGGTGGTTTCTCGATGCGACCTCCGGCACCACTCCGCCGTATTGCGCATGGATGCCGGCCTGGGAAAACACCTCGCTCGCAAGCAGGTCGCCGGGTGCGCGCAACAGCGCGGCCGCCGTCTCGTCGCACGAGGTTTCGATCGCGAGGACGAGAGGCACGGTCAACCCTTGGTCGCAGGCTCCGCCTTGCGCTCCGAATACAACAACACACCCGTCAGCGCATCCACGGCACGGTCGAGCTGACGGTCGGGAACATCGAAGGGAGCGGCGGTCGCGTCGTCCTGCAGCGCACGCCGGCGCCGGGCCTGCGTGAGCTGGATCTCCTCCTCGAGCGTCATCGTGCAGCGGATGTCCGGCTCCACCCCATGCTCGTGAATCGGCTTCTCACTCGGCGTAAAATATTTCGCGGTCGTAAACCGCATCGCAGAGCCGTCTGGAAGCGCGACCACGCTTTGCACGGAACCTTTTCCGAAGGTTGTCTCGCCGACAAGAATCGCCCGGCGCAGATCCTTCAACGCCCCCGCGACAATCTCGGCGCCGCTCGCGCTCGCTCCATTGATCAGAATCGCGACCGGATACTTCCGCGGCCCGCCCGGCACCGAGCGTGTGTGATAGTCACGGGTCGCCGGCCTGCCCTCGGTGTAAACGACACGCGTGTTTGCCGGCAAAAACTGCGAGCACACATCCCGCGCGCTGCCGAGCAGTCCGCCGGGATTGAATCGCAAATCCATCACCAGCGCCTCCATCCCCTGCTTCTCGAGTTCGTTGAGCGCATTCGCAAGCTCCGTCGCCGTCGGCTCATTGAATTGCGTGAGCCTGAGATACCCGATCTTCCGTCCGCCGGTCCGGTCCTCGGGAAGGATCGTCGCATCGACGACACTGGGCACCTTGATCACCGCCCGCGCGATGGTGAATTCCTTGATCTCGTTTGTCAGCGGTCGCGAGATCGTGAGGGTGACCTTCTCGCCGGGTTCGCCGCGCAGCATTTCAATCGCATCCGCCACCGCGAGCCGGTCCATCGAAATGCCGTTGATCTTGCGAATCTGATCCCCCGGCTGGATTCCCGCTTCGAAGCTCGGCGTTCCCTCGGTGACGCCAATGATCGTCACGAGATTGTTCTTTGTCGTGACGGTAACTCCGAGACCGCCAAATTCGCTCTTCGTGTCCTCCTGCATTCCCTTGAATGCCTTCGGATCCATGAACGAGCTGTGCGGATCCAGATCCGCGAGCATCCCCCTCAGCGCGCTGTAGGTGAGATCCTTGTAGGAAATCTTTCCCGCATCCACGTAGTCCTGCCGGATCAACTGCATCGCGCGGGCGAGCACGTGGACGGCCTCGTAGGGGGAATCCTCTTCCGCAGCGTCAGCCGCTGGAGCCGCCACCTCCTGAGCCATTCCCCGCCCGGGGGCCAGGAGCAGAACCGTCGCGAGACAGGGGATCGCTGCGAGCCGAATGTTCATCCGCAAAGATTATCACAAACCGGACCGTGCGAAAGTTCGGCATAGGCACGGGCGACCTCCTCTCCCGGAGGCGATGCCGGATCGTAGAGCGTTCCGATACTGCGCAGCACCGCCGTCGCCACCTCCTCCCGTGTCCACGTCTGGTCTGTTTCGATTCGCATCGAGGTCGCCGTCTGCCGCAACTCGGGCGGAAAGTCCGCGACCGTGTGATTCACGTTCAGGCCAATCCCCACGACCACGTGCATGGAGACACCGGTTTTCGCTTCGCTCAGGATGCCGGCAAGCTTCCTTCCGCCACAAAAGATGTCGTTCGGCGGCTTGATCCGGACAACCCTTCCGGTGAGATCCGCGACGGCACGCGCCACCGCGACGGCAACGAGCGGCGTCATTTCCGTCAGTTTTCCGGTTGGCCACTGCGGCCGCAGGAGAATGGAAAACCAAAGCCCGAGCCCGGCGCGGGACTCCCAGCGACGGCCAAACTGTCCGCGTCCACGCGTCTGCGTTTCCGTAAATGCCACAAATCCCTCCGGCTCCCCGCCCGCTGCAGCATGCGCGGCGACGTCGTTCGTCGACTCGGTCTCCTGAAAGACCGCAATGCGGCTGCCGACAACCCCGGCACCGGAGATCGCGTCCCGATCGAGCGGAGATTTCATTGGATGGAGTTATGCTTGAAGTTCGGACACCGGCCCCGCCTGTCTCAGCCTTCGATTTCCAGCGACAGATCGAGCGCCGGGGCGGAATGCGTGAGCGCACCGACGGAAACGAAATCGACTCCGGTCTCTGCGATTGCGCGAATGGTTTCCAGCGTCACGCCACCGCTTGCCTCGAGTTGGAGGCCTGCCGGACGCAGTCGCACCGCCTCGCGCATGTCCTCGAGGCTCATGTTGTCGAGCAACACAACGTCCACCCCGGGGATCTGGAAGATTTCCTTCGCCTGCGCCAGCGTGTCGGCTTCCACCTCGACACGCAGCCCGGCGGCCTTCGCAGCCTCCACACCGGCCCGAAGGGCCTCCACCGTCCGGCCTGCGGCGAAGTGATTATCCTTCACCATCACCATGTCGTGAAGCCCGAGCCGATGATTGGTTCCACCGCCGGCGCGCACCGCAGCCTTCTCCAGCACGCGAAACCCGGGCGTTGTCTTGCGGGTATCGAGCACGCGGCATCCCGTCCCGGCGACGGCATCGACATAGCGTCGCGTTTGCGTCGCAACGCCAGAGAGGCGCTGCAGGAAATTAAGGGCGGTGCGTTCGGAGGTCAGCACCGATCCCGCCCTGCCGCGAATCGTCATCACCACATCGCCGGCAGACAGCCCCGTTCCGTCGGGCAGATCGATCGACACTTCGAGCGTCGCATCCACGCGCCGGAACACCTCCCTCGCGGTTTCCGTCCCCGCCAGGACTCCAGCCTGCTTTGCAAGAATCCGTGCATCGCAGCGGCGTTCGGGATCCGTGAAGTGACGCACGGTGACATCGCCGGACCCGATGTCCTCCTCGAGCGCGAGTCCGATGATGTCCATCACGCCTTCGCGGGAAGCGGCTCCAGACCAATCAGCCGGCGCTGCCAGTTCATGAGGGCCGGCGAATTCTCGTCGATCGAGACGGCCTCCAGCCCGCCGCGGGAGGCGACGATTGCGGGATCGATTTTCAGTTCCGCAGCCACCCGGTCGCGCACCGCCTTCAACTCGTCAAAACGTCGCACCTGCTCGTTCGTCCGGCGTTTCCCGCGCTTGCGCTCCATACGCGGCCATTCCGCCTCCGGCACCTGAAGAGCCAGCGCGAGCGCAACCTCGAAGCTCCGCCGGCGGCGGTTTGCCATGCGGGGCGGAGTGAACGGCCTGCCCGTCGCCGCGCATTCCGCGACGCGCAGCAAATCGTCGTTGCCCATCACATGGAAAGGCGGGCGGTTCCACGCGCGCGCCTCGGAGTCGCGCCAGAACCACAACACGCGCAGGATCGACTGCGCCCGTGGTCCAAGCTTCGCGTAGCCGGAAATCTGCCACACCGTCTTCTCGTCGCGCTCGCGCACTTCACGCGACGCCGCCACCATCCGGTCTCGCGATTCCTCGAACCACTCCCATCGCCCGAGCCGGCGAACCTCCTCCTCGATCCGCTCGGCAAGCGGCAGGAGGTATCGCGTGTCGTTCATCGCGTATTCGATCATTTCCGGAGGCAGCGGGCGCCGGGCCCAGTTCGCCTTCTGCGACGACTTCGACAGCTTCACGCCGAAATGTTTCTCCACGAGCGCGGCAAGTCCGAGCTGATCGACGCCGCAGAGACGCGACGCGATCATCGTGTCGAAAATCTCGCGGGGCTCGAAGGTTCCCACCCGGCGCAACAGGCGCAGGTCGTAGTCCGCGCCATGGAACACCACCCGCTTCTCCGCAAGCGCATCGAGGAGCGGCTGCATCGGCACGTCGCTCAGCGGATCGACGAGCACGTGCTCGTGCGGCGTGCTGATCTGGACCAGGCAGAGCTTTTCGAAGTAGCAGTGCAGACTGTCCGCCTCGGTGTCGAAAGCGATCACCGGTATGTCGGAAAGTCGGTCGAGAAGCTCCTCGAGCCCTGCGGCGTCGGCAATCAAGGTTCGGAAAGAAACTTGCTCTTGGGAGGCTCGGGAGGGAGATGCCGCGCGCGCGGTTCACGGACCTGCGTCGTGCCGTCGGTGGGCGCGGTGACGAACGGACCGCCTGCCAGCGGTGCGACCTCGGAGAATGCCACATCCGGCGTCTCGCTCGGCTTTCCTTCCAGCGGGAAATCCTTCCGCAGCGGATGGTAGGGATACCCCTCCCACATCAGGATGCGGCGCAGATCCGGATGGTCCTTGAACCGGATGCCCATCATGTCGAACGCCTCACGCTCATGCCAGTCGGCGGTCGGCCAGATGTCCGAGACCGTCGGAGCCTCGGGCTCATCCTCGGGCATCGTGTATTTCAAGCGCAGGTGGATGTTTGCCGACATCGAATAGAGCTCATAGACGACCTCCCAGCGGGGTTCCGTCTGGAAGTGATCGATCGTCGCGAGGTCGACCAGGTAGTCGAATGCCAGCTCATCCCGGCAGAACAGCGCCACCTCGCGAGCGGTCTCCTTCTTGATCGTCAGCGAGGTTTCCCCCCGAAACTCCTTCCGCTCGAGCACGACGCCGGGAAACCGGGCCTCGAGCTTGTTCACGACTTCGTCCATGGTCACAGATTTTCCACCAGCTCGCGCTTCTGATCCTCGATCGCGCGCTCGCCCATGATTTTCTTCTGCAGCTTCATCAGGCCGTCGAGCAGCGCCTCGGGCCGCGGAGGACATCCGGAAATATAGACGTCCACCGGGAGCAGGTGGTCGATGCCCTGAAGCACCGCGTAACTGCGATACATGCCGCCGCTCGACGCGCATGCACCCATTGCGATGCACCACTTCGGCTCCGGCATCTGATCCCAGATGCGCTTCACGGCCAGTGCCATCTTGTAGGTCACCGTGCCGGCGACGATCATCACATCGGACTGTCGCGGAGAAAACCGCATCACCTCCGCGCCGAATCGCGCAATGTCGTAACGCGACGACGATGCGGCCATCAGCTCGATCGCGCAGCACGCCAGCCCCATGGGCATGGGCCACAGCGAGTTGCCGCGCATCCAGTTGATCGCGGCATCCACCTTCGTAAAAATGACGTTTCCCTCGACCTTCGAGTCGTAGGCAACGGGAGTCTCGACACTCATCGCTGCGAAACTAGGTGGACGCTCCAACGAAGCAAGTTGGAAAAAGAAGACCGTTGCCCGTTTCCGTGACCCGGAATCGGTTTTTTACCGAATCACCTCCACCGCCACCCCGGCCGCCCTCAGGGCCTGGACCGCATTTTTCGGCGCGGTCGCATCCGTGAGCACCCGGTCGACCGCGGAGGCGGGCGCGACCTCGAAATTGGCCGTCACGCCAAATTTGTCCCCCGCCCCGAGCGCCACCGTCTGGGACGACTGCCGGATCATCGCCTGTTTCACCAGACTCTCGTCGTAGGTGAGCTCCGTCAGCCCAAACTCCGCGTGAATCGCGCAGACTCCAAGAAAGCAAATGTCCGCGCGCATCCGCTGATACCCCGCGACCGCCTCCGGCCCGATCGTGGACAGTCCCGGTTTGAAGAGCTTGCCGCCAATCAGCAGCACCTCGAGATTCGGCCAGTCGGCAAGCGTGGTCGCCGTCACGGTGCTGTGGGTGACCACGGTCGCGGAAAGATTCCGGGGAAAATGGCGGGCAAGCGCCAGCACCGTCGTGCCGGCATCGAGAAAGATGAGCTGCCCGGGTCTCATGAGCCGGACCGCCTCCTCGGCGATCCGGTCCTTCTCCCCCAGATGCTCGGCGGACCGGACCTTGAACTCCGGATGCACCGTGGCAACCGGCACCGCCCCGCCGTGCACGCGACGCAGCTGCCCCCGCTGGGAAAGCTCCGCGAGATCGCGGCGGATCGTGTCCTCGGACACCCCCAGCCATGCCGCCAGTGGAGCCGAAAGCACCCGCCCCTCGGCGGCGAGCCGGTCCAGAATCTTCGTGAGACGTTCTTCCTGCAGCATGATGCGTTTTTTTGCGTTTTCTTATTTGATTACGCGTATTTCTACGCTTTGTTAAGTGAAAACATGAAAAGAACGATCAAACTCGCCGCCATCGATCTGGACGGCACACTGCTGGGACCGGACAAGCAGATCAGCCCGGAGAACCTCGCAGCGCTTCGCAGCCTGGAAGCCGACGGCGTCGAAATCCTGCTCGCGACCGGCCGTCACCTCACCCGCATCACCCCCTATCTCGCACAGGTCGCCGATGCGCGCTGGGCGGTGACCTGCCAGGGTGCGTCGGTCTTCGACCTTCAGGCAAACCAGGCGATTTACTCGGTCTTTCTTACACCCGCCGAAACCCGTCTACTCATCGGACTCGGATCGCGGCTGGGGTTTTCGAGCGTCATCTACTCGGAGGATGCCGTGCGCACGCTGCAACCCGATCCGCTCACCGATTACTATGGTCACCTTGCCGGCGGACAGCCGCTGGAAACAGACGCTACGGATTTTTCGCGAATCCATGCACACAAGGTCGTGTGGCTCGGGGAGGCGGAATCCATCTCCCGCCTGCCGGATCTGCCCGAGATTGCGGGGCTCCCGCTTTACCACGTCCGGACCGAGGAGCATCTCTACGAGTTCCTGCCGTCAGACGCATCGAAGGCGCTGGGCGTCGCAGCGGTCACCGAGCGAATGGGAATCAGCTCGCACGAGGTGGTCGCCTTCGGCGACGGAGACAATGACATCCCGCTCTTTCGCTGGGCGGGGTGGTCGTTTGCGATGCCTCACGGCACGGTCGCCGCACGTGAAGCCGCCACCGAGGTCGCCGCGACGGGCGCTCCGGAAGCCGCGTTCGCGCGCGCCGTGGAATCCCTGAGGAGGACGCCATGCCGGACAATCAGCTGATCGGGCTTGTCGCCGCGACACTGACGACGTTCTCGTTCGTCCCGCAGGTCGTGAAAATCTGGCGCACCCGACGGGCGGAGGACATTTCGCTGCCGGCGTTCAGCATTTTTGCGACGGGCGTTTTCCTCTGGCTCGTCTACGGGATTCTGCGCAGGGATCTGCCGCTCATCCTGGCCAACGCCGTGACATTCCTCCTCGCCGCCAGCGTGCTGATCCTGACACTGTCGCTCCGCTCGAAACGACCATGACCGACCCCGTCGAACGCAATCTCGGAGAACAGCCCATCGCCGCGCTTCTCGTCCATCACGGACTAAAACCGCACGACCTTGTCGCCGCCTCCACCGAACAAATCACGCACAAGATGGTGTCCCGCGCGTGCAAGGGCCGGCGCCTCACGCCAAACGTGCAGCGCAAGATCCTGAATGCCCTGAACACCGCCGCCGGCACGGCCTACGGTCCGGCCGACCTGTTCAACTACCATTGATTCCAGCCGTCGACTCCGCGGCGGCCCGCAGCTTGCTCCCCTCGGATGGAATGAGTCACAAATTCGAAGAGGGACTGCCGCTGCTGAAGCTTCATCTCGGCGAGGAGGGCGCACGGCGTGCGATGGAGAATTCCCCGGAGCTCACGAAATTTGTCGTCGAGCACGGGTTCGCCGACTTCTACACGAACCCGGAGCTCGACCAGAAATCCCGGAAGATCGCCACCCTCGCCTCGCTTGTCACCTCCGCGAGCCTCCCCCAGCTGGAATGGCACACGCGCGGCGCTCTGGAAAACGGACTCCTCACCCCTGGCGAGGTGAAACAACTCGTGATCCAGATGACGATCTACATCGGCTATCCCGCAGCCTACAATGCGATGGCCGTCGTAAAGCGCGTGATCGCGGAATTCGAGTCCTAGCGGCGCGTCGATCCGCTCCGCGAGCGGAGTCGTTTCCTGGCATACCCGCCGCCCAGGACCACGATTGCAAACACCATCAAAAAGCCCGCCGTGGCAAGCAGCGTCATGCCGAAAGCGGTCACGACGCCCCTCGCGAGCAACCTCACATTCGGGCGGAAGCGTTCTCCCATCCTCCAGTCAGGCGGAATTCGCCGCGCAATCCTGCCCAGGCGTTTCCCGAGCCAGGAGGCAACCACTCAAGCCGGATTCTCTTCCATCCGCACCTGCTCGAATGTCGGCGCGAGCAGATTGTGGATGAAGAAGCAGATGAGGTAGGAGCAGCTGCACACGCCGAACATGATGGCGTAGCCCGTGAATCCGCCGAGCTTGTCGAGCAGAATCCCGGTCACGATCGGGAAGATGATGCCTCCGATCGAGCCTGCCATTCCCCCCATGCCTACCAGCGACGCGACGGCGCGCTTGGGGAACATATCCGAAACGGTGGTGTAAATCGTCGCCGACCACGCCTGATGCGCCGCGCCGGCGAGACCAATGAGGAGCACCGCCATCCAGTTCCCCACGAAGGTCGCCACGAGCAGCGGCAGGACGCAGACGGCGAAGATCAACATTCCCGTCTTTCGCGCACGGGTGACGGACCAGCCCTTGGAAACGAGATGTCCGGTAAGCCAGCCGCCGAAAATGCTGAGAACCGTGACGATCGTGTAAATGGTCACCAGCAGCATCCAGCTTCCCTTCAAGTCGAGCCCGCGTGTCTTTTTAAAATAGTCCGGCAGCCAGATCAGCATGAAATACCAGATCGGGTCCGTCATGAACTTCGCGACGATGAAGGACCATGCCTGCGGATACTTGAGCAGGCCGATCCACGGAATTTTCCCACCCGCATCCTGCAGGGCCTCGTCAGGGTCGCTGTGGATGTGCGCCATCTCCGGCTTCCCCACGAATTTCGACTTCTCCGGGCTGCTGTAGAATGGAACCCAGAGAAACAGCCACAGCACACCGGCTATACCCGCGAGGATGAATGGAGAGTGCCAGCCGTAGTGAAACGCGAGAAGCGGCACGAGGGCCGGCGCCGCGATGGCACCGACATTCGTTCCGGCGTTGAAGATGCTCGTGGCAAATGCGCGTTCGCGCTTTGGAAACCACTGGACGACGGCCTTGATCGCGGAGGGGAAATTACCGCCTTCGCCTAGACCGAGGGCAACGCGCGCGGCAAAGAATCCACTCACGGTCGAGACAAGTGCATGACCGGCCGCCGCCACGCTCCATGCAAAGATCGAGACGCCATAGCCGATCTTCGGACCGACACGATCGACGAACCATCCGAACCCGAACAGGCCGACCGCATAGGCGAACTGAAACGCCGCATTGACCATCCCGTATTCCGTGTCGGACCAGCCCAGCTCCTCGTCGAGGACGGGCTTGAGCAGCGAGAGGATCTGCCGGTCAATGTAGTTGATCGTCGTCGCGAAAAAGAGCAGCGCGCAGATGAACCAGCGATAGCGGCCGACGGAGGATTGGGAGGATTCTGGGGAAATCATTGTGTTGCTCCGGGAAGCGAAATTCAGTTGGGGAAAATGCCGAAGAATTTCCGGGCGTTGCCGTAGCAAACTCCTTCGACGAGTCGGGCGAGCATCCTGAAGTCATCGGGGAGGCTTCCACAAGCCACATCGCGACCAATCAACTCGCAAAGCACGCGACGGAAATATTCATGACGCGGATACGACAGGAATGACCGCGAATCGGTGATCATGCCGACGAAACGGCTGAGCAGTCCGCAATTCGACAGCGCGTCGAGCTGCCACTCGATGCCCTGACGCTGATCGAGAAACCACCAGCCGGAGCCGAACTGCACCTTTCCGGGAATCGATCCGTCCTGGAAGTTCCCGATCATCGTCGCGAAGACGTAGTTGTCGGCAGGATTCAGGTTGTAGAGGATCGTGCGCGGCAGCCTGCCCTCCGAATCCAGCGCGTCGAGGAAACGGGAAATCTGCTCCGCGTGCGACCACGAGCCAATGGAATCACATCCGGCATCACGACCGATCGTTCGCAGAATCGCGGAGCGGTTGTTGCGCAACGCTCCGACGTGAAGCTGCATCGTCCACCCCCTGGCGGCATTCCAGCGTCCCGTCTCGAGCAACACGCGCGTGGCAAACTTTTCCGCCTGCTCCGGCGAAATCGTCGCTCCCGCCCGCGCCTCGCGGAAAATCGTCGCGATCTCGCCGTCCGTCGCGGAGGCGAATGGAAACCGGCCGGTTCCGTGGTCCGACAGTCGTCCTCCCATCTCATGAAAGAAATCATGCCTCTTCTCGAGCGCGGCAAAGAAGTCGTCGGACGTCTCGATCGACATTCCACTCCGCTCCGCGAGCAGATCGACCCACGCGTTCCACTCGTCGCCTGTATCGATCGCACACGCGCGGTCGGGCCGAAAAGTCGGCAGCACCTTCGTCGGCAGGTCCCGGCACATCGCATGCCATTCGAGCGTGTCCGTGGGATCATCCGTCGTTCCCACCACCTCGACCTTGAATTTTTCGAGGATGCCGCGCGCGGAAAACTCCGGCTCCGCGAGCTTCGCGTTGGCGCGCTCCCAGATTGACTCCGCGGATTCCTCATCGAGGAGATCGTGGATGTCGAAATAGCGCGCCAGCTCGAGATGCGTCCAATGATACAGCGGATTGCGCAGGGTCATCGGCGTCGTGCGTGCCCATGCGAGAAATTTTTCCTTCGGATCGGCATCGCCTGTGATCAATCGCTCCTCGATGCCATTGGTCCGCAACGCGCGCCATTTGTAGTGATCGCCCTCGAGCCAGATCTCCGTGAGATTGGAAAAACGGCGGTCTTCGGCAACCTCGCGGGGCGGCAGATGACAATGGTAGTCGATGATCGGCAGCGGCCCGGCAACCTCGTGAAAAAGCCGGCGGGCGATGGACGTCGTGAGCAGGAATTCCGGATGAACAAACGGCATGGAGGGGAGGGAAATCGGCGGGGAGTGTTGTCGGACCAACGCGCGACATCAAGCTTTGTCGGTCGAAAACCTTGCCTGAATCGACCTTTTTTCTCATCTCCGGAATGGACGCGGCGGCATCCCCCCGCAAGAATCCGCCGTCATGTCATCCTCACCCCTCTTTTCCCTCGAAAACGAAATTGCCGTCGTGATCGGCGCGACCGGTGTGCTGGGCGGCCGCATGGCCGCGGCGCTTGCGGAAGCCGGTGCAAAGGTCGCCGTCTGTGGGCGGTCGGTGGAACGGGGTGAGGCCTACGCGAAAGAAATTGGAGGCACGTTCTTTCGCGTCGACGCCATGTCCAGGCAAAGCCTCGCCGAAGCGCACGCCGCCATCTCGGCCGGGGTCGGCGCGCCGACGATTCTCGTGAACGCCGCCGGCGGCAATGATCCCAAGGTGACCGTGACGCCGGAGAATCCGTTCGAGAACATCGATGCCGACGACTGGCGCGCAAACTTCGATCTGAATCTTGTCGGTGGCGCCCTTCTTCCCTGCCAGGAATTTGGCTCCGCCATGGCGGAACGCTGTCGCGGCAGCATCATCAACATCGCAAGCGTCTCCGCGCACCTTCCACTCTCGCGCGTCGTGTCCTACTCGGCCGCAAAGGCCGCCGTCCTCAGCCTCACGCAATTTCTCGCCCGCGAATGGGCACCGCGCGGCGTTCGCGTGAACTCGATCACTCCGGGCTTCTTTCCCGCCGAACAGAACCGCCGGCTCCTCTTCAACGAGGATGGCACCCCCACCCCGCGGGCCGCTTCGATTCTTGCACACACGCCGATGGCGCGCTTTGGAAATCCGGACGAACTTGCCGGTGCCACCGTCTTCCTGGCGTCCCATCGCGCCTCGAGCTTCGTCACCGGGGCGGACATTCGGGTGGACGGCGGATTCCTCTCCCAGACCATCTGATGAAAATCCCCTTCGCAATCGCAGACGGCGAGGCCTCCCTCTCTGCTTCTCAAATCGACGCGGTGCTGGACGGCTTCGTTGCGGCAAACGACTTCGCCGGGAAGCGCCTGCTCGTCATTGTTCCGGACGGCACACGCACCGCTCCGATCGGCACGCTGTTCAAGGGATTGCACCGCCGTCTGCGCGAGGTGACACGGGCCTTTGACGTCATCATTGCGCTGGGCACGCATCCGCCGATGACCGAGGAGGCCATCAACGCCCGCCTCGAGCTGACGGCGGCGGAACGCGCCACGGAGTTTTCCTCGGTGCGCGTCTTCAATCACACGTGGGATCAGCCCGCGACACTCGAGGAGATCGGCGTGATCCCGGCGGACGAGATCCGCGACCTCTCCGGCGGGCTCTTCGGAATGGACGTGCCGGTGCACATCAACCGCCTCGTCGAAAACTACGACACCCTGCTCGTGGTCGGTCCCGTTTTTCCTCACGAGGTCGTCGGCTTCTCGGGTGGAAACAAGTATTTCTTCCCCGGAATCGGCGGCCCCGAAATTCTGAACTTCTTTCACTGGCTCGGCGCCGTCGTCACCAATCCAATGATCATCGGCAACAAGTGGACGCCGGTGCGAAAGGTCGTCGACCGGGCCGCCTCCTTCATCCGCCAGGAACGCCTCTGCCTCGCAGCGGTGGTGGACGGGCCGCGATTTTCCGGACTTTTCGCAGGCACGCCGGAGAGCGCGTGGGATGCTGCCAGCGACCTGTCCTCACGGATTCACATCACACGAAAGGACCACCCATTCCATACCGTGCTCTCCTGCGCGCCGCCCATGTATGACGAACTCTGGGTCGCCGGAAAGTGCATGTATAAACTCGAGCCGGTCGTCGCCGACGGAGGCGAGCTGATCATCTACGCGCCGCACCTCCGCGAAATCTCCGAAGTGCACGGCCACCTCATCCGGGAAATCGGCTACCACTGCCGCGACTATTTCCTGGCCCAGTGGGACCGCTTCAAGAACTTCCCGTGGGGCGTCATCGCCCATTCCACGCACGTTCGCGGAATCGGAACCTTCGAAAATGGCGTCGAGCAATGCCGCATCCGCGTGACGCTCGCCTCGCAGATTCCGAAGGAAATCTGTGAGTCCATCAATCTCGACTGGCGGGACCCCGCGACGATCGATCCGGCCGATTTCGCCGATCGCGAAGGCGAAGGCATCCTTCTGGTCCCGAAGGCGGGCGAACGCCTCTTCCATCTGCAGGAACAACCGGCATGGGCGGGAGGATCGAAGAATTGAAGTCCTGCGGTTCGGGCGTAGGTTGATTCATGATCGCGCGCTTCCTCGCCCCGCTGATCGCCGCAGTGACGTCCGGCTCCGCGATCGCGAATCCTCCTATCGTTGTCGTCCAGAAGCCGTCGCCCTCGACGGTCGTCTCGCCCCTCACGCCCCCGTCCTCGCAGTCGGGTCAGCAACTCCTCAACCAGGTCCAGTCCACCCTCAACCAACGGCGGATGAACCACCAGCTCTCCACCATCCAGGCAACATTGCGCTCCCGGCCGGCAACCGTCACACCCGTGGTCGTCGTTCAACCGAGGTGATTGTTTCCTTTTCCCGGACCGGCCCCGCGGCTTGAATCCGAGTCATGGGTCGCATCTTCGATCACATCGACCTCCGCGTGCCGAATCTCCCTGCGGCTCGCGCCTTTTACGACCGTCTGCTTCCCGCTATGGGATTCACGCAATGGCAGGATGTTCCGGCCGGCTGGATCAGCTGGAACGCTCCGGGCGATCCCTCGGAATTCTTCGGGTTTATCGAATCACGCGACTTCGTGCCGAACGAGAACCGCATCGCGTTCTGGGCGGAATCCAATGCAGCGGTTGACGCCTTCGTGCCGCTCCTGCGCGAAATCGGTGCGAAAAACATCGAGGGCCCCGACGACTGCGAGGGTGAGGGCTACTACTATGCCGTCTTCTTCGAGGACCCCTTCGGCAATCGGCTCGAGATTTGCCACCGGACAAGAAACTGACGGAAATTTTTTCGCACGCCGGACGACGGTCGGGACGTTGGAGGGGGATGGCAAAACCATGATGAACGCGCATGCGCGGCGTTTTCTACTTTCCGGCGTCGGATTTCGCGGTTCGCAAGCCGTCAAAACGCAATCAACGCCGCGTTTCTTCGGGCCTGCGCGATTTGGTCCGCGTTCAATCCCGCCGCCGGCGCGGCGACCTCGTATTCATGCGCAAGATCGATGCCGCTGATGCCCGGGTCGTCCGTGTTGATCGTCGCAAGCAGTCCACGCTCAAGGAAGACCTGCAGCGGATGGCTCGCGAAATCGGGCACCGTGCTCGTCTGCACATTGCTCGTCAGGTTGCACTCGATGCCGATGCGATGTTCGCCGAGGTAGTCCATCAGCGCCGGATCATCGATCGCGCGGACCGCGTGTCCGATGCGTGTCGCGCCGAGATCGCGAATCGCGGACCAGATTCCCTCCGCACCGCCGGCCTCGCCGGCATGAATCGTCACTCCGAGTCCGGCATCGCGCACCCGACGAAAGTGCTCGACGAACATGTGCGGCGGGAAATTTCCCTCATCTCCTGCAAGGTCGATCGCCACCAATCCCTCCCGGCACGCCAGCAGCGCATCGAGTTCCTCGGCGCACGATTGCGCGCCAAAGGTCCGGCTGAGGATTCCAATCAACTTCACCGGCACCCCGAAGTCGCGCGCGCCCGCCACCACGCCGTCAATCACCGCCTCCACCACCGCCTGCGGAACGAGCCCATGCGGCCGTGCCATGAAGACCGGACTGAACCGCAGCTCAAGGGAATCCAGCCCCTCACACTTCGCATCCTCGACATTTTCATACGCGACGCGACGGCAGGCGGCCTCGTCCACGAGCACGCCCACCATCCATTCGAACTTGGCCAGAAAGGGCAGCAATCCCGGAACCGGTTCCGTCACCACCACATGGGGACGCAGTTCCTCGATCGTCGTCGCCGGCAGCGGAAGTCCGTGACCCAATCCAAGCTCGAGAATCGTTTCGAGCCGGACATTGCCATCGAGGTGACGGTGAAGATCGATGCGGGGAAGCTCGTCGCGCATCGCGGGGTTCTATCCCGCGCCAATGCCCGCGGCAACCCCCTTCACGCGATCACTCCGCAATGGATTCCCGCACGCGCAGGAAGATCGACGCGGGCTCACCCGCATCGTCCATCGACACGATCGCCTCGCGCGTTTCCAAGCCGCCCGAGGTCGAGACCGCAGCGTCTTCGACGGGTGTCCATGTCACGAAATCCGTGGTCTTCTCGACCTGGAAGCGCGCGTCCGGACGATTAATCGGGCGCCTGTAGCGCAACCGGAAGTTGCGGCCCGTCCCGTCGTTGATTCCCTCGATCACGGGATCCAGATCCACTGCGCTGTCGGTCACGAGCGGATTCGTTCCACGGGCATATTCCCTCCGGTTGGCGACCCGGTCCATGTCGGGATCGTCCTCCTCGCCATCCCCGCCGGCATCCCCTGCGCCGTCCGGGAAGTAATAGCTCTTCCACTGCGCGTAGGTCGGCCCGAAGCTGCCGGGCGACGGCGCGTCCGCGATCCAGGATCCTCCCACACGATTCCACGACGCTCCGGGTGCAATTCCGGACTCATACGTCAGTGTCTGCACGACGCTGCCATTGCGCGCGCGGAGTTCGATTTCCTCGCCGCTGTTCGAGAGCGCTCCATCGCGTCCCCACTCGCCGACGATCCGCGAGCTCAACGCCGTCCCGTATCGAGCCTCGAAGGCATCGCGATCCCGCACCACCAGCGCGATCTCGCCCGGCGCGAGACTCAGAGGCGCAAGCTTCAACCGACGGAACGGTTTGCCCTCGACGAATTCCAGCTCGAACGTGTTCACGACGCGGCTGCCGACATTTCGCAGCTCGAGATATTCGAAGTCGTTCGCGGAAGGCTCGAATACCAATGCCTTTTCCTCGGCTGTCGGAGCCGTCGGCCGGAAATGGATTTCGCTTACCTCGATATCACCGGCCTCGGCAAACGCCTCGTTCACCAGCCACACGCGCACCAGTGGCGCGCTCCATCTGGTCCCCGCCCCAGCGGGGAAGGGATTGTAAAGTCCCCGCCGCCTCGCAGCCAGGATCGTTGTTTCATTGATCGTGAGGGGACTGGTATAGGCCGGCGCCGTCGTCGCTATCGCTCCACCGTAAGGCCGGGGATCCGTGCCGTCCGTGCGGTAGAAAATCGTGTCCTCTCCGGTCAGCGTCACGACCGTCCCGGGAGAGACAACACCGCTTTCCAGTGACGCGGTCGGAGGGCGGGGAATCAGCGTGTCCAACCACGGCGCGCGCCCCAGACTGCCGGGGGTTGTCGAAGTCAGCCATGTCTTCATACGGGCGATCTCGCCGGAGTGGCTTCCGCTTACGAACGTATTGCCCCCGGTTCCGCCGCCGGGCCATCGGGCCGCGTCCCGTGCACCGATCGTGTTGCCAATCTGCGCGCCAAGCGCGTCGGCCAGCGCGACGAGATTCGCGTTCGAGAGGGTATCGCCGCGCAGCTCCCACCACCGATCGACCCATTCCTGCACGAATTCCGCGTCCTGAAACAAATATCCCCACCAGTCGCGATTGAAGAAATACTCGATTGCGTTCCAGGAGCGCGGATTCTGGTCACGGCCGTCGTCGGAACCCAGCGAGCGGTCGAAATCCCACACCGGGCCGGCCTTGATCTTCCCGTTTCGATCCTTGTGGAAAAAGGCGCTGAGCCGGAGCCCATCGACATCGTAAACGAGGGTCGACAACACGTGATGGTCGATCCACGCCGGCACGTCGATGAACCTTCGGTAGTTTCTCGTCGCGAACCCGGCGCTTCGCTCGCCATACAGCGTGTCCTCGAACGTCTGCACGAGCCCCTTCAGGTAAGCGATCTGCTCGCTGGTGTCGTCGTCGACATCCGGCTCCACGATCACCAGGCTCTGGCCGCTTTCCGGATTCGGGATTCCGCGACTTGTCCGCCAGCTCACTTCGTCGGCATCCGATCGATCGATCTTGAAAATGTAACCGCCGGTCAGGGCGTCGCCGGCATTATCCTGCGGTCCGATCGGCTCGATGTCGACCCGGTCCTTTCCGGACTCGATGCGCTCGGTCAGCGTGTAGATGCCTGCGTAATCGGCATAATCGAGCTTGCCGCCATTCGTATTGAAGAACATCTCCACGAACCGTGTCCGCGGAGCCCACCGCCCCATCCGCCGCGAAAGCTCGAAAACGAAGGCATTGTGAATGTGCGTGTCATCGTATCCCCACGTGCCGGTGAGGATCCAATCCCCATCCGCAGCCATTCCCAACAATGAGTGCGAGGCATCCTCGTTCCTTTCGTCCCATGTCTCCATGCGGTAGCTTTTCTTCGGGAAGTTGGCGGAACTCGATCCCCGCACACGCAATCCCGCACGCGTAGACAGCGAAGGCGTCACGCTCAACGAGGCAAGCCCGCCCGTCGGTTCGAAGAGATGGAATAGCGAGGTCTTGTAGGTCGAGGTGTTCGGAGCGCCTCCCCCGTGGCTGTCGACCACGACGATCGGGAGCGTGGAGGTGAAATTTGACGTGTTATTGCTGTTCAAGGCAGTTTCCAGCAGGGGGTAGTGCAACGTCACCGATTCTCCGCGCTGCCCGGTGACCGGATCGAACACGGCGGCCCGGATGATCGTGCTCGAGTTGATCGTGATTGGTCCGGTGTAGCGGGTGGAAGCCAGTGTCGGGACCGCGATCGTCGCCGCCGGACTCCCGCTCGGGCCGGCCATGTTGTAGCGAATCTCCTGCCCGGCGGCTGCGCCGGAAAGCACGAGGGAGAACGGAGAGGTGAACGGACCGGGAGGTCTCGAAAACGAAACGGTCTGGGGAAGGCGAGTGGATTCAGGCCCTCCATTGCGTGCACCCGGGGTCGCAGTCGCAAAGTAGCCGGTCACGGGCGTGACGCCCGTATCCATGACGACCGAAAGCTCGGCGAAATAAAATGCGTCGGAACTCGTGGCGGATTCGTTCAATCCATGAATCGCGAGAATGTTCGTGCCCTCGACCAGGTGTGGGATCGCGCTGGAAAGATTGAACTCCTCCGACGTGTTCGGATTGTGCACGCCGAGCGAGAACGAATTGAATGCAAGCGAGTTTGCGGCGGGAGCGTTCCCCGAGGCCACCCACTGACCGTTGACGAATGCCGCGAACCCGTCGTCGTATCTCATCCGCAGCGTGATCTTCTCGACCGACGTGGGATCGGGAATTTCCATTCTCAGGCGGATGTAGGCTCCGCGAGCCTGGCCGGCCATCTGCGAACGGATGTCCGTTCGCACCAGCGCACTGAGGTCGGGATTCGAAGTCTTGCCGACGTTGAAATAGCCGACCGGCTGCGGGCCACTGGCCCATCCACTGTCATCAAATGTCCGCGAGCGCCACGACGTTCCCAGAACAGCGCTGGTCGGAACGTGAATCTTCACCGACGTGCCGTCCTGCGCCATCAACACGGTCTCGGTGGACGACGACACGCCGTAGGAAATATCCTCGAACTGCTCGGGAAACTGCGGGGCGAATTCACTCACCCGTGTCACCCCGTCGGGCGCGATGAGTCCGAGGTATTCCCCGCCCGCGCTCAACGCGAAATTCGTATGCAGCTGCTGCCCGGGAACCCGGCGGTTCTTGTTGGAGCAGAAAACCACGAGATATCCCTTGGGAGGGATCGTCACCTCCGGGAATCGCCATTTCGTGAAATTCGACGCGTTGTCGGTGAGATACCAGCCGTCGAGATTCACCGGCTCGGCATCGGGATTATGGATCTCCACCCAGTCGGAGGCTTCACCATCCGCGTCCTTCAGCGTCCGTTTGTTGCTCGCCATGAACTCCGAAATGAATGGAGCGGCGCCAACGGGAAGCGCAAAACAGGCCAGAAAAAGGGCTACAGCAAAACGGACCATGCGGGGGGGAGCGGAGTCGAATCGTCAAAAAGTCAGCATAGAAATCGGGCACGTCCACTAAAATCGCCAATCCGTCCGGGTCATTCCCGGACCTGCCGCCTGCGTGACACCGCCTGGGCGTCGTTCACCCGCTGGATGCGCTGGTAACTGTAGACGCCGGTTTGTTGCACACGCTGAACCTGCTCACGTTTGCCAGGGGATACGGACGCACAGCCCGCCACACCCCACCCTGCGGACACGAGACACACCCATGCAACCGTCAACCGGATGCTCATGGGTTTACGCTCGCCCATGGGCGGAAAATCGCAAGCGAGGGTGCGTTCCTCAATTCCCGCCTGCGAGCGATTCCAGCAGCAGAACGGCGAGGTCCTGCGTCGCGTCATCCAGCTCGGCAAGCAGCTTCTTCAGTCTTTGCAGGTTCCCCTCTTCCATTGCCACCTTCACATTCGACACGATCCCGTCGATCCGGGCGCGTTCGGTGGCGGAAAGCCGTTCGCCAAGCTGCGCATAGGCTGCATCGATGGCCGGCAGCATCTCCTGCGCCTTGAGCTTTGCCTCCGCGAGCTGCCGTCCAGCCATGTCCTCGAACGCATGCTCGACCGACTCGGAGATCATCGTCTCGACGGCGTCGTCGGAAACATTCACCGCGCTCCGGATCTCGACCACCGTGTCCCGTCCGGTCGCGATGTCGCGGGCAAGCACGTTCAGAATGCCATTCGCATCGATCTCGAATTGCACGCCCACCCTTACCTGCCCCTTCGGAGCAGGCGTGAACTCGATGTCGAATTCCCCGAGCTTCCAGTTGTCCCGCGCCAGCTCCCGCTCTCCCTGCAGGACGGTGATCCGCATTGCACGCTGACCCGCCACTGCGTTCGTGAACATCTCGCCCTTTTTCACGGGAATCGTCGTGTTCCTCGGGATCAGCACATTCATCAATCCGCCAAACGTCTCGATGCCGAGGGAAAGCGGCGTCACGTCGAGCAGCGTCACGTTCCGCACGCTGCCCTCGAGAATCCCCGCCTGCAAAACAGCCCCCAACGCAACCGCCTCGTCGGGATGCTGGCTCGTGTTCGGCTCGCGTCCGAAGACCTCCGCCACAAACCGTCGCACGAGCGGCATCCGCGTCGCCCCGCCGACAAGAATCACCTCGTCGAGATCCGACGTCTCCAGCTTCGCGTCCGCCAGAGCCCGCAGGCAATATGCCCGCGTCCGCTCGAGGATCGGTCTGCAAATCGCGTCAATATCGGAGGGGGCATCGCTGGACGAACGCACCTCCTTTTCCCTGCGCGCAGCGTCGCGGGAAATTCCGCGAGCCTCCGCGATGGCCGCATCAAAATCGTCCCCGCCCAGCTTTGTGTCGCCGTGCGTCGCCAGCACATGGAAGACGCCCTCCGCAAGTTCGAGGATCGAAATGTCGAAGGTTCCTCCACCAAGGTCGAACACCGCGACCTTCGCCCGATTCCCCAGCTTGTCGAGGCCGTAGGCAAGCGCCGCCGCCGTGGGCTCGGCAAGCAGCCGCCGCACCTCGAGCCCCGCGAGTTCCCCCGCGCGTTTGGTCGCCGCCCGTTGCGCGTCGTTGAAATAGGCCGGCACGGTAATCACCGCCTCGCGCACCTCGCCACCCATCGCGTGGCCGGCAATGTGCTTCAAATGTCCCAGAATCGCTGCGGACACCTCCTCGGGGGAGGAATCCCGTGCACCGAGTCGAACACGCTGACCGGTCCCTATCAGGCGCTTGATCGAACTCACGGCGCCGTCAATCCCCCTCGCCTCGCGACCAACGACCATCCGCCCGTCGGAAGCCACGGCCACGATCGACGGTGTCAGTCGTTGTCCCTTCCCGTCTGCAAAGAGAACGGGAAATCCGGCATCCATCGCGCCGATCAGCGAATTTGTCGTCCCAAGGTCGATTCCAACGATCATTCCTGCGAATCCTTTCGTGTTTGGAGGACGCCGTCGACTCCGCTTCCGAGCAATTCCAACTCGAGTCTTCTCGCGCGCACCTGCGACGCCCATCGTTCCAGAAAAACAAACTCCCCGGCCAGCGCCGCCAGTTCCTGCGCATCCGGATTGCCGGCATCCGCCGCGCGGAGACGTTCCTCCGCATCCGCGAGATGGCGTCCAATCTCTTCGTCGAGCGAGGCGATCTCGTCCGCAGCCTTCCGTCGTTCGGTCAGGGCCAGCGCCCGTCGCAGCGAATCAGCCGGCAATCCGGCGCAGGCGGCATCCGCCCTGCGCAACGCCGTGGCAATGCGAAATCCCAGTTCCGCATTCGCCGGCATGGAAGGGATCCCCGTCTGCCCGTCCAGCAACTCCCGCAGCCGCGACGCATGTCCCGTGAGCACCGCCTGCGCGGCATTTAACTCCGCAAATCGTTCCGCATCTCCGCCATCCCGATCGGGATGCATCTCCCGGGCACGTTCCTGGTAGGCGCGTCGCACCTCATCCGCATCCAGCCAGGGACGGCGCGGCAGACCAAGCAGTTCGAACGGATCACCCATCGCCGGCAAAACTGCCTGCGCAGAGTCGCGCGCTCAAGCCGGCGGTCGGATTTTTCCTTCGACAGCATCGGCCGGTCGGGGCAATTTCATGGTTTGTCTCAATGTCGTTCCAAAATCTAGGGCTCTCCGACGAGGTTGTGCACGGAGCACAGCGAATGGGCTACGTCGATCCAAGTCCCATTCAGCTCCGCTCGTTTCCGGTCGTGCTTGCCAAACGCGACCTCATCGCCTCTGCACAGACGGGCACAGGCAAGACCGGCGCGTTCGCCCTTCCCATCCTCTCCCTGCTCAAGCACGGACTCGGCCATCCACGCTGCCTGGTCCTCGAACCGACCCGCGAACTCGCGATGCAGGTGGAAACGGCCTTCCGCGACTACGCGCGTTTCATGCACATCGACATCACCTGCCTGTTCGGCGGGGTCGGCTATGGCAAGCAGCGCGAGGAACTGAAGAAGGGACCCGATATCGTCTGCGCCACACCCGGCCGCCTGCTCGACTTCATGGAGCAGGGCGACATCAAGCTGAACAAGATCGAGATCCTGGTGCTCGACGAAGTCGATCGCATGCTCGACATGGGATTTCTTCCCGATGTCCGCCGCATCATCGAGAAGTGTCCCAAGGAACGGCAGACCCTGCTCTACTCGGCCACCGTGCCGGACGAAATTGGCCGGCTGGCGACGTGGTGCCTGCGGGATCCGGAAAAGATCGAAATCGGAGCGCGCCGCTCACCGGCCGAGAGCGTGAAGCACGCCATCTACCCGGTCGCGTCGGATCAGAAATTCGACCTGCTCCTTGCCCTCCTCGAGGCCACGCACTACGAGAGCGTCCTCATTTTCACCCGCACGAAGGAGGGGGCCGACCGCATCACGCGCAAGCTCAAGGAGGAGAAGCACTCCGTCACCACCCTTCACAGCAACCGCACCCAGCAGGAGCGCATCGATGCCCTCGAGGGCTTCAAGAGCGGAAAATACGAGGTGATGGTCGCCACCGACATCGCCGCGCGCGGCATCGACATTGCCGGTGTGAGCCATGTGATCAACTACGACGTCCCCCAGCACCCGGAGGACTACGTTCACCGGATCGGCCGCACGGGCCGCGCCGAGGCCACCGGCGACGCGTTCACGATCATGACCGCGGAGGAACTTCCGCATGTGGAGGAAATCGAGCGCTTCATCGGCCAGAAGGTCGAGCGCACAAAGCTTCCCGGCTTCAACTACGTCTACTCCGCCGTCTTCGACGAAGCCCGCGTCAAGCAGGTGCTCAAGGGCGCGAAGGGGGTCCGCACCCACAAAGGAATGAAGTTTGGAGCCGTGAGTCGGAAGCGCCGCCGATAGTCCTCCGGACCTCGGAAAAAATTCCTCCAAAAGATCTGCAGGCGAACAAATTTCAGCAAATTTTCGCCAAAAATCCCTTTCGCGGCGCGAAAATTGCGTTACCGGTCTGGACTTGCAAATGGAGCGCACTCTTACGGACACCGACCTGTCTCTGACGGGTCGCCGTCAATTTCTCGGCATGGCCGGCATGGCTGGCGCGGCCTTCATTCTTGGTCCCACCCTCGGCAAGGTTGCTGAATTTCTCGGCGGAAAGCCCGCCCTCTCCGACCCGCTCGCGGACCTGCCGGAGGAGTGGTATGAGATTCTCGGCGAACCGCTCAAAGGCTACGCGTCCTTTCTCGGTGGCCTGCGCCTGAAGCACATTTCCGTCCGCCAGATCATCGAACCGCATCTCAAGATGCGCGGCCAGGTCCGCAGCGGCATTCCGCCGGCGAAGATGTGGATGAAGATGAAACCGACGCTCCTCGTCGCCGACATGGTCGCAGAACGACTCGGGGAAAACGTCGAAACCGTCATCTCCGCCTATCGCTCGCCCGCCTACAATGCACGCTGCCCCGGCGCGGCGCCCGATTCGCAGCACACGCGCAATGTGGCCCTCGACCTGGTGTTCCGCAGCTCGTCCAAAAAAGTGACCGCCGTCGCGAAAGACATCCGTGCAGAGGGCAGGTTCAAGGGCGGCATCGGCCGTTACCCGGGCTTCACGCACATCGACACGCGCGGAACAAACGCGACCTGGGGTTGATTTCCGCAACGGATGGCGGAAACATCTGCCCGCCATGCCCGCCTCTCCCGTCGAGCAAGCCCGCCGAATCAACCGCACGTGGATCGTCCATGGCGGCCTCGATCGCGACGCCGATCGCTACCTTCAGCGGCTCGAGGAAACCCGACCCGACATTCTGGAGGACGTTTGCGCCCGTGCCGTGGCCGCAGCCCGGGCGGCGTCCGCGGAGAATCGCGACCCGAAGCCCGATTTCTACACCGCGCTTTTCAGTCGCGCCACGCCTGCCGAGCGGGAGGAATTTCTCCAAGGACACCTCTGGACCCGCCACCTCACCGAGGCGCTGGAGGCTGTCGAGCGCCTCGCAGCCGGGGAGGAAATCAGCTCCCTGCAACGACCGGCGTGAGCAGGTTCACCTCGATCGGCTCGCTGACGTATTCGTCGATCACCCCCGCCAGGTGGCGGAAGTGCGGAGTCTCCATGTGCCGGTCCAGCGCGGCACGGCTCGACCATTGCTCGTAAAAATAGAAACGCCCTGTCTGATCCGACTCGTGCAGGTCGTAGATCTCACACCCCTCCTCCGCGTGCGTCGGAGCCAGCATTCCCCGCAACAATTCCCGCAGCGCGTCCTCTCGTCCCGGCTTCGCCACCATCCGCGCAATCACTCGAACTTTTTCCATCCCCCCGCCTTACCGGCAGCGCTTCATGCCGGCAAGCCATCGCTCGGCTTGCATTTCCATCCGTCGCGCTAAAATTGCGGGTTCACGATTTTCATCATGTCCACAACCGCACCCGAAACCTTCGAGTTCCAGGCCGAGATCAAGCAGCTCCTCGATATCGTCATTCACTCGCTCTACACGGAGAAGGAAATCTTCGTGCGTGAGCTGGTTTCGAATGCCTCCGACGCCCTCGAGAAACTGCGCCACCTCCAGCAGACCGAGAAGGACATCTTCGACGATCACCTGCCGCTAGAGATCTCGGTAACCACTGACGACACCGCCAAGACGATCACGATCCAGGACTACGGAATCGGAATGACACGCGCCGAGCTGATCGAAAACCTCGGCACCATCGCGCACTCCGGTTCCAAGGCGTTTCTCAAGGCTCTCAACGAGGGCGGAGCGAAAAACTCGAACCTCATCGGACAATTCGGCGTCGGTTTCTACTCGGCGTTCATGGTTGCAAAGGCGGTCACCGTCTACAGCCGCTCATGGCGCAAGGACGAACCCGGTCATGTCTGGAAAAGCGACGGTTCCGGCAGCTACGAAATCGAGGAATCCGAGGGCCAGCGCCGCGGCACGAAGATCGTCATCGCGCTGAAGGACGACTGCGGCGAGTTCGCATCGAAGTCCCGCATCAAGGGCATCCTCGAGCGCTACAGCGCGTTTGTCTCGTTCCCGATCCAGCTCGATGGCGACAGGATCAATACGATCCAGGCTCTCTGGCTGCGCCCGAAGAACGAAATCACGAACGAGGAATACACCGAATTCTACAAGTTCCAGGCGCACGCGTTCGACGAACCGCGCTACCGCCTGCACTTCTCGGCGGACGCACCCCTCCAGATCAACGCCCTGCTCTTCGTCCCGCAGTCCAATCCCGAGAAGCTCGGCTTCGGCCGCACCGAACCATCGGTTGCCCTCTACTGCCGGCGCGTGCTGATCGATCCCGAGCCGAAGAACCTCCTCCCCGAGTGGTTGCGATTCGTGAAGGGCGTCGTCGACAGCGAGGACCTGCCGCTGAACATCTCGCGCGAGACGATGCAGGACAAGGCTCTCATCGACAAACTCGCCAAGGTCCTCACGAAACGCTTCCTCAAGATGCTGGAGGAGGAATCGTCCAACGACAGCTACGCCGATTTTTACAAGGAGTTCGGCGTGTTCCTCAAGGAGGGCGCCGCGCTGGACTTCACGCACCGCGACCAGCTCATGAAGCTGCTCCGCTTCGAATCCTCCTTCACCGAAAAAGGCAAACTGACCTCCCTCGCCGACTACGTGTCCCGCTCGAAGGAGGAACAAAAGGAAATCTACTACCTGCTCGGCGCAAACCGGGAGGCCATCGAGAGCGGCCCGTATCTCGAGGCCTTCAAGGCACGTGGACTGGAGGTGCTTTACTGTTACGAAGCCGTGGACGAATACGTGATGACGCACGTCCGCGAGTTTGACGGCAGGAAACTCATCAGCGCCGACAGCCCCGAAGTGAAACTTCCCGACCTCGCGAAACCTGAGGGAGCCCTTTCCGAGGAGGAGACCACGTCCCTTGCCAACTGGTTGAAGGAGACGCTCGGCGACAGGGTCGAAAGTGTGAAACCAAGCACCCGTCTCGTGGAGTCACCCGTGCTCGCGCTCAACGCCGATCCGTTGATGTCCGCGCAGATGCGACGGATCATGAAGGCAATGAATCGCGACGGGGCCGACGCGCCCGTCAAGGTCAGCCTCGAGATCAATCCCCGGCACGCCGTCATTCAGCGGCTCGCGACGTTGCGCAACGAAGCTCCGGAAAAAGCTTCGCTGGTCGCCGGACAGCTTCTCGACAACGCCCTCATCTCCGCCGGCCTGCTCGAGGATCCTGCCCCGATGATCGCCCGCCTCAACAAGCTCCTCGAGCTGCTGTAGTCGATCCACCCCAAAGGTTCTTCCCTTAGCGCGGCCGCAGTTTCGATGTGGAAACTGCGGTCGGCGTTGACAATGGCGTTTGCCAATCCCGAAATCGGGCTGCACAAAGCTGGACGCTCAGGAACCCACTGACCATCGCTCCCCCCGACCATGCCACTATCCTCAATCGTTCAAATCCTTTTACGAATCAGCGCACTGAACTGGATGGTGACAGGCGTCGCCCAGTTTGCCTTCGGATTATTCACGTTCGCGCCCGATTCCGGTTGGGCCTCCCTACTCGCAGCACCGATTGCGATTTTCCTGTCCGGCATTGCCTGCTGGCTGCTGGCGCCATGGCTTGCCCGGCTGGTAACAAGCGGGATCAATCACTCCATCCCCGTGAACAGACTTTCTTTGTATTCCCTCTATTGCACCGCGTTTGTGTCGTTAGGTGTCTGGTTTGCGCTCGGGAATTTTGCTCAGATGTTCAACTGGCTGCATTATTTCATTACCTCCTACAGACCCTCCTCCCCCCCGGAGTTCAGTTCATTTTACAGCCTTTCTCAATCGGCCATTACGTTCGCAGCAGGAGTCGCACTGGTCGCAACGGCCAAAGTCTGGGCCCGAAAACTCGCCAACGCCGGTCAACAAACCCCTGCAAGCAATCACTAGCCGCCACCTTCCCGGCAGCCCTGCCGAATTCTTTGACCCATGAAACTCGCCACGCATCTGGTCGCGGCAGCAGCCCTGCTCTTGGCTCCTGCAATAAGAGCCGATGAACAAATCATAAAGCTCCCTGGCAGAGACGATGTGGTGGGGGTCGATGGTGACGACGGGGAAATGCTCGAAGCTCAGAAAAAGGCTCAGGATTCGCTAATGCAGTTTATTAGAGCCATTCAGAAACGCGCGGAGGGAGAGCGTTACCTCCTGAAGGTAAGATTGACCGAAGGAGATGTGGTCGAACACGTCTGGCTCAAACCCGTAAAATGGAACGACCCCGGACTCATCGGGATTCTGGCTGTGGATCCGGTCACCATTAAGAAAATGAAGAAGGGCGATATCGTCGCTCCCTTGCCTCGGGAAATCACGGATTGGGTGATCCTTTCAAAAGATGGAACCCGGCAAGGTGGATTCACGGAAGATGTCATCGAGCGGCGGGAATCCAGAGACAAATAGGGAAGACCACTACCTCCGGCAGCGTCCCACTGAGTCAGGAGAATTCCGTAGGGAACCTCAGCGGGCCTTCGCCTGCAACCGCACCTCAACCCATACAAAGCCGGCAGTCGGGATCGAACCGACGACCGACGGTTTACAAAACCGTTGCTCTACCGCTGAGCTATGCCGGCAAAAGTTCACGCAAGGAAGTCTCACAGCGTCTGCCCGTCGTCAACCTTCCGATTGCGCTCCGAGCGTATCGTGGGAACATGTCATTGGGGCGCGCGATGAGCTTGAGGATCCTCAGTGGGGGACAAACCGGGGTCGATCGCGCCGCGCTGGCATGGGCGATTCGCAACCGCGTGCCACACGGCGGCTGGTGTCCGCGCGGTCGTCGCAGTGAGAACGGTCCCATCCCCGCACGCTACCGTTTGCAGGAGACCCCGTCCGCTGCGGTCGGCGAGCGCACGCTCTGGAATGTTCGCGACAGCGACGGCACGGCGATCCTCTGCACGATCGAACGTCTGCGCGGCGGCACCGCCCAAACGGCGCGCTTTTGCCTGGAGCTCGAGAAACCGGTCGCCATCTTTGCGTCAAGCGTCTGGACACCGCAGGAGGCGGGGTTGCTGCTTGCGCGATTCCTTCACCGCCACCGGATCCGGAACCTCAATGTGGCAGGCCCGAGGGCTTCCGAGGACGCCGGGGCGGTGGAGTTTGCCCGTCGCGTGCTTGACGCGATGTTGCGGATTCGAGGAAGGGGTTGAATCGTCGATCCGGCGTTCCCAGCCGCTTGCCGGTCGGCGACGATTCTGCAACCCTCCGCGCCATGAAACCGCTCCTTCCCCAAGGCATTCTCGTCGCGATCGAAGGCGTGGATGGCGCGGGGAAGACGACGATCTCCGCCCTCCTCGCGCAGTATCTCGGCGAGCGCGGCATCGCCTGCGCGCTGTCGAAGGAACCGACCGGACTGAGCTATGGGCGGCAGCTTCGCGAGTCGGCGAAGTCCGGACGCTTGAGCGTCGAGCAGGAGCTCAAATTCTTTCTCAAGGACCGCATCGATCACGCCGGACGCTCGATCCGCCCGGCGCTCGAATACGGCGCGGTCGTCATTCTCGATCGTTACTACTGGAGCACGGCGGCCTATCAAGGCGCGCGCGGCATCGATCCGTTCGAGATCATCGCGCAGAACGAAGCGCGCGTCCCGCGGCCCGACCTCATCCTGCTGCTCGATGTCGATCCCGCCGCCGGCCTGAATCGCGTTCGCATCCGGGGGGATATCCCCAATGAGTTCGAAAAAGTGCAGGCCCTCTCCGAAGCGCGAGCGATCTTCAACCAGCTTCACGAGCGGCACCCGGAATTCTCGGTGCGGCTGGACGCGAGCGCCTCGTTGCGTGACGTTCATTCTAGGGCATTGGCCGCTTTTCTGGGGAAGGCGGAAAGTCTGGTTGCTCAACGCGGGCTGAGTCCTGCCGATCAGGAAAGCGTGCGCAAGCTGCTGAACGCCTGAAGTCCCATCTGGTTTCTAACCGGATTATTCTTGTAGAAACAAAACCAACAAAGCATGTCTCCGCGATGAGGCGGCTCCTTTGGGTGGTGGTTCTATTTGCGGCGCTGGAAGCTCATGCCCAGACGTGGCTCGCCGACCCGGTGAGCGCGAACTGGAGTGACGCGGCGAACTGGAACCCGGCCATCGTCCCGAATGGCCTGGTCACCGCAATCTTTGCAACATCGGTCACAACCACAATCCACGTGGACGGAGGGTTCGGGGTGAATTCCGCGGAGTTTTCGGACGACGGCTTCAGGTTCGAGATCGCCACCGGCAATTCTCTGGCGTTCGTGGGAGCGGGCGTCGTGAACACCGGAGAATCGGAGCCCACCTTTCACGTCACTGGCGGAGCACTTTATTTCGCCAACTTCGCCACCGCCGGCATATCGACCATTATTCTCGACAAGGGGGCGTTGGTTTTCCTGAACGACGCCGGCGCGAATGCCGCGACCATCAACGCGACGAACCTTGCCACGGTCAGCTTTTCCGGAAATTCCAGCGCCGACGATGCCGACATTCTCAACGAATCCGGCGGCGTCATCGCGTTCTTCAATCCCAGTTCAGCCTGCTGTTCAACAATCTTCAATCTGGCCGGCTCGCAGGCCACCTTCAACAACAGCAGCACCGCCCAAGGCGCGATGATCTGGAATGATCAAGGAGTGACCGTCTTCACCGATACGAGCACGGCGGACGAGGCGTGGATTCTAAACAGCGCTGGAGGAAACAAGGTGCCACCGCTGGTAATGCTCTCCTGTTCAACGAAACCGGCGGATACACGGGTTTTACGGACACCGCCACCGCCGGAACCGCCACAATCTCCAATATCTCGGCCGCCACGACCTTCTCAGGCGACGCAACCGCCGGGAATGCCGAGATCAATGCGTTGGATTGCAGTTACGTGGAGTTTTCGGGCAACTCCACCGCCGATACGGCAGTCATCTACATCGACGGAACGTCCGCCCTCTACTTTATCGAGAATTCCTCCGGCGGATCCGCGCAGATCCTGTCCGCCGGCGGCATTTTCTTCGGGGACACCGCCAGCGCCGACGACGCCACAATCGTGGCCAACGGCATCCTCGACATTTCCGGAAGCACCTCCGGCAGTGTTGCAGTCCGCGATCTTTCCGGCGCGACGTCCATCATCCTTGGAGGCAACGATCTTCTGCTCGATTCGATGGAATGGGGGGGCGGTGGTTCGATGACTTTCGAACTTGGTCCTGATCCCGGCCTTGTCGACATCGCCGGCATATTCGAGCGCGGCGGCGATGGGACGTTCGAGTTTTTCTTCACCCTGGATGAGGACGCTGCGCCCGGTTTCTACACGCTCGTCCTGTTTGGCTCGACGACCTTTTCCGAGGAGGATTTTTCCTACGACGGTCCGTCGGGGTTTGCCGGCTATTTTGTGATGACCGGATCGTCGTTGGGATTTCAAGTGACCGCGGTTCCAGAGCCGGCGGCCGCCGGTGCGGCCATGGTGGCGATGGCGATCACCGTGATTCTCTTTCGCCGACGCGCCGCACGCCCCCGGCGCTGAGTCCGCCGAAAAGTCCCCAAGCCTCCGCTACGCGTGCGCCTGTAGATCGCACGCCTCGCGTCATCGAGGATCGCTTCGCCCGATGGAAACGATCCTGTATCGGCGTTTCCATTGCTAATCAAAGCGGTCCCCGCAGCATTCTTTGGAAAGCATTTCGTCCGGAGTTCCTGCTCATGTTCCGTCCCTCCATTCTTCTCACGCTCCTGCTGGCAACCTCTCTTCAAGCCTCCCAGCTCATCGAAAATCTTCGTGATGGAAAACCGCAGACCGTCGTCACCTATGGAACAAGCCTCACGGCCCAGGCCACCGCAGGCCGCTGGGTCACGGACCTCCGAAACTGGCTGGATGCCGACTTCCCCGGCCTTGCGACCGTGATCAACAGCGGCCAGTCGGGGAAAGCGTCCAACACGGCGGTGTTGAACCTCCAGAACGCCGTCCTCGCACACCATCCGGACACCGTATTCATCGAGTTTTCGATGAACGACGCGTTCACGAACTTTTCCGCGTCGAACAATCCGACCGACTGGAACCCGCCAATCACCCTCGCGCGGGCGAAGTCGAATCTCGAGAGCATGATCACAAGCATTCGAGCGCAGAATCCGTTTGCCGAGATCATCCTCATGACGATGAATCCGGTCTTCAACTCGGCGTCAAATCCCACTGCAGCGACGTATCGACCGGAACTCGCCGCGTATTACGATGTCTACCGCACCGTCGCCGCAGAGCAGAACCTGCTACTCATCGACCACTACGCGAACTGGAAACCAATCTTCGACGGCAACTTCGCGCTGTTCCAAACCTACGTCCCCGATGGCGTCCATCCCACGGCAGCCGCCGCAAGTGCGATCATCTTCCCGCAGATCCGCGAGTCCCTGCTCGCCGTGCCCGAACCGGAAACGGTCGGCCTCCTCCTCATCGCGGCACTTTTCCTCCCGGTTGCCACATGGTGCCGCATCAGCCGCGCTCGCGCCAGCGCAGGGCGAACCACGCCGCCGCGTAGGTAGCGACAGACCACAAAGCGAGAATGCCAAGCCCGCACCATGCGGGCTTGCTTTTCATATAGACCTCGCCATTTCGCAGGGAACGATCGCGGTTCAGGTTGGAGAATGTCGATGGGAAATCAACCCGCAGATCGCCGCGAATCGTCCGCCCCCAGAACAGGCTCACGTCCATCACACTTTGCGCCGCCGCACTCGGCATCAATCGTGAAACCGCAAACGGACCCGGTTTCATATCCCCCGCCGGCGGCGTGAAACCCGAGAAAAGGATCTGCGGGATCAGCACGAGCGGAACGAGCATCACCGCCTGCAGGACGGAACGGGCAAACGCCGAAATCGCCAGCCCGATACCCGCAGCCGCAAACGACGTCGCCACAAGCGCGGCAATCTGCCACCCGACAGCGCCGCCGATCGGCCGGCCACCAAACATCCACGAACCCAGCTGCATGGTGCCGTAGACAAGGAGACTTTGAGCGACCGTGACCCGCGCGATGGAGAGCGTCTTCGCAAGCAGATACGGGTGCCGGCCGAGTCCGATGAGCCGTTCGCGCCGAAACATCGGAAGTTCCTTCACGATCTCCTGCGCCGCATTTCCGCAACCGAACCACAACGTCGCGATGTAGGCGAAGAACAGGATCAGCGACGCATCGCGACTTACCCACGTCACCAAAAGCGCGATCACAATCGGCTGGCCAAGCACCAGGAGAAGGTTTTTCCAATCGGCACACAAAACCGCCCACTCCCGTTGCAACAGGATTGGCAGCGCGGCCGGGCGACGTGACAGCGGGGGTTCGTCGCCCTTCGTGTCAGACTGCGGTGCCTCAACTGGAGTTTGCTCCCACGTTGCGGCGTCGAGACGGTCGTAAAGCTGCGTCAGGCGCTCCACGCCGAAGTGCTCCCGCGCATCATGTGGCGTGCCGAAGAAAGCAAGCCGGCCCGCCCGCAGGATCGCGAGCCGGTCCATAAGATAGGCATTTTCCATCACGTGCGTCGTGCAGACGATCGTGCAACCGTTTGCCGCAAGCCCGCGAAGCAGTTCCATGAGCGAGGTCTCCGCCAGGGGATCGAGGCCCGACGTCGGCTCATCGAGAAACAGCAGCCTCGGCCGGCTCAACAACTCCGCCGCAACACTCACCCGCTTGCGTTGGCCACCGGACAGACTGCCCACCCGTGTGGTCGCCCGTTCTCCCAGACCGAGCGCATCGATCGTTCGCGAAACAAGTCTGCGGCGCTCCGCCGCGGGCGTTCCCTTCGGCAGCCGCAGCCTCGCGCTGAAATCCAGCGCCGCAGTCACCGAAAGCTCCAGCGGCACGATGTCATCCTGCGGCACATAGCCGAACTCGTCGCGCAGAACGTCCGCATTCTCGTAGAGACTCCTTCCGTCGATGAACACCGTCCCCTCATCCGCGGGACGCAACGCGCAGAGCGCATCCAGCAACGTGGACTTTCCCGCCCCGCTCGGGCCAATCACGCCCACAAACTGCCCCGGCTCGATTTCCAGCGAGATGTTCTCCAGAATGCGTGTCTCTCCGGCGGACTTCGTCAGTCCAATTGCCCGGAGTTCCATTCCCCCGGCGCCGAGCAACTGCCGGAGATGCCTTCCGTCGAAGCGGAACACAAAAGGCCCGACCGCGAGGACATCGCCATACGTAAGGGTTTCGCGATGGAACAACCGGCCGTTCAGGTAGCTTCCGCTCTTGCTCCCGAGGTCTTCGACAATCCATCCGGAACCCTTCGCATGAACCGCCAGATGCCGGCGCGACACCGCGGGATGGGGAAGCAACACGTCGGCTTCCGCGCCTCGCCCCAGCACGAGGGCGTCGCGCAGCAGGACCGGCTCGATTCCGGCGGCCGTCTCGTGATCGCTCAAGGCAGCACGGCCCAGAGTTCGACGACGCGGTTCTTGTCGAGATTCTCCGCGTCGAACATCTCCGAGCTGCCCATGCCGACGGCGTGCATCACATTCATGACCCGAAACCGGTCACGCAGCGTCTTCAACACGCTCTCCGCCCGCGCCAGCGAGATCTCGCGGTTCTTCTCCGGATCGCCCTTCTTGTCCGCAAACCCGAGCACCACGAAGACCACCGTGGGATCGTCCGTCAGGTTCGCGATCTGGCCGAGTTTCAGTTTTTCGCCCAGCGCCGCCGCGTCGCTCTCGTTGATCGCGGTGCGCCCGGAGGAAAATGGAATGGTGATCACCTTCCCCATCGCGCGCGCCCGTTCGACCTGCACGTAGAGCTTGTCCTTTTCCTCCCCCGTCAGGCCCGGCATCACGTCGATTCGCTTGAGCACCTCCTCCTTGACCCGCTGGTTTTCCAGGGTCTGCGGATCGAGGTCGATCCTCTCCTGCGCGATCACCGCGGCAGCCGGTCCTCCTTCCGCGGGCGAGGTTTCCATGACCCCGACCATGCCCCCCTCTTCAGCGGGCGCGGCGGAAACCTCGACCGCAGGATCCGCTGGCAGCGGGGCAGGCGGATCGGATGGAAGTCTCTTCTCGCAGCCGGCCAGGAGAATTGCGGCGCAGACAGGAAGCAAAAATGCTTTCATGGCGAAATATTCGCCCATGTTTCGGGATTCAATGCAATGCCGGACGTGCCGGGACGATGATCCGGACTATGACGATGGATTGCGATTTTCATGCGGTTGCCTGCGCTTCCGTTCCGCGCCGCTTGTCACCGTGGTTCATGACAGCTATCACGTTTTGTTCATCTTTCGTCCGTAATGCCGACTTCCAACGATCACGCCGAAAATCCGCTTCGTGAAGGACTCCTCAGCCGCTCGATGCCGGAGCCATGCTCGCTCGTGATCTTTGGGGCCACCGGCGACCTTACCCACCGAAAGCTGGTCCCCGCGCTCTACAACCTTGCCGCGGATGGAAACCTGCCGCCATCGATCTCGGTGGTCGGGTTTGCGCGCCGCGACAAGAGCGACGAGCAATTCCGTTCGGAACTCGAGGAAGCGGCGCGGAAGTTCTCGCGTCAAAAGATCAACGACGAACTGTGGCCGAACTTTGCCGGTTCGATTTTTTATCATCGCAGCGAATTCGACAATCTCGCCGGGTATGAATCGCTCGCGAAGCGGCTGGACGAACTGGACGCCCATCGCGGCACCCGTGGCAACCGCCTGTTCTATCTTTCGGCCGGTCCCGACCAGTTTCCGATCATTCTCGAAAACCTGCGCAAGAGCGGTTTGAACAAGAGCGACAAGGGCTGGGTGCGGATCATTGTCGAGAAGCCCTTCGGCACGGACCTGCCAACCGCGATTGAGCTCAACAACATGGTCGAGGAGGCCTTCGCGGAACGTGACACGTTTCGCATCGACCACTACCTCGGCAAGGAGACCGCGCAGAACATCATGGTCCTGCGGTTCGCGAATGCGATCTTCGAGCAGGTCTGGAATTCGCGCTACGTGGATCACGTCCAGATCACGGCGAGCGAACCGCTCGGCGTGGAAGGTCGCGCGGGCTACTACGACAAATCGGGCGCGATGCGCGACATGGTGCAGAACCATCTGCTCCAGCTCCTCTGCCTCACCGCGATGGAGCCGCCGACGGATCTCACCGCGGACGCGATTCGCGATGAGAAGGTGAAGGTCCTGCGTTCCCTGCGCAGAATTTCCGGCGCACAGGTCGCGAAATCGGTCGTTCGCGCGCAATACGCCGCCGGTTTCGTGAACGGAAAGGAAGTCGTCGGCTATCGCGACGAGCAGAACATTCCGAAGGATTCCGAAACGGAAACCTACGTCGCGCTCGAGGCAAATGTGGACAACTGGCGCTGGGCGGGTGTGCCTTTCTTCATCCGCGTCGGCAAGCGCCTGCCGAAGGGCGCCACCGAAATCGCGCTGCATTTCAAGAGCGTGCCACCGGTGCTTTTCCGCCAGACCGGACAATCGATCGACGACAATGTGCTCGTCATTCGCATCCAGCCCGACGAAGGCGTCTCCCTGCGCATGTCGGCAAAGCTTCCCGGCTCCAGCATGCGGATCGAGCCGGTGAAGATGGATTTCCACTACGGCACCTCGTTCGGCAAGGCGACGCCCGAAGCCTACGAGCGACTGCTGCTCGACGCGATGGCCGGCGACGCCACGCTTTTTGCCCGCCGCGACGAGGTCGAGGAGGCATGGAAGTTCGTCGACGCCATCCGCGCCGCATGGGAGTCCGGCGAGGGCGGACCGATTGCCTTCTACGAGGCGGGAAGCTGGGGCCCGAGCGAGGCGGATGAACTGATCAAGCGCCACAATGGCGCCGCATGGAGACGGCTGTGAGCATTTCCCCCGGCATGCCGGTCGAAATCGGCCGGATCGAAAAGGATCTCGGACGCCTCTGGGAGGAGATTGGCGACAGCAAGACGCGCGCGTCGCTCATCAACCTGGCAATCTACACGGAAAAGGAATCCGACGTCTCGGCGAATACCGAGTTGATCTCGAAGATCGCGAGCGAACACGCCTGCCGCGCCATCCTCATCTACGCGAACCGCGAAGCGGAGCAGCCCGGCGCGAAGGCTTGGATCAACGCCCACTGCCACGCGGTCAACCGGCGTGAGATTTGTTCCGAACAGATCACCTTCCAGCTCGACGGCCGGTCCCCCGCCGCGCTGTCGAACGTCGTCTTCGCCCATCTCGACTCCGACCTGCCGCTGTGTTTCTGGCATCAGGCACCGTTCCGGGAACCGCTGGACTCCAAACTCTGGCGCTGGATCGACCGTCTGATCTTCGACAGCCGCACATGGGACGACCCGGCCGCACAGCTCGCCATCGTGCGACGAATCGCCGGGCTCAGCGGCGTCCACAGCGTGCTCTGCGATCTGAACTGGACCCGCCTTCTCAGCCTGCGACAGGGCCTCGCTCAGTTCTTCGACAACTCCTGCGCCCTGCCCTATCTCGAAAAGGTCGATCGCGTCGAAATCCGGCACGCGCCGGGTTCGAAGGTCTCCGCCTTGCTCCTCCTCGGCTGGCTGGCAGGTCAGCTCGGCTGGCAGCTCGACTCCGTGCTCGGCCGTCATTCCTTCCGAGCGCCCGACCGCAGCGAGGTTGCGTTCGAGTTGATCGAATCCGACGGCCCGTGCATCTCGTCGTGTCGGTTGCTCGCCGGCAAAACGGAATTCCGTCTCGATCGCGCCGAACACGGCAAATTCTTCCACGCGACGAAGACCGGAGGACATTTCGACGACTCGAGCCAGCTTCTGCCGGCCGGTCGCGACCGCATCGAGGACACCCTCCTCGTGGAACTCGGGCGGGGCGGCACCCACCCGCTTTATCTCCAGTCCGTCGGGATCATCGAACCGCTGCTTGTCTAGGGCGCGCCCCTCTGACAGCCGAAGATGACCCGCGAGTAAGACGGCTCCTTAGTCGGACGCCGCTTCGATCACGGCCTGATACGCCGGCTTTGGCTTGAGCTCGCGATCGAAAAGCAGCGGGTAATTTGTGCGGCCTCTCACGGGGAAATTGTTCAGCCACGAATCCCCATCCCCGACACCCCAGAAGGTCACCCGGGGAATAAGGTCGCGGTGCTTCCGATACAGCGCGAACAACTCGGCATAGCGATTCGCGAGTTTCTCCTGCATCTCGTCGGGCAGCCCTTCGGTGTAGGGGTTGAGTGCGGGATCGACCTCCTTGCGGCCCGAGAGGTCCGCATCTCCCTCCCCCCACCTGGTCGGCAGCACATTGACGTCGAGTTCGGTGATCATCACCTGGACGCCCTCGTTACCGAAGGCGCGAATCGACGCCTCCAGATTCTCCAGTGATGGCCAATCCAGGCCGACGTGTTCCTGAATTCCGACGCCATCGATCCGGCACCCGGCTTCCTTCAGCCGCTTCAAAAGCGCGACGGTTCCGGCCCGTTTGGCAGGCTCCTCGATGCTGTAGTCGTTGTAGTAGAGTTCCGCGTCCGGATCAGCCTCGTGCGCATACTCGAATGCCTTCTGGACGTAGTCGTCGCCGATGATCCGCTTCCACGGCGAATCCCGCAGCGAGCCGTCATCAGCGAGCGCCTCGTTGACCACGTCCCACCCGTGGACGCGGCCCTTGTAACGGCCGACGACCGTGTGAATGTGCTCGCGCATCCGCTCGAGCAGCGCCTCGCGGTCCAGCGGCTTCCCCTCCCCGTCCTGGAAAACCCAATCCGGCGTCTGATGATGCCAGACCAGCGCGTGGCCGACGATGAACATGTCGTTCGCCTCGCCAAACTCCACGAAGCGATCCGCTTCCTCGAACCGATACTCGTCCGGCCGCGGATGAACCGGCTCCCATTTGAGCGCGTTTTCCGGCGTGATCGTGTTGAACTGCTTTTTCACCAGCTCGACGCCGGCGGAATCTCTTCCCGAAAAATATTTGGGGCTCAATGCCGCGCCAATCCGGAAATCCCTTTCGAAGGCCTCCTTCAAGGTGGGTTCCGCGAACAGCGAGCCGGCAACAAGGACGATTCCGGCGACAAGGGGGGGAAAGACTCTCATCGCAACGCAGTGTATTGGGATGAAACCCGCTGTCGACCGTGGCGGTGCATCGAAATGTCGGATTCCGCGTCCGCATTTTTCACTTAAAACCCGGACGCGAATTCCCGAGACTCCGTCTCTTTTCCATGCACAGCTTCCGCTACACAGACAATCGCCTCCATTGCGAAGGCGTCGACCTTTCCGAGATCGCCTCCAATGTCGGCACCCCCGCCTACGTCTATTCCGCGGAGACGATTCGCACGAATTTCCGCCGGCTCGATCGCGCGCTCGCCGAACTCGACCACCGCGTCTGCTACGCGGTGAAGGCAAACTCGAATCTCGCGATCCTCAACCTCCTCGCCAGCGAGGGCGCGGATTTCGACATCGTATCCGGCGGTGAGCTCTTTCGCGTGGTGAAGGCGGGCGGCGCCGCAGCGCATTGCACCTTCGCCGGAGTCGGCAAGACGCGAGCCGAAATCGAATACGCGCTGCGCGAGGGCATCTATTGCTTCAACGTCGAGAGCGAGGCGGAACTCGCGTTTATCAATCAGGTCGCCGGAGAACTCGGCGTGAAGGCACCGGTCGCCGTGCGGGTGAATCCGGATGTCGACGCGGGCACGCACAAATACATCTCGACCGGCAAGAGCCAGAACAAGTTCGGCATCGGTCTCGATCGCGCGGAGCAGGTTTATCGCGAAGCGGCCGCCATGCCGAATCTCCTCATCCGCGGCGTGCAGACGCACATCGGCTCGCAGATCCTTGATCCAAAGCCGTTCGCCGAGGCCATTGCGAAGCTCGTCCCGCTCGTCGAAAGATTAAAGACGGATTACGCGATCGAGTTTTTCAGCATCGGCGGCGGCATCGGCATTGTCTACGACCCCGCGCTCGAATCCGGCGATCCCGCATGGTGGACTGCCGAGGATCACCCCCGCCGAATTACACCCGAGGCCTACGCGGAGCATGTCGTTCCGCTGTTGAAGCCGCTTGGACTGAAGATCCTCCTCGAACCCGGTCGCTTCATTGTTGGTAACGCCGGCGTGCTTCTCGCCTCGGTCCTTTACGTGAAAAAGACGCCGGCCAAGACCTTCACCGTGGTCGACGCCGCGATGAACGATCTCATCCGCCCCGCGCTCTACGAGGGGTATCACGAGATCCACCCCCTCGTCCGGCGCGCTGCGGAACCGGTCGTCATGGACGTGGTCGGTCCCGTTTGTGAAAGCGGCGACTTTTTTGCGCAGGATCGCGCAATTCCCGCGCTCGAAGCCGGAGACCGCGTCGCACTGCTCAGTGCCGGCGCGTATGGATTCGTCATGTCCTCGACCTACAACTCCCGTCCGCTGCTTCCCGAGGTCCTGGTCGACGGGGCAAAGTGGTCCATCGTGCGTGAGCGACAGACCTTCGACGATCTCATCCGCGGCGAGCAGATTCCCTGACGGAAAGCCGATCCATTCGATGACGCGCCTCCGACCGCGCGATGCCGGTGGATTGGACTTCATCGCGCCGCCCGCCCTTCGCTAGGCTCGGGGTTCGCATGAGCGACATTCTCGATTTCATCGCAGCCGCGCGCGAGCGCGGAGACATTCTTGCTTCGTCGGAGGAGAACATCCGCCTCCTCCTGGAAACTTCCGAGGATCCGGTCGCGACCGGATCCGTCCGCGAGCTGATCGATTGCCGCGAATGGAAGGAACTCGACGATCGCTTTTTCCGCACACTCGCCTTCGGCACCGGAGGCCTTCGCGGGAAGACGATTGGTCGTGTCGTCACCGCAGCGGAACAGGGCGAAGGCGGGCCAAATGGCCGGCCGCAGCACCCGTGCGTCGGCACGAACACGATGAACCGGTTCAACCTGAGCCGCGCGACGCAGGGACTTTGTTCGTATGTGCTGGAGTGGCACGCGGCTTCAGGGCGGACGGGCAGGCCATCCATCTGCATCGCCCACGACACCCGTCATTTCTCGAGGGAATTTGCGGAATTCGTCGCACGCGTGATCGCCGATCACGGCATCGACGCGCTGCTTTTCGACGGCCCGCGGTCCACTCCGGAGCTCTCGTTTGCCGTCCGAAAGACCCGCTCGGTGGCTGGAATCAATCTCACGGCCAGCCACAACCCGCCGGAATACAACGGCTACAAGGTCTACTTCAGCGATGGCGGCCAGATCGTCGAGCCCGACGCCAGCCGCATCATCGAGCGCGTTCGGGCGGTCGCCGGCGAACGCTATGAGGTCGTTCCTGAAAACCAGCGTGGATCCATCCGTCCGCTCGGCCGGGAGATCGACGAGGCTTACATTTCAAAACTCGAGTCGCTCGTTCTGGATCCTATAACGGTGCGGGCGGCGGACTTGTCGGTCGTGTTCAGTCCGCTTCACGGAGTCGGCTCCATTTCCACGGTTCCCGTCCTCGAGCGAATCGGATGCCGCGTTTCGACCGTCGGGTCCCAGGAGATTCCCGACGGGCGGTTTCCGACCGTGAAGTCGCCGAATCCGGAAAACGCGGAGGCCCTCACGCTCGCGATCGAGCAGGCGGAAGCCGTCGGCGCAGATCTCGTGATGGCGTCCGATCCCGATGCGGACCGGCTCGGCGTGGCAGCCCGCGATTCCGATGGACGGATGCGTCTGCTGACAGGAAACCAGATCGGATCCCTGATCGCCGCATATCGCGCCCGGAAGTTCTTCGAAATGGGAATTCTGAATGATTCCACCCGTGAACGTGGCGTCATCATCAAGACCTTTGTAACGACCGATCTCCAGGCACGCATCGCCGAGAAATACGGCCTCCGCTGCGTGGAGACGCTTACCGGATTCAAATACATCGGCGCGAAACTCCGCAAATATGAGGAGGCGATTCCCGCGGCACTTCGTCCCGACTACGATGCCCTTCCCGAGGACGAGAAGCGCCGTTTGCTTCTCGAGCACAGCTCGCTGTTCGTCTTCGGCGGAGAGGAAAGCTACGGATACAGCGGCGGGGATTTCGCCCGGGACAAGGACGCGAACGCCGCGGCCGTGATGTTCGCGGAAGTGGCCGCGCACGCGCGCTCCCTCGGAATCACGCTGCACGCGCTCCTGGACGAACTGTTCGCGGAGTTCGGCGTCCACCTCGAACACAGCGAGTCGATCGTGATGGAGGGGGCGGATGGCGCGCGCAGAATCCGCGCACTCATCGAGTCCTACCGACCGCAACCCCCGGCCGCATTGGCGGGATCCCCCGTTGTTCGCACACAGGATTTCTCGACGGACGAGATCTTCGACAGCGAGGGCGACCGCATCCCCGCGGAAGCCATGATGATGTTTCACACGGCGGACGGTTGTCGTGTCGCGGTGCGACCGTCCGGCACGGAGCCGAAGATCAAATACTACCTGTTTGCGGTGCAGCCTCCGTCTGCCGATGTGGCAGGGTCCCGTCGCACAGCCGCGGAACGCCTGGAAGCGATCTGGACGGCTCTTCGCGAAGACGTTGATCGCCGTCTGGCCGGACTCGACGCGAAGGCTTGACCCGCAGACACTTCGGTTCCACCGTTTTTCTCTCCCACCATGAAAATCCAACTCCTTCTTCCCGCCGTTGTCGCCGCACTCGCCCTTGGAGCCTGCGATTCCCAATCTCCGTCGGAAACGGCCACGCCGACACCCTCTGCGGAATCCTCCGTCGATCACGCGGCCCACGAAGCCGCCGATGCAGCCCGCGATCTCGGTGAAAAAGCCGCCGATGCCGCGAAGGACGCTGCGGACAAGGCCGAGGAACTCGCCGACAAGGCGGGTCACGCGGTGAAGGATGCCGCACAGGATGTGAAGGAGACTCTCGAGGAGGGCAAGGAGCCCAACCCGCTCCCGTAGTTTCCGAAGGGAAGCCTCTCCCCCAGTCTGGAAGAAACATCCGCCAGGAAGGAGATCGCCCGCGGGGTGCGGGCCTCCTTCCCGACGTTTCCTGTATTTCCTTTCCGCGATGCGTCGCGGATTTCTTACGGCAGCGTGTCGTCGAGCCAGCCGAGGAGTTCGGTGATCGTTTCCTCTGTCTCGTCGCCCATGTTCGAGATGCGGAACGTCGCGCCCTTGAGCTTGCCGTAGCCGCCGTCGAACACGCAGTGGTATTTCTCGCGAAGGCGTTTGATCCATTCCGCGACATCCACGCCGCGGTTGTTCTTCACGCAGGTCAGTGAGATCGAGCGATACCCCTCGGGGGCGAAGAATTCAAAGCCCCGCGACTTCACCCACTCGTGAACGATGCCGTTGAGCTTCGCGTGGCGTGCGTAGCGATTTTCCGGCCCCTCCTCGAAAATGTCCTCGAGCTTCGACCGGAGCGCATAGATGTGCGAGATGACCGGCGTGCTCGGCGTCATGTCCTGTTCCTGATTCTTCCGGAACTCGAGGAAATCGAAATAATAGCCGCGGTCCGGAATCGTCGACGCGCGTTCGAATGCGCGCTCCGACACGCTGAAAAGAGCCATGCCCGGGGGCAGCGCAAGCGCCTTCTGACTGCCCGTGAGCAGCACGTCGATTCCGAGTTCGTCCATCGGAATCGGCTCGGTCGAGAACGACGACACCGTGTCCACCACGAGCAGAACCTCGGGATATTTCTTCACGACATCGGCGATTTCCTTCAACGGACTGCGCACGCCGGTCGACGTTTCATTGTGAATGACCGTGACGACGTCGAAGCCGCCTTTCGAGAGCGCTTCGTCCAACTGCTCCGGCAGGATCGGCTGTCCCCACTCGACCTTCAGACCCTCGGCCTGCTTTCCACAGCGCTTGCTGACGTCGAGCCATTTGTCGGAGAACGCGCCGCACATGCAGTTGAGCACCTTCTTCCCGACGAGGTTGCGGATGGCGCCCTCCATCACACCCCACGCGGAGGAGGTGGAAATAAACACCGGCTGCTTCGTGCCGAAGAGGGTTTGCAGACGCGGATGAATCTCCGCGTAGAGCTTTTTGAAATCGCCGCTGCGATGCCCGATCATCGGGCTGCGGAAGGCCTGAAGCGTTTTCTCGGAGACCTCGACCGGTCCCGGAATGAAGAGTTTTACGTGATCTATTGGTGGCATTTGGAGAGGGTCAATCCTCCCAAATAAAGTTCTCCAGTCGCAAGCGCTTTACCGCCTCCGCCGCCTCCGCGGCACGGGGGCCCTTTACCGACGCCATCTTCTCGAGAACCGCAGCCTCCTCCTTGAGCATCTCCCGCTCGTGCAGCAGCCGCGCCGCCTCGAAGCCGGCCCGATAATACCAGTAAAACTCCGGCTGACTGTCGCGCGGGGCGTTCAGGACTTCATAGTAGGCCGCCAGCGTGCCGTCGAAATCCCCCTTCTTTTCGTAGGCTCCCGCCAGCCGGACAAGGGCTTCATTGCGCTCCGCCGGCAACGCGGACTCGCCATCGGCAATCGCTCGCAAGGTCTCGATCGCCGCGGACACATCGGCCGGCTGCTCCGATTCGATCAGCGTGCGCGCCTTCATCAACCCCGCCGCGACCCGCAGTCGCTCGTTCTTCGTGGCGGCAATCAGGCTGTCGAGCAGCTTCACGGCCTCCGCCGGCTGCCCCAGTGCGTTTCGGAGAGCGGCCTGTTCGAGTCGCGCCTGCTCGGCAAGAACGGGCTCACCGATCTCCGCAACCCGCTCGAACAACACGATCGCCTGCTCGAACTGCGAGGCATCCATGCTGCGATTTGCGGCCCTCCCAGCGAGGAAACTGGCCTCGGCGGCGACCTTGGGATCGTCCGCTGACGCCGCTGCGAGTTCGAACTGCGCGCGCGCGCCGGCGTGATCTCCCGCCCTCGAAAGCACCTCCCCCCACTTCATCCGCACGGCAGCCTCGTTTGCGGAGTCCGGATTCCGTGCAAGAAATTCCTTCGCCGCAGCCGAAACACGATCGACCGCGTCAATGGTGCCGTCATCGGCGAGATAGACGGAGAAATAATCGGCCTGGGCACTTCCGGGAGCCTCCCCCGGGGTGTTGGCAACGCGCAAAAGCTCCGCCCTCGCGCCCGGGATATCCCCGTGCATCCATCGCCATTCCGCCGAGGCAAATCGGGCGGCCCGGCCCTGCTCGCCGGCCTGGTCAGCAATCCATGCGAGTTGCTCGCCGGCATCGGGATTGCCTTGGGCGGCGCTTTGGAAGGCCTGCGCAAGTTCGATTCGCTGCGCGGTTTCCGGATGCTCCTTGAACAACGCGTTCATCACTTCTGCCGCCAGCGGCTCATTGCCGGAACGAATCGCCGAAAGCGCCGCATTCGAAAGCGCCGCCTCGGAGATCGCAGGGTCCATCTCCGCAGCCTGCACGAACAACTTCGTCGCATCCCCTGGACTTCCCGACTCGAACCGCAACGCCGCACGGAGGAATCGCAACGCCGCCCGATTCCTCCGGTCACCCGCGATCGTCTCCGCTCCCTCAAGGACCCGCTCCGCCTCCTTGATTTCGCCACGGGACAGATGAAGACGGGCGAGCCGGACCATGGCCTCGAAGCGGTTCACGCCACCCGGCCTCGCCTCGAGATATTCGCGATAGGTGCGGATTGCGCGCTCGGTGCGGCCCTCGCGCTCGTCGCTGCGGGCGAGATAGTAGGTCGCAAGCGCGGCGAGCTGCGGATTGTGCGGGGATTTCTCCCAGAGCTTGAGCGTCGCATTCGACGGCTCCCGCTGCATCGCGCGGACCTCGTCGAGTTTGGCCATCACTTCGGGCAGCATCGGCGTCCGCGGATTCGCCCAGACAAATGCCTCCAGCCTCTTCTCCGCGTCGGCCGGACGTCCCGTTCGGGCAAGCGCGTCCGCATCCCCGATGACCGCGCCAGCCGCCAGCTTCCGGTTGCGCGGCTCGAAGCCGTCGTATTGCGTTCTCACGCCCTCGTAGTCACCGGTCTCAAGCAGAACCCGCCCCGTGAGATACCGCTGAATTTCCCGGTCCCTGCGCGAAGAACCGGTTGCGTCCTCGAGAAACTTCAGCGCCCGTTCTGAGCGCCCGCGCTCCGCAAGAATCGCCGCCGCTCCAAGTCGCGCACTCTCGTATCGCCGGCTTTCCGGCGGGATCGCCTCGTAGGCCTGCAACGCCTGCTGCGAACGTCCGAGCACATCCAGCATTCGCGCACGGCCATATTCCGCATCGGCGAGGCCTTCGAAAGTGCGGTCCTGCGTCACGCGTGTGTAAATTTCCAGCGCCCGCTCGTTTTCCCCCGCCTGCGCCAGTGCCTGGGCCAGCCAGAATTGCGCCTCCGAATTGCCTTCAAATTCGTCGTTCTCGAGCAGCGTAATCGCCTCTCGCTCCCGGTCCCCATCGATCAGACACCTGGCAAGCTCAAGTGCCACCGCGGAGCGATCCGCTCCCTCCGCGGAATCCAGCGCCGCACGCAGGCTGTGAATCGCAGAGACTCCCAGCCCTTCGGCGCGGGCGTTCCGCGCCTTCTCAAGCGTCGCACTGACCGTGGAGCACTGCGCCGTGATCGCAAACCCTGCGCAAATCCAAATGATGAAAGGCCGCTTCATCGTCCGAGAACCGTCCGCAGATATCGCCCGGTGTGACTCTCCCCGCAAGCCGCGATGTCCTCGGGTGTGCCCTCCGCAATGATCCGTCCTCCGCCATCGCCGCCCTCCGGTCCGAGGTCGATCACCCAGTCCGCCGTCTTGATCACCTCCAGATTGTGTTCGATGACGATCAGCGTGTTCCTCGCGTCGCGCAACCGGATGAGCACCTCCAGCAGCTTGTGAATGTCGGCAAAATGGAGGCCCGTGGTCGGTTCGTCGAGAATGTAGACCGTGCGCCCGGTCGCCCGGCGGGCCAGTTCCGTCGCGAGCTTGAGCCGCTGCGCCTCACCTCCGGAAAGCGTCGTCGCCGGCTGGCCGAGCCGCAGATACCCGAGGCCGACCTGCAGCATCGTGTCGAGCTTGTCGGAAAGCGCCGGGATGTTTCGGAAGAAACGCGCGGCCTCGTCCACGGTCATGTCGAGCACGTCGGAAATATTCTTCCCCTTGTAGGTGATCTCGAGCGTCTCGCGGTTGTAACGGCGACCGCGGCAGACCTCGCACTCAACATAGACGTCTGCCAGGAAATGCATCTCGATCTTGATCGAGCCGTCCCCCTGGCAGTGCTCGCAACGACCACCCTTCATGTTGAAGGAAAATCGCCCGGAGTTGTAACCGCGCACACGCGCCGCGGGGAGTTGCGCGAAGAGCTCGCGAATCGGCCCGAGCGCGCCGGTGTAGGTCGCGGGATTCGACCGCGGCGTGCGACCCACCGGGCTCTGGTCGATCACGACGACCTTGTCGAACTGCTCGATTCCAATGATCTCCTTGTGCGCACCCGGCTTTTCCTTGGCACGATTGAGGTCCCTCGCGAGAGCCGCCCGCAAAATGTCGTTCACCAGCGTCGACTTGCCGCTGCCGGACACGCCGGTCACACAGGTCAGGCAGCCGACCGGAAACGCCGCACGGATGTTCTTGAGGTTGTTTTCGGTCGCTCCAACAACGGTCAGCCATCCGTCGCCAATCTCTCCGGCGAGGTCACGTTTCTTGCGCGGAGGCACGCGCACCTTCGGCACACGAATCCCGAGACGCCCCGTCAAATATTGCGCCGTCAGCGATTCCTCGCTCTTTAGAATCTCCTCCAGTGTGCCCTGCGCAACGATTTGTCCACCTCGCGGTCCGGCTCCCGGCCCGAGATCGAGCACGTGGTCGGCTGCACGAATCGTGTCCTCGTCGTGCTCGACGACGATCACCGAATTCCCCAGATCGCGAAGGTTGCGCAGCGTGGCAATCAGTCGGTCGTTGTCGCGCTGATGAAGGCCGATGCTGGGTTCGTCGAGGACATAGAGCACGCCCGCGAGGCCCGAGCCGATCTGTGTCGCGAGCCGGATGCGTTGCGCCTCACCTCCCGAGAGCGTGCCGCTCTCACGATTCAGTCCCAGATAACCAAGTCCGACTTCGTTGAGAAATCCCAGCCGGTCGCGAATCTCGCGCACCACGTCCTCGACCACCTGCCGCTCCGCATCGCGAATCTCCAGCGACGAAATCACACGCGTCGCGCGTTCGATGCTCAAGTTGCAGAAGGAATGGATGTTCCACTCCACGCCGTCGGTGTCCCGGACGGTGACGGCGAGAATCTCCGGTTTCAATCGGGCGCCACGGCATGCACTGCACTCCGTCCAGCCGGTGAATGCACGCAACCGGTTCTTCGTGAGCTCGCTCTCGCTCTTCTCGAGCATCCGCTCCATCTGTGGCACGAGGCCTTCGAACGGCTTCTCGACGATCCTGCCCCCCGCGCCAATCTTCATCGGAATTGCCCGCGGTGCCGTCCCCGTGAAAAGCGCCTCCTTGAAACGCGCGGGCAGCTCCTTGAACGGGACGTCCACGTCCACGCCGAAGTCCCTCACCAGCGCATCCAGCAACGCGGCGTAGTATTGCTTCATCCGCTTGTTGCCGGTCTTCCACGGCTTGATCGCGCCATCCGAAAGCGACAGCGAGGGATCGACCATCAGATCCGGGTCGCAGAACATCTGCGTGCCGATTCCGTGGCAGGCCGGACATGCGCCGAGGTGACTGTTGAAGGAAAAATGCTTCGGCGTCAGTCGCGGCATGGTGAATCCGGTGGCCGGATTGCAGTAATCCGTGGAAAACCGCTGGTCCTTCCACGCGCCGGACTCGTCCTGCCGGGACGCGACCATCTGATTGCCGCCCCAGCGCAGCGCCGTTTCGATCGAATCCGCGAGGCGCTGCAAGATTCCATCACGCACGACGAGACGGTCGACGACTGCCTCGATGACATGGCGCCGGTTCTTCTCGAGCTTGATCGGCTCGGTGCCGCCGAGCTCGACCATTGCGCCATCGACGCGAAGTCGGACGAATCCCTCGCGCCGCGCTTTCTCGATCACATCCCGGAACTCACCCGCTTCGTTGCGAACAAGCGGCGCCAGCAGCACAAAACGCGTGCCTTCCGGCCACCTGAGAATCTCGTCCGCGATCTGCTGGGGCGTCTGCCGGATCACGGGCTCCCCAGTCACCGGATCATGCGGCCGTCCGACCGCGGCAAAGAGAAGCCGCAGGTAGTCGTAGATTTCCGTCGTCGTCGCGATGGTCGATCGCGGGTTTGCACCACTCGTGCGCTGCTCGATCGCAATGGCCGGAGACAGGCCCTCGATGTAGTCCACGTCCGGCTTCTGCATCTGATCGAGGAACTGCCTCGCGTATGCCGACAAACTTTCGACGTATTTTCGCTGCCCTTCGGCGTATAGCGTGTCGAAAGCCAGCGACGACTTTCCCGATCCGCTCAGGCCCGTGACCACGACCAGCTTGTTCCGTGGAATCTCGAGGTCGAGATTCCGCAGGTTGTGCTGGCGCGCGCCCTTGATGCGGATGACCGAGTGGTTGTTCGACTGCATTTCGGGAAATCCCACAGACTAGCCCACGAAAAGCCCGGGATGCTCGAAAAAAAGCGCCTTTCGGAGTGTGCCAAAAGCCTCGTCCGGAAACCCCTTCAGGAACCGACGGATTCCGCGCTCATACATCCACGTTGCAGGTTCGGCGCGAAACAGATCTGAACCAAACCATCATGAAAAGCCTGCTTCCCGCGATTGGGGCGGCGATTCTGGCATGTTGTCCTGCACGCGCCGGAATCGTCGCCATTTACGAAATCACGAACAACAGCACGAGTCCCACAACGTTCGACGGGGTCACGGGGACAGCCTTCTCGGCCAGTCCGACCCTCGACAACGCTATTCCAAACGCCAACCTGATTTCCGTGAGCGTCGTGAACGCCGCCACAACACCGCTTCTGGCCGTCACCACCGGCCAGTATTTCCAGTTCACGATCACGCCCCCCGCGGGCAAAAAACTTCACTTCGAAGCAATCTCCTTCGAAGCCTCGAAGGAGGCTCCAAACAGCACGGGACGAGGCTGGGTCGTCCGATCGAGCGTGGATTCCTTCGGTGCGGATCTCGGAACCCAGGAGATCATCGGCCCTGCACCGACATGGACGGATTTCCGGACGGACCTTCCTCCGGAGCTCTACTCGAACGTCACGGTGCCGGTTACGTTTCGCATCTATACCTATGCGGCGAATCAACTCGAGTTCGTCGACTATGACAACATCCAGATCTTCGCGAAGGTGGACGAGCCTCCAAAGGTGGCGGTCACCACGATCGTTCCCGCAAAAAACCGGGTTCGGATCCGGGGAACTGCGACGGACGACACAGCAGTGGCGAGTGTGAGCGTAAACGGTCAGTCCGCAACGGGCACAACCACCTGGCGTGCCAGAGTGCGGCTCAAACCAGGCATGAACCGTTTCCGCATTTCAGCCACCGACGACGGGGGCTCCACATCGGACCCGGTCGTCATCCGTCTCCGGCGCCCGCGGTCGTAGCCGCCCTGTCATCCGGGCAGCAAAAGATCCGCGAGTTCCCCGCGCAACGCCCGCTCGTCACCGACCGTCACGTCGTCGCCTGCGACAAGTTCCAGGCTTCTGCCATCTGGACGGGAAAAGGAGAGATGCACCGGCCGTTTGCCCGGGAACTTGCGGATTGACGCCGCGATCCGCTCGAGATCGGCCTCCGTGAGTTTCGCCAGCGCGAGCTTCAACTGCACCGGCTGGCGGGACGCGCGCGGCTTGAGCGCCTGCATCGAGTTTGCCGTCACACGGAGATTCTCATCGCGCACGTTCACGCGGGCGTTCACGCCGATGGCCATGCCCGGCTTGAGGATTTCGGCATGCTCGGACGCGGTTTCGTCCCACGCGGTCAACTCGAGCGAACCGGTGAAATCCTCGAGAACAAAACTGCAGAATGGCTTCCCATCCTTCTTCGTGAACCGCCGCTCGGCGGAGACGACCATTCCCGCAATCTTGATGCTGGCGGACTCCGTCATCTCCTTCACATCGGCGATCCGGGTGTATTTCGCGCTGTCGAAGTGCCCCGCATACGCATCGAGCGGATGCCCGGTGACGTAGAAGCCAAGCAGCTCCTTCTCGTAGCCCAGCATCTCGTTCTTCTCCCATGGCGTGACTTCGCGGGTCTTCGACGCGCGGCCGGTCTTCTTCGGCGTCGATGCCTCGAAGACATCAAACATCGAAACCTGTCCGCTCGCGCGGTCGCGCTGTGTGCTGGCGGCGGCCGCCATCGCATCGTCGATGGCCGCGAACACCGCAGCCCGGTTGGAGTCGAATCCGTCGAACGCGCCGCACTTCACGAGGCTTTCCACGATCTTCCGGTTCACCGTGCGGGAGTCCAGGCGGGAGCAGAAATCCTCCAGCGACTTGAACGGTCCATTCTTTTCACGCTCGGCGATCGCAATCTCCATCGCGGCGGCGCCCACGTTCTTGATCGCCGCAAGCCCGAAACGGATCGCCGGCTCCGCACCGCCGCGTTCCGGACGGAACTTCAACTCGCTCTCGTTCACGTCGGGAGGCAGCACGCGGATGCCCATGCGCTTGGCCTCCGCGATGTAGGTCGCCACCTTCTCGGTATTGTCCGCATCCGCGCTCATCAGACCGCACATGAATTCGACCGGGTGGTGCGCCTTCAAATACGCCGTCTGGTAGCTGATGAGGCCGTAGGCGGCGGAATGGGATTTGTTGAAGCCGTATTCGGCAAACTTCTCGAGGAAGCCGAAGATCGCGTTCGCCTGCTGGGCCGGGATGCCGTTCACCTTCTGGCAACCCTCGACGAAGGTGACGCGCTCCTTCGCCATCTTTTCCTTGTCCTTCTTTCCCATCGCGCGGCGCAGAAGGTCCGCCTGACCGAGGGAGTAGCCGGCAAGGACGTTCGCCGCGCGCTGCACCTGCTCCTGATAGATCAGGATGCCGTAGGTGTCGGCCGCGACCGACTCGAGGAGCGGGTGGGCATACTCGACCTTTTTCAGTCCCTTCTTGCGCTCGATGTAGTCGGGAATGAACTGCATCGGACCCGGCCGGTAGAGCGCATTCAGCGCAATGATGTCATCGATCGACTGGAAGTCGAACCGCGTGCACCACGACTTCATCCCACCGTCGATCTGGAACACGCCGGTAACCTCTCCCGAGTTCAACAACGCGAAGGTCGCCTCGTCCTTCTCGGGAATCTTTCGCAGATCAAAATCCGGATTCGTCTCATGAATGAGCTCGACCGCACGATGGATGACGGTGAGCGTCTTCAAGCCGAGGAAATCCATCTTCAGCATGCCCAGGTCCGTGAGCGGACCCATCGCATACTGCGTAACCACTTCCTCGTCCTTTCCGCGGCAGAGCGGGATGTATTCGTCGAGATCACGGTCGCCGATGACGACGCCGGCGGCGTGCGTGCCGATGTTGCGGCTGAGGCCTTCGAGCACGGTCGCATAGTCCCAGACCTGCTTCGTAACAGGTTCGTTCTCGATCGCCGTGCGCAGATCGGGATTCTTCTCCGCGGCCTTCTCCAGCGAGATGTTCAGCTCGTTCGGAATCATCTTCGCGAGCCGGTCTCCATCGCCGTAGCTCAGGCCCATCACGCGGCTGACATCGCGCACCACGGACTTCGCGCCGAGGGTGCCGAACGTGACGATCTGTGACACCGCGCGCTCGCCGTATTTGCGGCGGACGTAGTCGATGACCTCTCCGCGCCGGTCCATGCAGAAATCCACGTCGATATCGGGCGGACTGACGCGTTCCGGATTCAGGAATCGCTCGAAGATCAGGCCATACTTCAGCGGGTCGAGATCCGTGATCCCGAGCACGTAGGCAATGAGCGAACCCGCCGCCGATCCGCGACCGGGACCGACCGGAATTCCGCGCTTCTTCGCGTAGGCGATGAAATCCCAGACGATCAGAAAGTAGCTGATGAACCCGGTCTTCTCGATGACGCCGAGTTCGTATTCGAGACGCTCCCGCAATGCGGGATCGTTTTCGGCACGCTCACCGTATCGCTCGGCGAGGCCGGCGTAGCAAAGCTCCCGCAGGTATTCCCCGCGAGACTTGCCGGGCGGCGGCTCGTAGTCGGGATACTTCGGCTTGCCGAACTCCATCTTCATCGTGCAGCGCTCGGCGATTCGCAGCGTGTTTGCGCAGGCCTCCGGCAGCTCGGCAAAAAGCGCGGCCATCTCGTCACCGTTTTTGAGATACAGCTCCGGCACATAGCGCATGCGCTTCTCGTCGTGGATCATCGAGCCGGTGCCGATGCAGATCATCACGTCGTGCGCGTCGTGATGCGAACGGTCGAGGAAGTGAACGTCGTTGGCCGCGACCAGATCGAGTCCCATTTCGTGCGCGATTCTCACCAGTTCCGGATTGCAGCGGCGTTGCGCGTCTATGCCGTGGTCGTGCAGCTCGATGAAGAAATTCCGCGCTCCAAAAATGTCGCGATACGTCGCCGCAATCTCGCGTGCCTTTTGCGGCTGCCCCTGGAGCAGCCATTGGTTCATCTCGCCCTTCAGGCAGCCCGACAGCGCGATAAGTCCCCGGCTGTGCGCCGCCAGCAGTTCGTGATCGACGCGCGGCTTGTAATAAAACCCCTCGAGATGTGCGGCGGACACGAGTTTGACGAGGTTTCGATAGCCTTCGTCCGTCTCGGCCAGCAGCGTGAAGTGATAGGCGGCGTCGCGCCCGGAGGTCGCCTTCTTTTCGAACCGGGAGCCTGGCGCCACATACACCTCGCAGCCGATGATGGGCTTCACCCCAGCCTTCTCGGCGCTCTGGAAAAACTCGACGGCCCCGAAGAGGTTTCCATGGTCGGTCATCGCCACGGCGGGCATCCCGTATTCCACCACCCGCTTCATCAGCTCCCTGGTGCGGACCGCCCCGTCCAGCAGCGAATACTCAGTGTGCAGGTGAAGATGAACGAAGGGTGCGTGAGCCACGAGGTCAGTATAGAAATCCCCACCCGACCGGCAAGCGGGGGCCGGAAATTTCCCCCTTACGCGCGCTTGCGACAGACGAAAATCGCCTCGTCCACGCCTTGAAGATCGATGAGTCCGGGCTGAACGCGAAGCCGTGACTGGAACCAGATTCCGAGCGGCATGAAGATCCGCGACCAATACCACACCGCACGCTCCGGCCGCCGGACGAGGCAGCGAATGCCGAAATCCGTCAACCGCGGGGATCGCGGCTGCATTCCATAAACCGCGCTTCGTTCAATCTCGAATCCGCCTTCCTCGAGCCGTTTCACAATTTCCGCCGGCTCGTAGCGGCGGCCATGCCCCACGAGATCGTCGAATGCCGTCCAGTTACCTGCGTGCAACGGCACCGATATCAGCAGGACCCCTCCCGGTCTCGTGACTCGAGCCAGCTCCGAAAACGCCGCGAGGTCGTCGCCAACATGCTCGATGATGTCCAGGGCGCACACGAGATCGAAGGATTCGTCCGAAAAGTCGAGCGCTGTCACTGTCCCCGTAGTCGCGATTCCTCCCGCCCGGCGAAGCTTGTCCACCGCCCGCGTGCTGAGATCGACGAATTGCGTGCCGACAATCGGCAGCCTCGGACGCAATCCAGGGCCAATCTCCAGTCGCTCCGGGGCAGGTGACGCGAGTTCGCGAACGAGCGGCCAGGTATTGAACCGCGAAGGTGCGATCAATTCCGCCTTTTCCCAAAGCGCGTCGTAAAACCGGCGGTTTCGTTCAGCGAGCGGGGCGTCCCGCTCCGGAGCCGGACGCCGCGACATCCGGATCCACCAACGCACCCGCCATGCCACCAGCATCAGGCCGGTCGCCGCCACGAGCGCAAATATGAAGCGGTGGTTTTTCAAAAGCGGGCACCCTAGGCGGAAATTCGCTCCGCCGCCACAGAATCGCCACGGAGCCCCTCGCGGTTTTTCATTTGCTTCACTGAACACCTCCGTATTTTTCAGCACCTTCCGCATCGATGGAAGTGATTCGGAGCGTCCTCTTCCAGTCGGCACGCCGGTGCCAGTCTCGGGGAACGGAAAAGGTCGGATAGCCCGAATTTCCGGCTCAGTCGACCGTCAGTGGCGCAAACTCGAATTTCGCACCGGAAAACAGTCCGCGATCGCTCAGTTTGAGATCCGGAATCACGAGGAGCGCCATGAACGAGAGCGTCATGAACGGGTCGCGGAGCGTGGATCCAAGCGCCTTGGCCGCAGCCGCGACTTCTTCGTAACGCGCCGCCACCTCGTCGCCGGGAGCCGTGGACATCAGGCCCGCAATCTCCAGAGGCAGCCGCACCACACGACCCTCATCCACAGTGCAGACTCCGCCCTTTGTCTCGCACACGGCATTGATCGCCTGCGCGAGGGACGTGTCGTCGACACCAACCGCGACGACGTTGTGGGAATCGTGCGCCACGGAGGACGCGATCGCGCCCCGCTTCAAGCCAAAGCCCCGCACAAACGCGATCGCCGGTGGAGCGTCGCTGTCGTAGCGATTCACGACGACAATCTTGCAGACACCCTGTCCGGGATCCGCGGCAAGCGCTCCGTCCGTTTCGGGCAGCTCCGCCACGCCCTCGCCGGTGATCAATTCGCCATCCTTTGCCTCAATAACCCTTACCCGTCGCGTTCCGGATGAAACGCCAGGCCTCAGCATCTCCTCGCTCACACGACGATCGCAAAAGCGGTTGGGCGCATCCGCCACCGCGGAGAACGGAAGCAGTGATATCCCGTCGCGCGCGACGCACTCCCCGTCGATCCAGGTTTCGATCACGCTAAACTCCACGAGATCCTGCACGATCGCGAAATCCGCCGCATCGCCTTCGCGCAGCAGTCCCACCGGCAGCCGGTAGTGCTCCACCGGGTGCAGGGAAGCACACCGCAACACGTCGAAAAGATCCGCTCCGCCAGCCACCGCCCGCGCAACGATCCGGTCGATGTGCCCCTTCGCAAGGGCGTTCGGATGCGTGTCGTCGCAGCACAGCATGCACCGGTCGGGGTGCGATTTCAGCAGCGGTTCGAGCGCGGCGAAATTCCGGGCCGCCGAACCCTCGCGAATCGAGATCCACATTCCCGCGACGATCTTGTCGAGCGCCTCCTCGAGCGTGAAGCACTCGTGGTCCGTCTCGATGCCTGTCGCGGCATATTTCGCCGCATCCGCGCCACGCAACCCCGGCGCATGACCGTCCACGGGTTTCCCCACCGCCTTCGCCGCCGCGATCTTTGCAAGCATGTCCGCGTCGCCCGCAAGGACCCCCGGCCAGTTCATCACCTCGCTGAGGTATCCGATGTCGTCCCGCGCCAGCAGCGCCCGCACTGCGTAGAGATCCAGTTCCCCGCCGGCCGTCTCGAACGTCGTCGCCGGGACGCAGGGGGAAGCGCCAAAGCAAAACTTGAACGGCGTGCGCGCCGCGTCCTGCAGCCTGAACTCGCCGCACGCCAC